>NZ_JAQSEA010000137.1 GCF_029946185.1 Prosthecobacter sp.
CGGAAGTAGCTGTAAGTGCGCAGGAAATCGAGTTCGAGGCCGTCGAGATCGTAGTTCTCACACAGCTCGCGAATGAGGGCGAACTTTTGCGCCCGAACCTCGGGGACGGCCCAGTTTTGCACGAGGTCGGCTCCGCGCAAGGAGCCGGGTTTGAGGCGGTATTCGGGATGCTCGACGTAATGTTTTGTGACGCTCATGCCGATACTTCCGCCGGGTTTGTCGCCGGGCTTGGGATCGCTGAACTCCTTGTGATGGGCATCGTTCATGCGGAAGGAGATGAAGGCGGCCTGCTGGCGCTGACGACAGCGTTCGATGAAGACCTGCACGACATCACCGCCATCCAAGACAAATTGGCCGAAGGGATCGGGCTTCTGGCCGTAGCGCTGCTTGATCCAGGCGTAGTGCTCTGCCAGTGGCAGGACCTTGCTGGGCCACATGGGAACCATGCCGAGGCCGGGCTGGAGGAGATTTGCGTCCACGAGTCCGGTCACTTCATCCACCGTGGCTTCGAGCATCTCTTTGCGAAAAGGTTCCCGCTCTTTGTGGAAGGGGCTGACGCAGGAGGTGATGTTTGTTGTGTCGTTGCTGTACAGAACCCGAGGTGCGGTTCGTGAGGGGTTCGCTGCATTAGCAAGCCATGGCAAGGCTGCGGCGGTCTTGATGAAGCGGCGGCGTGTGGTGCCTGATCGACTCACCCGCATCATTTGTGTTTTGTTCATGCAATTGAATAAGTACATCGGTTTTCTGTTTTGCTACCCTCTACTTCTGCTCTGGATTGATGAGCAACGGCACGAAGCTGGTGCCTGCGAGAGGTAACGCAATCTTGATCCCCTAAATCGGCAAGCCGCGGTAGATAACCGGAAAGTCCACGAGTACTTGTGGGCGCAGGACGGGCTTTTTGGCCACACGCGCTGACGGAGGAAATCGTCTGTATCATTGGAAGGTTTGACAGGCATTGGGAGCCTTTAGCTCATCTCGCGGGAGCGAGATGGCTACTTTCTAGACACCGCTTTCCTCGTTCTGAATCCTGGGTGTTTGCGGAGCTTTCCAGAACGAGCTGATGCTCGGGAGTACTTTGCTTGGCGGAGAGCTGCGCCAAGGCGAAGTGGAAATTGCGAGGCGCTATAAATGCAGCCATCTCTTTTGTGAGATGGCTGCGCTAATGAGGTGCGGAAGTCGGTGCTACTTGGTTGGGAACGGATTGCGCTCTTCGAAGCCGCTCTGGTGCCAGTAGGGGTAGATCTTTGGTTTTTCGCTGACGGCATCGAGCTTGGCCACTTGTTCAGTGGTGAGGTTCCAGCCGACGGCACCGAGGTTTTGGCGGAGCTGCTCTTCGTTGCGGGCACCGATGATGACGGTGGAAACGGTGGGGCGCTGGAGGAGCCAGTTTAGAGCGACTTGCGGGACGGTCCTGCCGGTTTCGGCGGCGACTTCGTCGAGGGCATCGACGACCTTGTAGAGGTATTCGTCGTCCACCTGCGGGCCCATGGAAGAGCTGAGCTTGTGATTGAGGCGGCTGGTTTCTGGACGTGGCTGATTGCGACGGAGCTTGCCAGTGAGGCGGCCCCAGCCGAGGGGACTCCAGACGACGGCACCGACTTTTTGATCGACGCCGAGGGGCATGAGCTCCCACTCATAGTCACGACCGATGAGGGAGTAGTAGGTCTGATTGGCGACGTATTTCGTCAGGCCAAATTTGTCGGCATGGGCGAGGGATTTCATGAGGTGCCAGCCGGAGAAATTGGACACGCCGATGTAGCGGATTTTTCCTGCTCGGACGAGATCGTCGAGGGTGCCGACGACTTCTTCGACCGGGGTCATGGCATCGAAGCCGTGAAGCTGATAGAGATCGATGTAGTCGGTGCCGAGGCGCTTGAGGCTGTTTTCCACGGAGCGGATGAGATGCCAGCGGGAAGAGCCGACGTTGTTCGGGCCTTCGCCAAAGCGGAAGGTGCCTTTGGTGGAGATGAGGACTTGGTCGCGACGGCCTTTGATGGCTTGACCGAGGATTTCTTCGGCGAGACCGTTTGAGTAGATGTCGGCCGAGTCAAACATGTTGAGCCCGTTTTCCAGGCAGATGTCGATGAGACGGGAGGCTTCGGCGACGTCGGAGGTGCCCCACTCTTTGAAGAATTCTGTACCACCGCCAAAGGTGCCGGTGCCGAGTGTGAGTGCGGGGACTTTGAAGCCGGAGCCGCCGAGTTGTCTGTATTCCATGGGAGTGTGGGTAGGGTTGAGTGGGTGAAGTTACGAATTGAAATGCTGCAGGCTTTTAAAAATATCGGAGGCGATTTCGAAGGAGTGCAAGCGCGCCTGTTGATCGTGGATGTGGGCGGTGGCGATGACTTCATCTGCGCCGGTGTCATTGAGCAGGACTTCGATCTGCTGGCGGAAAGTGTCCGGCCCGCCGACGGCGGAGCAGTGGGTCATGCGGGATACTTGTGAGGCCTCGACTGGATTCCAGAGTGAGTCGATGTCATCAACCGGGGGCTGCAATTGTGTGGGCCTGCCGCGAATGAGATTGAGGAAGACTTGCTGGAGCGAGGTGTAGAGGCGTCTGGCCTCGGAGTCCGAGTCTGCGGCGATGACATTCACGCCGATCATCACGTGGGGTTTGTCCAGAGCTGCGGAGGGTTGGAACTGGGTGCGGTAGATGTCGAGTGCCTGATGCAGCAACTCGGGTGCGAAGTGGGAGGCGAAGGCAAAGGGCAGTCCCAGCTCTGCGGCGAGGGTGGCGCTGAAGGTGCTGCTGCCGAGAAGGTAGAGCGGGACATGGAGCCCCTGCCCCGGGACGGCGTGCACGCGCTGCCCGGGCAGAGGTGAGCCGAGGAAACTCTGCAATTCCTGCACGTCTGCGGGAAAGGTATCGCCACTGCTGCCGAGGCCGCGACGCAGGGCGCGGGCGGTGAGCTGATCTCCGCCGGGTGCGCGTCCGAGGCCGAGATCGATGCGGCCGGGATAGAGTGACTCGAGCGTGCCGAACTGCTCGGCAATGACGAGTGGGGCGTGATTGGGCAGCATGATGCCGCCGGAGCCCACGCGGATGGTGGAGGTGCCACCGGCGATGTGACCAATGACGACCGAAGTGGCGGCGCTGGCGACGCCGGGGATGTTGTGATGCTCGGCGACCCAGTAGCGGTGGTAGCCCCACTTCTCGGCGTGCTGAGCCAGATTCAATGAATGGCGGAAGGACTGCGCGGCCGTCTCGCCTTGCAGGATCGGCGACAGATCCAGGACGGAGTAGAGGAGGCCGGGGTGCGTATTCATGACGCAGGGTAATCGGTGTAGCCCTTGGCTCCGTCTGCATAGAACGTGGAGGGATCTGGAGTGTTCAGGGCGGCACCTGAGGCGAAGCGCTTTGGCAGATCGGGATTGGCGAGGAAGGGCACGCCAAAGGCGACGGCATCGGCGTCACCGGCGGCGAGGATGACATTGCCGGAATCGAGGGTGAATTTTTCATTGGCCACATAGAGACCGCCGAAGGCCTTCTTTAACGCAGGGCCGATGCTATCCGGAGCCTGGCGCTCGCGTGCACAGATGAAAGCGATTTTGCGTCGGCCAAGCTCACGCGCGACGTAGCTGAAGGTTTCCAGGGGATTGGAATCGCCCATGTCATGTGAATCGCAGCGCGGAGCCAGATGCATGCCCACGCGATCGGCACCCCAGACGGAGATGACGGCATCGGCGACCTCAAGCATGAGACGGGCGCGGTTTTCCAAGGAGCCGCCGTAGTCGTCGGTACGCTGATTGGACTTGGATTGCAGGAACTGATCGAGCAGGTAGCCATTGGCACCGTGAATCTCTACTCCGTCGAAACCGGCGAGCTTGGCGTTTTCAGCGCCTTTGCGAAAGGCTTCGATGATGCCGGGGATTTCGTTAAGTTCCAAGGCACGCGGGGTGACGAAGGGCTTCTCTGGACGCACGAGGCTGACGTGGCCTGCTGGGGTGATGGCGCTGGGAGCTACGGGCAACGCGCCATCAAGAAACAGCGGATCTGAGATGCGGCCCACATGCCAGAGCTGCAGGAAGATGCGGCCACCGGCTTCATGCACGGCCTGGGTGATGAGCTTCCAGCCGGTGACCTGCTCGTCCGACCAGATGCCGGGGGTATTGGCATAACCGACGCCCATGGGTGTGACGGAGGTGGCTTCCGTGAGGATGAGGCCGGCGCTGGACCGCTGGCGGTAGTACTCGGCCATTAGGGCGTTTGGTATGCGCTGCTGACCTGCTCGAGCGCGTGTGAGTGGGGCTAGGAAGATGCGGTTCGGGAGAGTGAGTGAGCCGAGCTGGAGGGGATCGAAGAGAGTGGGCATGATCAGTTAGTTCTTTTGTTCACATTTACCGAACAATGGAATGATTGAACTGCAAGTGAAATTAATGTAGTATCCGTTCATCAGACCTCTCCACCATCCTTCAGCCGATAGTTTCACAGTCGCAGGCATCATGCATGCGCTCTCAGATCCCGTGCGTCTCAGCATCGTAGCCGAGCTGCGCAAGGCTGAGGAGGGACTCAACTGCGTGGAGACCAGCGGCCGCCTGAAATGCACCATCCCCAAGTCCACCTGCTCACAGCATTACCGCATTTTGCGTGAGTCGGGTATCATCCACAGCGAGCGCCGTGGTGTGGAAATGACGAGTAAGGTGCGGCGCAAGGAACTGGACAGCCGCTTTCCCGGACTGCTGGATGCCATATTGAAATCATGGCGTCGTGAGCATGGGGAGTGACGGCTCTCAGGGCTGTCTTGGGATGGGCTCAATGCCAAACTCCCGTGCCACGGGCAAAGCTTTTGCCAGATCATTCACGAGCGGGAAATCGACCCCGGAGCTCCATTGGCGGCGGAGCCCTTCGGATGTTTCATCGTGGTAATAATTCACGAACACGCCTGCGGCTTTGAGTAGCTTGACCGCCTGAACGGGAACTTCGCCTTTGCCGAGGAGTTGAATGAACTGTGCTTTCATGGCGATGGTTTCCTGCGCGTATGCCATCGATCCATTCTGCCGCTCCATGTTGCAGATGAGGATGCCTGGCACAGCGGCACGGGCGGCCTTGGCTGCATCGGCGGAGGCAGCGAGGAAGGCTTGATGTGTGCGGCCCGTTTTGGCGATTGCCTTGGCCGTGGCTTCGCCGAGGGCGGCACCGCCTTTGAGGTGGCAGTTAAGCCAGACGTTCCTGGGAAACACTGCCAGCGCTTCTTCAAACGTGGGGATGCGTGTGCCGGCGAAACGGGCATCGAGCTTTGCGCCTGCGTCGAGCGCTTTGATCTCTGCGAGTGTGAGGTCAGAAACCTTTCCTTTGCCGTTTGTGGTGCGGTCCACCGTGGCGTCGTGCATGAGGATGAGAGCACCGTCTTTGGTGAACTGAATGTCGAACTCGATCATGTGGGCACCGAGGCGGACAGCCTCAACCAGCGCGGGAATGGTGTTTTCTGGATGAGTGCCCATGTCACCACGATGTGCACAAAGACCACGGGCGGGCATGTCTTCGGCATTGCATTGAAACAGCGCGCCGAATGTCAGGACAATCAGGAGGATGTGGAGGCGTTTCATGGTGACGAGATTTCTTTGCCGTTGGTCAGCCATTCAAGATTGAAGCGGGCAAAGTGCAACTCGTCCCAGCGGCCATAGGGATGCTCTATCTGGCGAAACAGGGAAGCGGGGCTGAAGAAGAGCAGCGTCTTCGAATCGAAGCGCTCCACTGCACCGTGAGAACGCGGCGTGATGAGTTCTTCGCGGCAGAGACGAATGAAGAACGATGAGTGAGGCAGAAGGACAACCCACGCGGGAGGCTATCCATCACTGGTGAGTGGTCAGCCATTCCAAATTGAATCGGGCCAACGTCAGGCGACCTCCGGCAAAGTGGGCCAGCGCTGAACCGTCGCCGCTGCGGCCGTAGAAGCAGAGGATGGTGCCGCTCTTGGTGACGGCGATGTCTGAATACATGCTGGGGCCGGGTTCGATGGTTTTGCTCACGGGCCAGGTTTTGCCTTCATCGCGGCTGATCTTTACACTGACGTTTTTGCGGTCGCGGTTTTTGCCGGGCTCGGCTTTGCCTTTCTCTTTCTCGAGGTTGTGCGGATTGGAGAAGAGGATGAGGCTCTTACCATCGTGATCATAGCGAACGATGCCGCCCATGCAGATGGGTTCGAGCAGGGCGTCGTCAAACTTGGGTGTGCTCCAGTTCGTGGCGCCGTCTTTGCTGACGGTGACGAGGCGACGGTGGGCCTTTGATTCACTGCGTACATTGAGCATGACGCTGCCGTCGTTGAGTTCGATGGCGACGGTTTCGTTGGGGTTGATCCATTCCTCAGTGCATGGCACGGCGATGTCGCCAGCCTTCCATGTTTTGCCTTGATCATCGCTGAAAATGGTAGCGGTGACGCTGGGGCGATGTGCATTGCCACCCTTGCCGGTGGAGAGCCAGACTGGGACGACGAAGCGACCCGTCTTGAGCTGGATGCTGTGGTCTGGCCCGGTGGCGAGCACCTTCCAGTCGTAGTCTTTCTTGAAGGCATCAAAGGCGGAGGTGATCTCAGACGGCTTGCTCCAGGTAAGGCCATCGTCTTCGCTGCGCTGATAGAAGCAGCGCTCGTATTCAAGGCAGAAGAGCATGTGAACGGTGCCGTCCTTGCCGGCGATGAGTACGGGGTTGTTGTAGGTCACGTCGTTGGGATCGACGTTCTTCATCTTGAGCGCGAAGGGGTTCTTGGTCTTGGGTCCTTCGACATTGGCGATGCTTTGCGGTTCGCTCCATGTTTTGCCTTCATCGGTGCTGCGGCGGAGGAGAATGCGGATGTCGTCCCAATCGCTGACACCGGCAGCACGCTTGCGGGCTTCACACCAAGTGAGCACGGTTCCATTGGCAGTGACGACGATACCGGGGATGTGATAGAGCTGGTAGGCGGGATTATCGCCGCCGATGAAGAGATCTTGTTTTTCGATGAAGGGTTCGGCGGCGGCGAGGGAGCCGCAAAGGAGCAGGAGGAAGGAGAGGTGTTTCATGATTGAGGGGGGGATTCAGGGGTTGGTGGTGAGACGCTGTAATTAGGGATCAGGGGAGAACACTTCATTGCCATTCAGGCTGGTTTTGATGCCTTGATCGTGAATGGGTGAGGTCGTCACGTTGTTGCGCACAATGTTGCCCTTGGCGGCAGCGTCGAGTTCGAGTGTGCCTGAGGTATGCGTGTTGTCCGACCAGATCCAACCGCTGGCCTTGAGCAGCTGATTACCGGGGCTGCGAAAGGTGTTGCCACGAATGGTGATGTGCGAAGATTTCATGTCAGCCGCAGGGACATTGGTGAGCTTTCCTTCGCAGACGTTGTCGGCAACCACGATATCTGAAATGGTCGTCATCATGGGAATCCTGCGATCATACAATTGAACATCTCCGTCCAACACATTGCCGGTCAAAGTAATGGCCTCATACTTGCAGCCGAGCGATTCGGGGCGCGTCTCAAAGCTGACCGTGAGTTTGGCAGCGGCCGTCTGATTGCGAAACACATTTCCGGTCACGCTGACGTGAGAGACGGTGGTGACGAGAGGCAGCGGTTCAGTGCGAAACAGCAGGCATGTCCCCCACCTATTCGTAGCCTTCCCAGCAACGGGTTCGACGATGTTGCCGGTGACGGTGATGTGATGCGAGCCTTCGGTGATGTTGATTCCGGTGCGCAGGAAGAACACCTGATTGTCGCAGATGCGGACATTGCGTGAACCAAAGATCACCTGCGGTCCGTCTTCGCAATTGATGATGTAATTATCCGCAATGAGGCCACCATTGCACTCCGCGAGTTCGACCGCTTTGTTGCCACAGGTGTCGATCATGTTGTGATGCACCTGCCAGTTCTTGAACTGTGAGGCCTGGCGTTCCGGAAGGCCGTAAAATTGTTTACCCGCTCCGGCTTTGCTTGCGACCTTGGCTTCTTCGGCAGGAATGACGTACTTGGCCTGATACATGTTCGATGCGGGCTTGGTGCAGCCCGCCGCCTGCTTGGAGTCATAGATCCAGCAATTGCGAACGGTGATGTTGTCGCAGGAGAGGAGCATTGATTCGGGTTCGTCCAGGCGTGCGTTGAAGCCCATGATTGAACCGCCGCCGATGAGCTTGTCGTTGCCGGTGTAGCGCAGGTTTTCGATCACTACATTGTTTGCGGGCACCTTGGCTGAACCGATGCGCATGGGGAAGTATCGGATCGGATGGGGTGGGGTTTTGGGGTCCAGATAGATGTGTGTGGCGTAGCCTTGGCCGCGCAGGGTCACATTGCTTTTGATGATCACGGTTTCATCCCCGGCCTTGCGGGAGAGTTTGAAGGCGCCTGCGCCAAGAATCACGGTGCCGCCACCGGCGGATGAGACTTTGTCGATCGCCTGCTGCAGGACGTCATCGGCCAAAGCATCTGCTCCTGGCGCGGGCACTTGCAGGCCGAAGGCGGTTTCGGCTGGTGAAGCCCCTTGGGCAAGTGCACCGCCTTGGATTACGAACAGACAGAGGAGAGTTAGAATTGAGATCGGTTTCATGAGTGGTTCCAGATGAGCTACCATTCACCTTCGCGTTGGAATTTGGCTTTGGCGTTTTTGCCGAACTGCGCACCGGCAGCGGCGAGATTGGCGAGCACTTCAGCGCTGCTGAGACCGGCACTGCCACGTGCGGCGGGGATGACGGTGAGGCATTCGTTGGAGTCCATGAAACGGGAGGCTTCGAGGATTTGCGGCTGGGCTTCGGGCTCGATGACGAGAAAGCCGTGCTTGTCAGCGTGAATGAGATCGCCGGGAGTCACTTTGCGGCCGAAGACTTCGACTTCGCAATTCCAGCGCACGGGGTGGACGTGTGCATGACCGACGCAGAAGCGACGGGCCAGGGCTTTGAAACCAGCGTTGGTCATTTCATCGACATCGCGGATCGCGCCATCGACAATGGTGCCCACGCAGCCGAGAGCGCGGTGCATGTTGCTGTTCACCTCGCCCCAGAAGGAGCCAATGGTGCGGGGCTTGTCGAGATCTTGCACGCAGACGATTTTGGGTCCGGGGATGCCCGCCACGTAACTGCGGTATTCATTCCACGCGTTCGAATTGACTTCGCGATGAGCTTTGTTGCTTGGCTCCACCACGACGGTGACGGCGTAACCGACCATGGGCCCCATCTGCGGCATGAAATCGCGGGTTTCTTCGAGGTTGAAACCGTCGGCGGCGGGATCGCGTTTGGTGATCTGCTCCCAGCCATTGTAGATGGTGGGTGTGTTCCAGCGTTTGAGTTGAAGGAGGTCGGAATGGGGAAGCATGAGATGCGAAGGGTGGGACATCATGAACGGTGCGACACTTGAAATCTCTGTGGTCATTTCAGCTTACCACGGCATGGTAAGGACCTTCCGCTTATGCACGCCGTTCCCCCCAGACCTTCGCTCATCACGCATAGCGCCGACTTTTTACGCGAGGCTGTGCAGCGTGGAGAATGGCAGGAGGTGCTGCCGTCGGAGCGAACGCTTTGCACGCGGCTGCGCATCAGCCGGCCCACGCTGCGGGCAGTGCTGGCACAACTGGAACGAGAAGATGTGATCGGCGCGGTGGTGAACAAGCGAAGGCAGATTCTCACTCCGACCCAAACGCGTGGCAAGGTTGTGGCATCGCGTATCATCGTGCTGCTGACGCCGGTGCTGCAGCAGGCGATGCCACCGTTTGTACTTTTTTGGGTGGATACGCTGCGTGAGCTGCTGACGGAGGCGGGGTATCAACTGGAGGTGCATGCGAGTCCGCATTGCTTCGCGGCCAAACCTGCGGGTGGGTTGAAAAAAATCACGCAGCGAGTGTCTGCTGCCGCGTGGGTGTTGTTTCGATCTACTCCGGTGATGCAGCGGTGGTTTGTCGCGCAGCAACACCCGACCGTCATCGCTGGATCGTGTGCTGATGACATGGGACTCCCGTCCGTGGATCTGGACTACCGTGCGACGTGCAGGCATGCGGCGACGATGCTGATGCAGAAGGGGCACCGCCGCATTGCGCTGCTGCTGCCAGATTCTGCACACGGTGGCGATGCAGTGAGTGCGCAGGGTTTTCGGGAAGCCTTTGCGACAAGTGACGCTGTGCCTTGCGTCTTGCCTCATCATGAAACAGCGGAGCAGGTGATCGAGAGCCTGAATGAGGCGCTAAAGCGGAAGCCTGCACCGACGGCGTTTCTTGTGGCGCGTTCGATTCACACGCTCACTGTGATGACGCATCTACTGCGGCTGGGCCACAAGCTGCCGCGTGATTTTGCGATTGTCTCACGAGATGACGATGCGTTTCTTGAGCATGTGGTGCCGAAGGTGACGCGGTATTCTGCGGATGCGGCAAAGTTTGCGAAACGGCTGGCCAAGCTGGTGCTAGAGCTGGCGCAGACAGGGCATACGAGCACGAAGCCGGTCAGGTTGATGCCGGATCTGCGGCGTGGGGAGACGGTGTGACGGAATTGCCAAAGAGGCTAAATATTCACCTCACATCATTCATGATCGTAAGGGGCATGCAGACCATTGGTGCCGAAGGCTGGCGCAGAAGTTTCGCGCACAGTGTTTGAGTGATCTCAGTTTGAGCGACTGCCCAGAAACCGCACAGAGGACTGTGCGGACCACTGTGCTGTCGCATTCGCGAAGCGCCTGGCTATTGCTCAACGCTGGAATAACAATGTCAGAGACCAGCAGCTACGCACCGAAGGCTTCGATGAAGCTTACTTCGAGGGCGAGGCCTTCGTTGACGTTGGTGTGGAGGTGGCTTTCGAGCTGGCGCAGGACGCGGATGCGTTTGGCGACGTCGCCGGGTTCCCATTTGGTGGCGAGGGCGGCGGTGGCTTCTTGAAACTTGGGAAGGTCGAGATGCTCGGCACCAGCCTGCTGGCGAGCGACATCGCCCATCCAGGAGAGGAGGAGTTCCATGAGCGAGGTGCGCTGCTGGAGGTAATCGGCCTCGATCTGGGCTTCGACTTGTTCTTCGCGCTGTTTGAGCCAGGCGCCGTCGGTGGTCTTGGCGTAGTGGTCCTGTTCGCGTTCGAAGTCGGCTTCCTGCTCCTTTTTGATCGCGTCTTTCAGGTCTCCGAGGATCTCCTCGAAGTCCTTTTTCAGCGAGAGTGCCGCCGAAATGCTGCCGCTTTCTTTTTTGGACATCTGCTTGAGCACGTAGAGGAGCTTGCCCTCGTGCTCGGTGAAGATGCGTGCGCCGTCGGGAGGCATCAGCGCGACTTCGAGAACGCGGGACTGGATGGTGGGCAGCAGTTGCTGGGGCTGGGTGCTTAGCAGCAAGAGGAGAGTGTTCGGCGGCGGCTCTTCGAGCGTTTTGAGGAAGGCGTTCTGCGCCTGGGCGTTCATGCGCTCAGCATCGACGATGACTGCGAGCTTCCAGCCGTTGGGCGCGGCGGTGCGGTGGATCATCTTTTCCAGGAAGCGGATGGTACCGGGATCGTCGCCATCATCACCAATGGTGATGCGGCGTGATTTGCTCTGCGGGCGGAGGACGATGGCCCCCTGCCCTTCCCAGGCTTCGAGTGTGCCCATTTTGGTGCCGACCATGAGGTCCAGGACTTTGGCGGCGAAGACTTCATGCTGCGCCTCTTTGGGACCGGTGATCAGGTAGGCGTGACCGAGGCGGCCGTTGTCACGTGCGCGGGCGAGGAGTTCAAGGGCATGGTCAGCTTTGAATGGCATGAAGAGGAATGACGAAATTCGAAGGACGAATGACGAATGACGAATGAATCAGGCCTTGGCTGGCTCGAATGGGTTCGCCACGCATCTGAAAGACTTTGACCTACTCGACTTCCGTCCCTGTGCAACTGGCAGCTAAGCCGTGTAAGCAGAGGGGTCATTCGTAGTGCAGTCGTTCGGTCAGGCTGGCCTCCGAAGGACCAAACCACGCCTCCAGCTTGTTCTTGAACTTCAGGAACATCGTCGTCACCGGCTTGTCCGGGGCTGTCCGCACCGAGAGTTCGACCGCGCCTGAAGGCAGCAACCGCCATGTGAAAGTGGCCACTTTCTGGCCTCCCCGAACGTGGTCACCGGTGCCATCCTTCTCGAATTTCCACTTCGTCATGGCGGCTGTCAGCCACGTCTTGCCGACAAACCAGCGTAGTTCGGGCATCTCGGCTCCCGCCGCCTGCTTGCCAGCATTGGCCGCCGCGACTGCAGTCGCCTGTGTCGGCGTGCGTTTCCCCGTCTTTGCAAAGGCGATCTGCTGATTCATCGTCGTGATCTCCGCCTGTACCAAATTCACCCCAACCAGATTCCCGGCACGCGAAAAGGTGTCTCGCAGCTTCTCCAGCTCCACCAGATATTTGTCCCTCAGCGGCGCCGTTTCCCGCTCCACAGCCCCCTGATAAGAAATCTGCAGCTTGTCAAACTCTGCAACGCCACCGTCAGCAGCAGCAACTGGACACACGATCCCGCAGGTCAATAACATCAAAAAAATGAACATCTTCATAGTCAGCATTTGACTGAAAATGAACCTTACCCGCAATCCTAAACCGACTTAATTTTTGAGTCCGAGGGAGGGGCCTCACGTCAACCGTGTGGAAACGCGCTCCCAAACTGCCTCATGCACAGACTCGAGCGAGGCTCCGGCATCAATGATCTGGATGCGCTGCGGCTCTGCCTGAGCGACATCGAGATAGCCTTGGCGCACTTTTTGGAAAAAGGACTGGGGCTGGCTTTCCATTCGGTCCAACTCTCGGCCGCTTTGATGAATGCGCTGCCAGGCGTTGGCGCTGTCCATGTCGAGCACGAGCGTGAGGTGCGGCAAGGTGCCACCAATGGCGAGGTGATTGATGGCGCGCACGCTTTCCAGCGGGAGACCACGGGCAATGCCCTGATAGACGGTGGTGGAGTCGAGGAAGCGGTCGAGGATGACAAAGGTACCGGCCTCAAGCAGCGGGCGGATTTTTTCGCGGACGAGCTGGGCGCGGCTGGCGGCGAAGAGCAGGAGCTCGGTCTCCGCGGTCATGGCCGCGCCCTCTTTGGCGTGCTGGAGGAGATGACGGATGCTTTCGCCCAGCTCTGTGCCGCCGGGCTCACGCAGCACGACGACACTGCGACCCGCGGCTTCGAGCCGGGTGCGAAGCAGGGCGATCTGCGTGGACTTGCCGCAGCCTTCGGAGCCTTCGAATGAGAGAAGGAAGCCTGCGCTCATGGCATCACTCCCACTCGATGCTGGCGGGTGGCTTGGTGCTGATGTCGTAAAGCACACGGTTCACGCCTTTGACGCTGTTGAGGATCTTGTTGGAGGCGTTGCGCAGCACGGAGTAGGGCAGCTCGACCCAGTCGGCGGTCATGGCGTCTTCGCTGATGACGGCACGGAGGGAGATGGCCTGCTCGTAGCTGCGTTCGTCGCCTTTGACGCCAACGGTTTTGACGGGAAGCAGCGCGGCGTAAGCCTGCCAGGTGCGCTCATACCAGCCGCTACGGCGGAGTTCGGCGATGAAGATGGAGTCCGCATGCTGGGTGGTGGCCACACGCTCGGGGGTAATCTCACCGGGAATGCGAACCGCGAGGCCTGGGCCTGGGAATGGATGACGCCATAGAGCCTGGTGCGGGATGCCGAGGCTGGCTCCGAGGGCGCGGACTTCGTCTTTGAAGAGTTCCGCGAGGGGCTCGAGCACCTTGCCCTGCGCCTTGAGTTCCATGATCTTATCAACGCGGTTATGGTGCGTCTTGATCTTGCTGGCGATGCTGCCGCTGGTGGCGCTTTCGATGACGTCGGGATAGAGCGTGCCTTGCGCGAGAAGCTCGACGTTGTCGGCGACCTTCCAGAATTCTTCGACGAAGAGGGTGCCGATAATGCGGCGTTTCTGCTCAGGATCGGTGACGCCTTTGAGAGCACCGAGGAAGATTTCGCTGGCGTCGATCTGCTCGATGGGGACGCCGACTTCTGCGAAGAGTTCCTTCACTTCTGCGCCTTCATTGAGACGCATCATGCCGGTGTCGATGAAGATGCAGCGGACTTTGACGCCGGCCTTGGCAAGGAGAACGGCAAGCACTGTGCTGTCAACGCCGCCGGAGACGCCGCAGATGACTTCGCGGTTGCCGACTTCGGCTTTGATGCGCTCCAGCATCTGAGCTTTGAATTCCTGGATGTCGAACTTGGCAAGAACCGCGCCGCTGCGCGTGAGGAAGTTTTTGAGGATGGCGGTGCCTTCGTGTGAATGCGTGACCTCAGGGTGAAACTGAATGCCCCAGCAGCGGTCCGACCACTTCAGTGCCACGGGCACGGCGTCTTCATTGGTCGCGATGATCTTGGCCGTGCTGGCGAGATCGGCGCAGGTGTCGCTATGGCTCATCCAGACCTGGGACTCATGCGAGATTCCTGCAAAAAGGTCTTCGTGATCGGTGACGACGAGCTTGGCGGGGCCGTACTCGCGGGTGACGCCGGGTTTGACGGTGCCGCCGTGTTTGATGTTGAGGAGCTGCATGCCGTAGCACACGCCCAAGACGGGAACGCCGAAGGACATGAGCTTGGCGTAATCGACATCCGGCGCATCAACGTCGGATGTGCTGCGTGGACCGCCGGAGAGAATGATGGCACCGGGGGACTGCAGATTTGCGAGTTCAGCCGGGGGATAAAGGTGCGACACAAAGCCGAGCTCGCGAACGCGGCGGACGATGAGCTGGGAGTACTGGGAGCCGTAATCGAGAACGGCGACTTCTTGGGCGGTCATGAGAGAGGAGACAAAGACAGAATGGCGAATGCAGAATGACGAAGGCCGGAGGCATCAATGCGGCTCGTAATTGACGGGCTCTTCGGTGATGACGACGTCGTGCGGGTGGCTTTCTTTAAGGCCACCGGCGGTGATGCGCACGAAGCGGGCTTTGGCGCGGAGTTCGTCGAGGGTGTTGGCACCGACGTAGCCCATGCCGGAGCGGAGGCCGCCGATGAGCTGGAAGACCACTTCTGCGAGAGGGCCTTTGAAGGGCACGCGGGCCTCGACGCCTTCGGGGACGAGCTTGCCGGAGGAGTTCTGGCCGTAGCGGTCGCCTGCGCCTTTGCGCATGGCTTTGAGACTGCCCATGCCACGGTATTCCTTGAAGGTGCGGCCCTGCCATTTGACCATGTTGCCGGGGCTTTCAGCGGTGCCGGCCAGCAAGGAGCCTAGCATGACGAAGTCGGCACCTGCGGCGAGGGCTTTGACGATGTCTCCCGAGTAACGAATGCCGCCATCGGCAATGACAGTGACGCCTGCGGCGCGGCAGACTTCAGCGACTTCCTGCACGGCGGTGAACTGAGGCATGCCGACGCCCGAGATGATGCGCGTGGTGCAGATGGAGCCGGGGCCGACACCGACTTTGACAGCGGAAGCGCCGGCTTTGACGAGATCGCGCGCGCCTTCGGCGGTGACGACATTGCCTGCGACGATGGGGATGCTGGAGCCGAGGGCTTCGCGCAGGCGGGCGATGACCTGCATGACGCGGGTGGTGTGCCCCGTGGCGGCGTCAATGAAGACGGCATCCGCACCGGCGGCCTGCATGGCGAGACCACGCTCCACGCAGTCACCACCGACGCCGACTGCGGCACCGACGCGGAGCTGGCCGTTGGCGTCTTTAGCGGCGTTGGTAAACATCTGGCGCTTCACGATGTCCTGCTTGGTGATGAGGCCAGCGAGTTTGCCGTTGGAGTCAACCAGCGGGAGCTTTTCGATACGGTGCGTGTAGAGAATTTTGAGAGCGTCCTCAAAGCTGGTCTGAGGGGTGCCGGTGGAGAGCTTATCACGCTTCGTCATGATGGCGGAGACAGGGGTGGATTCGTCTTCGATGTACCACATGTCGCGGCTGGTGACCATGCCGGCGAGCTTACCTTGGGCATCCACCACCGGGAAGCCGCTAACGCCTTTTTCATGCATCAGACGCTGCACTTCGCCGAGGCTGGTCTCAGGTGTGACGATGTGCGGCTGCTGAATGACGGTGTTTTCGGAGCGCTTGACCCGCGCCACGTGCTCCGCCTGCTGATCGATGGGGCAATTCCGATGAATGACTCCGAGACCGCCTTCACGTGCGAGGGCAATGGCGAGTTCGGACTCCGTGACGGTGTCCATGGCCGATGAGAGAATCGGCACATTGAGGCCGATGGCGGCCAGTTTGGTGGCGACATTGACGTCTCCAGGCAGCACCTGGCTCAGTCCGGGAAGGACAAGAACGTCATCGAAACTTAAAGCAAGAGAAGGCAGTTCACCCATACGCCATTCAAGCGATGATCAGGCGGCTGTCATGTGGAAATTTGGGCAGTTTGAAACGAACCGCCACCCCCGTGAGGAGGTACTAGAAGCCGGGGCGGTAATTGCGCGCCTTGCCAGTAAATGGATCAATCTGAATGGTGTAAAAGTTTTTGGGCAGGTTGCCCGTGGTGATCTCCTGGCCGTTGTTGTACGTGATGGTGAGAAAGCTGGTCGGCAAGGTTCCGTAATCGAGCTGGGAAAACCCGTCATTCTGAGCGCTCACTTTTCTACACGACCCATCGGGCATGAAGCGAATGGCATTGTATTTAGCGTTGGCCACTCCGGAATAGCCCGCACCACCCGAACTGCTGGTCTTGACGTCATCAAGTGCCTGCCCGCTCTGGCCATTCAGGAGCGGGGATAACTCCTGATCAGCTGCGATGATGATGCCGTCAGACAATTTGGACAAAGTGCCGACAGGTACCACGGACTCCTTCGTCTGTGCATTCGCTCCCGTGCCGTCTGTCAGCGTGACGATTTTAAAACTCTGATAAGAGCGGAACAACTGAACGGAGGAGCCGGGGAAATCTGGGTCAGGGTATTTGAAAAACCTCAACTCGACGGGAACATTTTGTGCGTAAGCCAGCTGCTTTGCCTCGGTGAGGGCACCCATGATGGAATCACCGGTCGATGACAGCCGGGTGGCCTGCATGGTACGCATCAAGGCGGGGGTGGCAGAAGCCATGATCATCGCGATGATGGCGATCACAACAAGCATCTCGATCAAGCTGAAGGCCGGTCTGGCCTGACGCTTAAAGTATGGGGAGTGTGTCATTGGAAAGAAAGTGGGCCGGGTTAATGAATGCAGAAAGCGAGACAAATTCGGTTTAGAAGCTCCAGCGAGCCTGCTTCAAGGGGATGGTGGTGCTGAATACCCGATAATTAAGTTTTTGATCAAGCAGGAGTTGAACCAGGGTGCCGACCTTGCCTTGGGATCCATCGAGCTCCTCGCTCAAGCTGGAGGCATTTTGGAGCTTGCCAGCAATCGCTGTCAGCAGCTGCGCTCTCATCTGGCTGTTTTCCTCCCGCGAAAGGAACTCTCCGGAGCGTTCATCCAAGGCGACCATGCTGACCTTGAGCAGTGGCGGAAGGAGGTGCTGTGTCCCCTGCGGGCTGGCATTGATTGGGGAGGCCCCAGGATTGATCTTCAATGTCGAATCGTAAATGAACTGAGGGGCAATGGCATAAGGAGAAACGTTCGCATTGCCGGTCACCTCCACCTGCGGAGAAATCACCAAGGCAATGATGTTTTCGGCAATAGGCCGGGTAAACGCACGAGATTGTGCGGTTTCATTAGCGTCTTGAACTCCAGTGGTCAGCACGTCCTGATACCACTCCATGGAATGAGAGGTGATCGGCCGCAAAGAGGTGTCATAAATCCGGTTTTTTTCCGCTGTGGGACTGTATTCCATCAAGCGGAGGCGACTGCGTACCGGGACAGCGTTGTTGAGCTGTTCCAAGAAGGCCGGGCGAAAGGACGCATCACTCCCCCACTCCACAAAGTAACCCCGGCCACAAAGGAGATTGACCATGTTTTCAGTGTTGACCGGCTGGCCGCTGCCGCCCGCCCCTGTAGTGGCCACCAAACTTGCGACTCCCAATGGAGCTTGGAAAAAAACGGCATGTCCCGGGTAGTTCTGCGAGTTGCCTGCAGCGCCGGGCACGATCCTGCCGGTGGGACCACAGACAAACTGAAGCTCCGACTGCCTGAAGTATTCTTTGGCGAGGGTGATCTGCTGACCTGCGGCATCCGTTCCCAGGGTGTCAAATTCGTTGTCCCAGTAGTTGTTAAGGGTGGCCTGAGTCAAGCTGCGTGAGAGTGTGTCAAATGCCTGACGTGCTTCGCGAAACTGTGACACGCGGGAATTGGCCCGCACCCAAGTGCGCTGCACGATGCCGATGACCTGAGAGACGACGAGCATCAAGATCACAAGAAACGTCACAGAAACGAGCAGTTCGATGAGAGTGAAGGCTGGACCGGCACCCGACCGAAGACGGCGAGGAGACGGTGAGCGTGAAGAGGCGGCGGAAAGCTTCATGGCAGGGAGAAAATCAGCGGGTTTTAGCGATCAACTGATTGAAGGTGACATAGGAGAGCGTGTTGTTGGTACCAAAGACAAAGCCTGGCGTGCTGGACGCGGCGATTCTGATGACCATACGCTTCATATAAGGCTGGGTCTTCTCAGCTTTGGGCAGTGCTGCCACAAGCTGGGGCTCAATCTCCACAACATAGGCGAGATCTTGGGCATCCTGCAGGACCTCGCGCCCTTGATCGTTGTAGTACTTTTTCACCTTCTGGCTGGGCAGCAGATCAAAGGACGCATTTTCCATGTCGTGCGTGATCTGTTCCAAGATGTTGCTGTCGTTGACCATCATTGCCGTCTTACGCGCCATCTCAAGCCCCTGAGGCAGGAGCCCCAGAAGGGTGATGATGGCGAGAGCCGCAATGGCCACGGCGAGCGCGACCTCGACCAGTGAGAAACCAGCCTGTGACCGGGATGTTTTGAGATGTTTCATATGCAAGAGATTGGGCCCACACGAGTGTCAGGCAGTCATTAGGGACTGAAACGTTTGCTTTCCAGGGTGCGGAACTTGTAGAAAGTATCCAAGGGCTTTTCACCCAAGGGGTTGGCAGTCGCAGCGTAATCAGGCAGAGGATTGCTCAAATCGGTGGGGTCGATGTAACGCTCAATCAGAGAGGAGCCACGATATTCGCCCAAGATGGCATCCTTGGTAGGGTCCATGGTATCTGCAGCCGAGGAGCGTGCTTTGGTGATGACCTGCGCCCGCATATGAACTCGGAAGGTATTGCTGCGAGTGGTGACACGGCTGTAGATGTTGGAATAGGGACGTTCACGGGTGTTGTCACCGGTTCCTGGATGACTCTGCCAGAACTGTTCCATCACGGACTGCAGGTTGGTGCCGCTGGTGTTGGCATTGATGTTGGAAATACTGCCGAGAATCTCCCCTCCGGAGGAAGCACCTTTGCTTATGTCGGGAATCAGATGAATTTCACAGATCTGGCTTGGACTCCTGAAGAGACCCCGATAGCGATTGATGGCATGATTGGTGCCTGTTGCTGAATGGTGGAATTTCTGGTCAAACTGATACAGGGTTTTGGTGACATCAATAGGACGGTGCCAGAACTTTTGGTTGTTTTGCTCATCCCAAAAGCGGTCACCCGAGTTGCTCCACATCGAGGAGTTGGCGACAGTCTGGTAGGTTTTCGCGTTTTCGATGTCTCCCAGCGGAATGGCGGTCATGAACTCGCCCTTCATCACGGCATGCATGCCGGTGGCACGGGTGATGTTCGTGAAGGGGACGATCTGGTAGTTGAGGTTGATGCGGCCTGCGATGGAAAGCGGTTCGCTGATGGCATAGGGCTCCACGACGGGCATGAAGAAGAGATCCAGCAGATAGTGGTCGCGCGGGTTGTTGTCACCCGGGTGGCCAGGAGTGACTCCTTTGCCATAGATGGCGTTGGAGCTGGCATGAGGGCGGAATAGGAGAGTCTGCCAAGGCTTGCCTTCAGAGTAAGACACGCCAGCGGAAATCGCGTTGGCGCTGACATTGCCGCCTTCGAAAACGCCGGTGGGGAGTGAACCAAAAATGACTGGGGAAGACACCATGCGGTTCGGGGTCATGTAGATGCCGGTGCGCCAGTCATCGCTGTTGCGCCAAGGCTCGAAGAAATAACCAGAGCGATAGAACTGAACCTTGCTGTAGCGGGTAAAATTCCCGGCATAGAAATTGCCCTCGTCAGGCTTGTTCACATAGGCACCATCACGGGCATTGGCGATGCCGTTGTCATAGTCGCCGTAGGCGTTGGCAGTAGCCGCCCAGCCATCGTCGGGTGGCAGATCGGGAATACGTCCGTCACTGTAGGGTGCGCCAGCGACCAGCAACTGGTTTTTGTTCAGGCCCAAGGTGGGATATTTAGTCATCGAAGCGCCGCTCGGTAAGATGCAACCCGCTTCAGTGGTGGTCACATGCGTGGTGAATGTGTGAATGTTGCGTGGCTGCTGAAGCGGCGGCATGGTGTCAATCTTCGTCCACATCGGATGGCGCATCCACATGGTGTTGGGCACCTTGTAGCGTGCGGCCGGGAGGCGATAATCTCCGACGGCAGGGACAAAGGTGCGGATCACATCCGAGCCGGACCAAGGATTGCCGTTCAAGTCCATGATGACGGTACCATTGTCGGGACCGCCGCTGACCGTGGCCGCTTCCGGGGGGATGAGGCTCACGCCAGCTCGTCCGCCGTTGTCAAAAGTCACAACACCGCCGCTGACGGTGGCAAACCGGTTTTCAGTATCGAGGCGGCCAGTGCAGAGCTGATCATCGCTCGACGCAAAGCTGGTATTAAACTTTGGCGGCACCAAATACAGGGGCGGGTTGAGAGTTCCTTTGTAGGCCGGGTTAGGCGGGCCACTCATGCGATTGATGCAGCCCATGCGGTTAAAGCACCACCAATGAGGCGCCTGGGTGGAACGACGGTAGGTGTCCCGGCCAAAAGAGTCGATGTAGTAATAGTGATTGATCTCATTCTTGTTAGCGGGATCGTAAACAGGATTGCCATTGGCACGTCTTTCGTTGGAGGAATAGACCAGTGCTGGAACGGGCAGAGTCGCGCCATCAAAGGAAATGCTGATGCTTTGTGTCTCCTCGCCATTGTTTCCGGCGCGATTGTGCGCGTCATAGATTTTGATCACGAGATCGCGCTGGCCAAAAGTCAAAACCATCGGCGTATTGCGATCCACAGTAATGAACTGACTGATGAGTCCCCAGTTGTTCAAACCGTCATGCCCGTTGCTACCGGAGCCAGGGTTGGCAATATAGCGGCTGGGGTCTGAGGCGCGAAGGCTGCCTGAAACATAAGGGTTGGTGTCATCACCGATCTGAGAAGTACCCCAGCCCGGACCCGCCCGGCCGCCAGCAATGGCAGTCGGCCCCACATGGCCGCCCATGGAATAGCAGTCATAGGCCTCGTAAATGTTGCCGTTGGATTTGACAATAACGTCCTGCGTCGATGGGAAAAGTGACTGTCCATTGAGCATGATCGAACGCATGAAATTGCCATCCAGAACGATGGCCCACTCTGGGAACATTTTCGTCCAGCCAGACATGGGGCAGAAGAATTCCAGCATCAGCATGGCCTGCACCCGCTTTTGCTCTGGAAGCAGCGGTGTGTTGAGCGGCAGGGTCATGTTCCAGTTGGCGGGATTGTAGCCAGGATGGAGGGCCGGGTGCTTGGCCGGGGTGGTAGGATCACAGCCGTAGAGCGTGCCGTTTTTGTAGGGGAATGACAATGGCGGGAAATTGGAATACCAGCGATTAAACCCCAGCCATGGCGGGGTGCGGGGCGGCATGCCAGCCGGGAGAAAAGTGGCAGCAGCACCGCCAGGATTTGAGGTGGGTGCCGCACCACTTTCACGGGTAGAAAGTGCCTTGGGGGCACTGCCGCCGCCGCTCAGGATCCCGCCGGTGTTCACCGCATACTGGGCATCGTTTTGACCATCAGCCGTGCAAATGAACTGGAAACCAAGCTCAGAAATCGTAAACATGCGGCCCAAGCCCTGTACAATGCGGCCGTTCTTTTGCCAGCGCGCCGGGGAAACCTGACCGTGCCCGGGAAACACCGAAGCATTGTCTGACAGCAGCGAACTGCCGACCTGAGTCTGGCCATCATTCAAACTGCCCGTGGCGCGGCGTGTGATGCGCTGTTCGGTATAGGTAAAGCGGGATTTGGTAATGTTGTCCCGCTCCAAGTAAAGCGGCGTGCTGGTCAGCGGAGTGGTGCCGTTCAGGCCTGACATGCCATCATTATTGCGCGCCAGGACTCCGTCATACATATTGGTGCAGCGGATGTAGTCAAAGAACTGGATGGCAAGCTGGGCGGCATTGTCGGTGCCGTATTTCTGACCGAAGTTGTTGCTGCTGCCGAGCGATGAAGTCTGGGGAAACTGCAGGGTCGTCATCTGTGAATAGAGATAATCAAGGAGGATGCTGTTACGTGCGAGCCCGGTTGAACCGCCGTAATCAGAGGAGGAACCCGTGACATCATGGGTGGGGTGATGGGGCTGAGCGCGGCGGAAAATATAACTGTTGGCAATGGCGGCTCCGGCGGTCTTGCCGCGCAAAGTGGAGCAGAGGGCAATCATGGTATCAAAGCTGGTGCGCCGTTGCTGGCCGAGACCCTCATCTGCAACCGGCCACATGGCAATGCGCGGCAGACCGTGAATGTTGAACTCTGGGGACCGACTGTTGGAAGTCAGGAAAAACCTGGAGCGCTCGAGCGTGTCATGATCAAACAAGTAGCGCGAGCCCTCGCCAGGCAGCGGAATGCTGGTGGCCACACGGCCCAGATTTTCGTTGTAGTTGGCATTGGTATCGTTAACGCCGTCTGCAAACAGCATTTCATCCACACTGGCGAGCAACCTTTCTTTGCGTGCCTGGACGGTGTCGCCGCTGTTGGCGACCGCCAGTTCACCATTGCTGCCTGAAAATGCATCTCTCACGAACGGCTTGGTACCCGAGGAGGAGCCCCCGGTGGCAATTTTGGGGATGAGGGTGTAAATGGCGTCTTTGGTCTGCGTAATGTTGGGGACATTGGCATTGGGTCTATAAACGTCCAAATTGACCCCGGGTGCCAGCACCGCGCTCAGTGCCACGGTGGCGGGATGACCGGGATAACGCTGATATTCACCCGCTGTGCCGGGGAAATTGGCCCACTTGGAATCACGCTGGTGATAGAAATAGGGCGGAGCAAAAAAGGTCGGCTCCGAGGCTGTGTTGACATTGACTTTGCAAGACTCGTCATCGGTCCAGAACGCCACCCGACCGACAATGGGATTGGCGGCTGAAGCGACCGTGGAGCCGTCGGCGCTGATGAACTTGTTGCTGGCGTCAAGAGCGCCGGCCGTGCCATCCCGCAGGATGTAGATCCACTCGACCGGCATGGGGAGGCGCATTTTGTTGGGTTCAGTGCCAGCATCCGCAGGTGTGATCACTTCGTTGTAGGTCACTGTTCCGCCCGCACCCGAAATTGCAGGAGTGTTCTTGGTGTAAGAGAAGCCCTCCACTGCGGTCATGGTCCGGCCATTGGCAGTGCCGGTGTAAGCCGCGCGGGGATCAATGATTGGGAAATAAAGGGCCATGGTGCCGGTGGTGAGGCCGGGGCGTACGATCGGGTCGTTCAAATCCACATAGCGCGCTACATTTTGAGGTGTTCCCCAGTCTGTTGGGATTTGGTTGGCCGTGTTGAAAATGTCCGCTTCATTGGAGCCAGTAACGACCATCTGTGAGCTGGAATAGAGCTTGTGGGCCCGCACAAAATCACCGTTGGCCTGGTAAACACGTGCCATGCCGGGCTGGGTGGCGTGAATGGTGCGGCTGAAGGAGCCTGTGGCAGTATTTTGGGCATTTTGCAACTGGACCTCGGTAAATACGACGGCGAGGTCGGCAAGCTGCTTGGCACTTCGAGAGGCCACATAACTCTGAGTGGATTTATATTCAGTGCGGGTGACTGAAAAAATCGCGATCATCAGCATGGACATCAATGCCACGGTGGTGACCACCATGACTAAAGCCATGGCTTTCCTGCGCTTATTCCACTTTGCGACTAATGTTACGGCGTTCATGATTAGCTCCTTCTAAATTTTTGATTTATGAGGTGATAATAATGAATTCGCATCCCGCTGACAAGGTATTTATTATGTAAACACAAAGTCTTAGCTGGGTACTTTCCCAGCAGGCCGGACAGGAACTGGCTCAAAGAGCCAGCTTGCGGCGGCGGCGCCAGCCCAAGGCCAAGACCCCCAAAAGCAGCAGGAGCAAGCGGCCTGGTTCAGGCACAGCCACTACGATGACCCCCGTGGAGTACAAGTTGCTGAGGTCCCAGAACCTGCCGCCACTCAACGAGGGCAGGTCCATGAAATCCGTACCGGTGAGCTCGTTGCCATTGGCACTGTAGAAGGTGCCAGTGGGTGTGAGGTTGCCCCAGTCAATGAGCTTCCAAGAGTCTCCGACATTGAAAGCGGCCGAATCCAAGGTGCTGCCTTGACCGATGCCAACACTGAGAATCGCCCGGTCAATGGTGATGAGAGATGCCGCAGAGCCGACATCTTTGAAAACCAAGCGGTCAGCTTCGGTGGTCGTATTTGAGCCTTCGTTGAGGAAGAGATTCAACTGGAGTGTGGAGCCAGCGTATAGAGTGGCGAAACTTTGGCCGTCCCCTGTGGAGTTCAGCGCGACGGTGAGCTGGCTAGCCGCGGTTTGGTCAATCCCGCCAACCATCAGGTTGCCATAAACCGTGAGACCATTGCCAATGCCGGGAGCGATGGTGCCAGTACCGCCAAGCGTGGCACTGCCAACCGTGGGACTGACAATCACATTACCTGAGCCCGTGCCGGAGCCAGCACTGTTATTTACCAGCAAGGTCCCATCAAATACATAGGTATCGCCATGGTAGGTGTTGTTGCCCGAGAATGTGGCCACACCGGAGCCTGTTTTCACCACATTGAGTTTGTCCTGAGCACCATTGGTTTCGCTGATGGTTCCAGAGAAGGTCATTCCCGTCGCGGAATTCGCGGTTGTGGATTCAATGTAAAGGTCTTTGGTATCCACAGCGCCGACGAGAAGATCCTGCAGGGTGACGTTTCCGGTGAATTCGACCGCATTGGCGGAAGCAATGGTGGCGGCTCCAATTCCATTGTAGTTGACGTCAATGTTCTGCGTGATCGTTGTGATGGCTGCATTGTCGATTTGGAGTCTGACATCGGGATTGGTCGTGTCCTGCAGCCAGTGAATTGGATCCGTACCCACACCATTGACGGTCGTGACACTCGGCGCGGCCATGAAGTAATTCCGACCTGCTGAGGAACCGCTGCTGACGGACACACGAGCACCGTAGACCATGTTGGTCGAGTTATTGAAGGCTAGGACGGCATTTGAAGTCCCTGGGACATTGTTATTGACCCCGTCAATGCGAGCCAGGTTCATGGTCAGGTCGTCATTGATCTGCGTGATGACGTAGAGGCCGTTGCGCTCAGGATGATCAACTTCATCCTTCACCAGAATGATAGTCCTGCCAATGTCAGCGGTGCTGAAGGTCACGCCGTCAATGACACGGCTGACATTGTAAAAGGCACCGGTGCCACTGTTCAGAGAGTTGGCATTTCGAATCCCCCCGCCCGTGGCCAAAAATGCACCGCCGAGGCCACTGATGTTGGAGGCTGTGGTGGAAAACTCGTTCTCCACCCCCAGCAGTGAAGCACCATTGGTGGCGTAATCGGCCGTCAAAGCAAGGCCAGTGGATGCTGGGGTGAAGGTGGAATCTCCCAGTTCAAGGGTGGTGGTCTGACCCAGTGATGAGGTGTTTTGAAGAACCAGAGTACCTGCCCGCACCACGGTGCCCCCCGTGATGGCGGCACCAGAACCACCTGTCTGTGAGCCATAGGTGTTGGCACCGGCGAGCACGACGGTCCCACCGCCAATGACCGTAATGCCACCCTGGCCTGAGATGGCTCCTTCGTAGGTGACGGTGGAACCGGCATTGTCAGACAAGAAGACATTGCGGCCGACGGCCCTGTCGATCTCGAGAGCGGCGGTGACCATTGTCGTAGTCGCCTTGGTTTCGAGCACCGAAATGCCTTCGCTGTTCGCATTGCCAAATGTCACTGCATTGGAAAGCATGTCTCCATTGAAGACCAAGGTGAGTGCCATGCCGGGAGAGCGTGTGTCGGTGGTGGTGCCGACTTCGACCGCACCGGTTCCCAGAGAGCCGTTTTGCTGCGCGATGAGTGTGCCTTCTGCGAGGGAGGTACCGCCAGCGTAGGTGTTGTTCGCGGCGAGGCTCAGCACGCCGTTGCCACCTTTGATCAGGCGACCGTCGCTGCCGGAGAGCACACCGTTTATGGTGGCATCAGGAGCCAGCACGCCGGGAGAAGAGTAAACAGAGCCGTGACCGCTGATGACTTCCACCAGACGAGACTTGCGGCCAAGATCAATGCCATTGGCAAAGATCACGGTGCTGTCGGCATCCTGAGCGCCCAGAATGAGCGAATCATTGTCCGGCACGAAACCATTGAGGCCCCAAACGAGGGTGGCTCCGCTGCCGCCGAGGTTGACGGTGCGGTCGGTCGTGTAAGCGGCAAAGCCACCGCTGCTGGTCCAATCCACCTGAGTGTTGCCCGTGCCTATGCTGCGGGTGAAGTCGCCCGAATTGAGACCGACGACGCCGCCGTCGATACGGAGATGGCTGTTGGAAGGCAGCGCATCTACGGAATCAAGGCGCATGACGCCGCCCTGCAGATAGGTGGTGCCGGTGTAGGTGTTGGAGCCGGAGAGCGCGGTGGTGCCGTTGCCGCTGAGCACCAGATTGACGAGCAGTCCGGCGGCGGTGTTGTTGGCGATCGCGGAACTGATGGTGAAGGCCGTCAGCGGATTCCAGTTATAGATGATGAGGTCAGCGGTGGTGGTGTCCGTGTTCGCAAGGCCCGAGGTGAGGATACCTCCCACAATGGAGTTTTGGTGGGTGCCTGCGTGGGTGGCCTGCAAGATAGCGCCGCTGGTAAGGGTGAGGATGTCCGTGATGTTGATGATGCTCGAATTGAGAGCAACGGGCAGGGTCGCGAGATTTTCAGAATACAAGGCGACATCCGCGCCAGCGACTGTGCTGGTCAGACCATTGGGATTGGTGAATGTGACGGTGCGGGCAACCGTATTGATATTCGTAATGTAGGAGCCAGAGGGAATGCCAGGTCCGCCGATCGCCATTCCCAATTGCAGGCGAGGATCATTGATATTGGTGATGGTGCTGCTGCCAATGGAAGTGGTGCCGGTAACGGAGGCATTATCGAATGCATAAAGGTTCTCCGCATTGCCCGAGGCCGTGGTCGCCTGGCTCAGGGTGATGGTGCTGTTGTTGGGGTTGGTCAGATCAATGGCGGTGATGTAAGTGCCGTCTGCAATACCAAAGCCACGGATGAGCTGTCCGACCTGCAGCCGCTCAGCTCCCGGAACGCGTGTCACCAAGGTTGCGGAATCGCTGAAATCACCCGCAACGCTGGTTGCGTTGTTGGTCAGCAGAATCGTATTCACCGAGGCACTGGAAACAGTGCTGCCAGAGAATGATTCTTCGAGCAGGGCACCGTCAGAGATGTGGTCAGTGGCAAGCCAGTTGGCCGGATTTGATTTGAAAGTGTGCGATCCTTTGATGTCGGAGCCGGTGAGGATGTTTGTGGCGGAGTCCACAATGGCAAAATTGTTCACGCCCGGATTGTTCGGATTGTTAATGCTGAACAGGGCACGTGGGATGACAACTCCAACGTCGACCAAGGCGCGGCCGGAAAGAGTGATCTGAGCCGCCAAGGCACCGCCATTCACTTCAAACAGCACTGTGCCACCCTTTTCATAATTGATGGGCGAAGGGGTGTTGATGTCCTGCAGATTGAGGAAGGTTCCTGATCCGGTCGTACCCGTCACGCGAATGACGGAAGAGCCTTCGGTGATATTCAGCGTGCCGATGATGTTCTGCGTGGTGGTGCGGCCAGAGATGCTCTGAATTTCGAGCGTGCCGCCGGCCATGGTCAGGGAGCCCACGTCGTTGCGGATGTATTGGTCGTTGAAGGCAGGCGAGAGCTTGAGTGTGCCGTCGCTGACCACCAAGGAATCGATGCCGTAGCCGCCGAAGGAAGTTCCGAGTAGGGCCAGGGTGCCAGAGCCGATCTTGACGATGCCGTAAGAATCCTGATTTCCCGGTGTGGTGAAATTGCCACCCATAGTGAGAACCGTGTAGGCATTGCCCACATCCAAGATTGCGGTCTGATTGATGGTGAATCCACGGTCTGTGCTGGCGCTGGAGCCGTTGAATTGAAGCGTGCCACCGTTGAAGACCAGATTGGCCAAGGCATTGCGGGAGGCGCCCAGGCTGGAAGCAGGGCCTGCAAACACGAGGTTGTTGGAGCCGGTGGAAATTGCCGCCAAGGAGATTTCGATCGTGGTTCCATTGATGATTTTGGTGACGGTGGCTCCCAGCGGAATGCCAGGTCCCGAGATCAGTTCACCCACACTCAGATTCGCAGTGGTGGGCACGAGGACTGTGACGCTGCCGTTGGCGGTGGTGGCGAGCAGGGTGGCACCAATGCTGGTGCTGGCTCCAAAGGTGAGATTGTTCTGGCCGGTGGTGGTTACGGGATTGGAAATCTCGATGGTGTTTTGATCCAGGATTCGCACGATGGTGGAGCCGGCCGGAATGCCGTTGCCGGCAAGGGTCTGCCCGACGGTCATTCCGAGCGTGCTGCCCACGGTGATGAGTGTGCCACTTTGAGTGTTGGTGCCGCGAGTGCCGGTGAACAGGCCGGGGTTGCCGAAGGTGAGGTTGGCGGTCCCCGTAGCAGAGGCGAGCGTGGCGGCGTTGCCACCTCCATTGATAACGCCAATGGTGATCTGGGTGCCGTTGACGATGGAAAGGATGACCACGGTTCCACCACCGGTGGGAATGGCTGCGCCTGTCACAGTCTGCCCGACGCTAAGCCCTGCCGTGCCACTGGCCACGGTGACCGTGGCGCTGTTGACGGTGGTGGTGGCTGAAATGGCACCCGCCTTCGCAACGACGGTGCTGCTGTCATAGCTCAGGCTGGAGTTGGTGGTGAGGAGAGCGCCGTTGGACAATGTCACCGTCGTTTGATTATTGATGGCGGTGATGGTGACTCCCGAGGGGATCCCTGCCCCGCTGACGGTGGTCCCAATGGTCAAACCACTGGTGTCGGTGAGTGTCGCTGTGCGGCCCAGCGAGGTGAGGTTGGTGATCATCGCCGTGTTGGCATTGTAGCCTTCCACTCCCAGAGACTGGATGGTGGTGACCCCTGCATTCAGGATGGTGACCCCTGTGTAGAGATTCATGCCGGAGAGAATCAGGTTGCCCAGGCCCGACTTGTCGAGACCCGTCACCTGCGTGAAGTTGAGAGTGCCAGTGCCCGCAGCAACGGCGGCGTTGTTGAGGGTGATGGTGGAATTGGTGCCGATCGCAGTGATGATGGTGCCGTCAACGATGCCGGCTCCGGAAACCTGCATTCCCACGTAGAGACCGCTGGTACCATGGGTGCCATTGAGTCCGGTGACCGTCGTGCTGCCAGCCGCAGTGGTGCCCGCACGATCTTGGTTGAACTGAAGGGTTCCCGTCGCGGAGGACGTTGGCGCCACGCTGAGGGTGATGGTGTTGGTCTGGAACTCCCGGGTCGTGATGCCTGAAATGGTTTCATTTACCACCCCATCGAGGGTGATGTTTTGGCCACTGATGCCGGTCACCTTGCGGCCAAGCAGGGTGGCTCCCAAGTAAAGATTGGTAGGAAGCGCGCCGGAGACAACCACGTTGGTGCCGGAAGCGCTCTGCACGCTGACTGTGGCCACTGAGGAGAGCCCGGTGATGGTGGTTCCCGCTAGGATGCCACTTCCGGTCACGAGCATGCCGACGGCAAGGTCCGCAGAGTCGATGTTACGCACCAAGTTGCTGGCACTCACGAGCGTTCCAGAACGGTCATCACGGCTGGCCGTGTTGTTGATGATCGAAGCGGAGATTTCCAATGGAGCATTTGTGTTGTTCTGGATAATCAACAGGTCATTGACGGTGGTGCCCACTCTACCGGTGGTGAGTTTGCCTGTGCCATTGATGAGGGCCGAGTTGCCGCCCATGTTGGGAGTGACCAAAATGGCACCGCCTTGAAGCGTATTGCTTCCATTGAGGGTGAGGGTGCTGACTGCGCCCCCGCTGAGAGGACTGTTAAACCGCATTGTATTGGCAGTCCGGCCGGTCTGTGTGGTGTTGGCGATGAAATTCATGTTTCCAGTGGTGGTGGAAAGGGTCCAGTCGTTGTTCACCACATTGTCGGTGTAGTCGCTGTAGGCGCGAATCAGGAGATCGCCAGAAGTCGTGGTTCTCGTATCGACCAGAGCTTCGTTGAAGGAGCTTTTCCTAGCCCAATCCGAAGAGCCGACGGTGGCCCAAGCACCGAGAATGCCCACGGTGTTGTTAGTGTCGGTGCTGGCAATGTCGTTGGCGCTGAAGCTGATGGTAGCCCCTGCGCCACGGCTGATGCCGTTCATGCGGAGGATCGAGCCGCCGTCCAAACGAGAGACTCGATTTGCCCCAGCACTCAACGAGACGCCTGAAACGATTTCCACATGGGAACCGCCCGTCAGTTCGAGGGTGCCGCCAAAGCGGCTGCCACCGAGAACCAGCGCGCCAGTGTCGGAGAGTTTGCTGGAATTGTTGTTATTGTAATCAAGACGCAGAGTGCCGGCCTGGACAGTGTGATTGGTCACATTGTAACTAGGAAGGCTGTTGCGGGTGGTCAGATCTGCCTGGCCACTGAGGATCAGTGTGCCACTGCCGATCTGCGACACCGTGCTGCCTCCGCCAAAGGTGCCCTTGATGTTGAGGGAGGAACCTTGCTGAACCAGGATGGTGGAGTTGGCATTGACGAAAACGGAGCCAGCCCATGAACTGCTTCCCGTGGTGGTGGCCAAGGTGCCGCCAGCGAGGTAAATGGTTTGGACCGTGGCGTAGTTCACATTGCGCAAGTCGAGGGTGGCGTTCTGATTGCCGATGAGGTTGCTGGCGTTGGTGCCGCCGGCAATGATGATGCCTGCACCACCTGAGGCACCAAAAGCGCGGTCAATCGTGGCTGCGAGAATGCCGGCATTGACCATGGTTTCTCCCGTGTAGGTGCTTTTGGAGCCGAGCACCCAGGTGCCGTTGCCAATCTTGTTGAGCGAGGTGGCTCCGCCCGTGCCATCACCAAGAGCCAGACTGAAGTTGTTTTCACCGCGATTGGCTCCGCCCAGGGTCAGGGTGCGGGAGCCTGTGCCGATAAATGCCACTGCTGGGGACTGGTCATTGAAGCCAATGTTCAGGGTAGCACCAATGAGGGTACCGTCAGCGATGATGGCCCCGGCGCTGTCACCCACACCGAGAGTGAAGGAACGATCTGTGAAGGTGGCGGAATTATTGAAAAACCGGAGGGAACCACCGTTAAACACCAGATTGGCGGCATCCATGGACGCGTTGCCGATGCTGCTGTTTTGCCCGCCAAATCCAAGCTGTGAAACGCGGATGCCACCACCGTTGATGACGGTGGGACCTGAGTAGGAATTGCCACTGCCCAGAGTGAGGATGCCGTTTCCGCTTTTCGTCAGGGACATGACACCGTAGGTGACCGAGCCGTCGCTGATCACTCCGCTGAAGGTGAAGCTGTCGGATGCATTGACGACCAAGGTGGAGGGAGAGGTGCCATTGTTGGTGATGGTGCCACTGCCCGTCACTTTGGCCACGGTGGTGGAGAAACCGTTCAAGTTGAACGTGCCATCCGTGTAGACGTTGTAGCCGCCGGTGCTGCTGACGAGGCCGGTGTTGCTTTCAAAGCGGACTTCGCCGCCGTTGGCGGTGAGAGTGCCATTAAACTGGTTGCTGCCACCCAAGCGCAGGAGGCCGGAGGTCAGCAGGATGTCGCTGGTGAGCGTGTTATTCCCAAGCAAGGCGATCGTGGAACCAAGCATGCGAATGAAGCCGATGGTGTTGTCGCCAGTCAGTTTGACGGCATTGAAGCCACTGTAGGCCAGGTTTTGATTGGTACCATTTGCGACTGCGAACTGGGAGATCTCGATGGTGGTGCCGTCAACGATGCTCGTAATGACGGTGCCCACGGGGATGCCATCTCCAGTGACTGTGGCTCCCACTTCGAGTCCGGCGGTGGTGGTCACGGTCAAGGTGGTTCCACCGGTGACGAAGGTTGAAGCGAGTGTACCGACGTCAAGCGTCTGCGTGCCGATGGTTTCCAGGCCGCCCGAGAGATTGTTATTACCTGAGATCAGCAGCACTCCGAGGCTGCTGGCGTCGGGGGCAAAAATCAGGCTGCCGAGGGTTGCGGTGATGCTGTTGGCGGCGCTGAGAGTGAGGGTGCTGTTGGTGGCCACACGGATGAAACCATCTGCGGTCCCAACGGTAATGCCACGGTTGGCATCATCGAACACCAGATTGGTGCTGGCGCGCAGTGTACCGCCGTTGAGCGTCAACTGGTCAGCCTGGTAGGTCAAAGGATTCGCCCCCAAGTCACTTTCGCGGGCGATCTGCAGCACGCCTTCGTTGAGGTAGGTCTTGCCCGTGTAGGTGTTGAGCACGCCAAAGGTTAGCGTGGTGTTGACGGCAGTGGTGGGTTTCTGAGACAGGATGACTTGGTTGTTGCTGACGAGGCCAACCACGGTCGTACCAAGAGGAATCCCCGTCCCTGTCACCGTCGATCCGATCGAAATATCCGTATTGAAGGAGCCTGTGGCGAGGGTCACCGAGGTGGTGTTGGGATTAATGGACAAAGTGCTGGCGGTCACCGTCGGATTCAGTACCAGGGTGCCAGCACCCGACTTCACCACGGAAACCGCATTGCCGCCGTTGTTAACGATGGCGCTGAGGACATTGAGCTGGTTGACCGGCAACTGGAAGATGAGTTCATACGGATTGAGTGATCCGGTATAAGTGCCCGCTGTGATCCTGCCGCCTGTGATGGTATGGGTGGTGCCGTGGGAAAGAATGCCCCCGCTGTTGATGGTGAGCGTGCTCTGCGTTGTCGATGAGATCGGATTGATGTTGATGGTGAGGCCGGAGGTGCTCTGAATGTTGAGCGAGTTGATGGTGCGGCTGCCAAAAGTGGTGGGGGTCTGGGAGACTGAGACCTTCACATTTTGGGTGGAGGACCACGAATTGATCGAGTTGGTGGCATTTGCCAGGGTGTAGGAGGTGAGCCCCACGACGGCATTGACGGAAGCACCATTGACCGTCTGGGTGCCAATAGTGGCCCATTCATACGCCTGCACTCCGGAGGTGATGGTGGACCGAATGGCCCAGCCGCCAATAATACCGTTCGTGAGCGTGGGTGCGCTGGTGAATGCGATGACACCGCCGGTGTCCGCACCGCTGCGAGTCGAGTTAAAGATGGCGGTGGATCCAGCAGCGCGGGTGCCCAGGCTGGCGAAGGTCAGCAAGTTGGAAGCCGCATTGGACCGTTCAGAGACAATGCGGTTGGAACCACCCGCAAATGACAAGGTGCCCAGGGTTTCAAAGAAGTTTTCCGAGCCTGAGCCGACACCCTGCAGGGTGAGCTGGCCGCCATTCATGGTGATGGTGGCGGTGTCGTTGATGCGATTCACGGCGGTGGCACTCGTGTTTCTAATTCTCAGACCTTGGAAAGTCGTGCCGTCAGCCAGTGCGCCGCTGCCGGAGATCAGCACGCTGGTCACTCCGCTCAAGGAACCCGAGCCTTCGATCCGCAGGTCACCACCAAGGAGATTCACTGCGCCCGTCACCGTGCTGCCTGAGAGGACGGACAAGACACCCGCAGAGGTGACGTTGTTGCCATTGCCAAAAATCGTCAATCCACCGGCCTGAACATTGATCGCGCCATTCCAGTTCACGACGGTGTAATTCTGAGCGCCCGAGATGTAGAAGCCGCCACCTGTAACGGTGGTTGAGGAGGTGAAATTGGTGATGCCGCCTTCCAGCACTTTGATACCGCCGCCAAATGTAGCACCCACCGTGTTGAAATTAAGAGTGCCGGTGCCGCCATCGCGCACGAGAGCCCCGGTGCCAGAGATGGCGCGTCCGAACGACCATGTACCACCATTGGTGATACGCATGCCGAGAGTGCCGTTGTTGGTGATTGTCTGAGCACCGATGGTTCCGCCGCTGGTCCCATTGCCGAAGCTGGTCGTGCTTTCGAGAACGAGCGTGGCTCCCGAGTTGATGGTGGTGGTGCCAGAATAGGAGATGTTGCCCAGAGCCAGGACCTGAGTGCCGTTGCCGCTGACGACCAGGTTGAGCACGCCGGTTCCGGTGTTGTTGGCACGATCCCGAATGTAGCCGTTGTAGTAGCTCACCCCGCTGGTGTTCAAAGTCAGGGTGCTGTTGGCGGACTGGTTTTCACCTTCCGTGTTTTCAATGACGCCGGCCGCAGTGAAATCAGAAAGTCCACGGACGGTTTCATTGAAGCCCATCAGCTTCCAGTAGGCGTTGTTGCCATTGTTGCTGGGTGAGTCGCCACCAAAACCTGCATCAAAGCGGATGAGGGCGGTGTCGGCGATCTGCTCGTCAGCGCCAAGATGAACGAGGGTGCTGCCCAGGCCGCCCATGCTCACATTACCGAGCTTCAGGTCTCCCAGGATGGTGCCATTGGCCACATAAGTGCCATAATTAGTGGCGGTGGTGGTTGTGGCGGTGGAGGCATTGGACAAGACGAGCTGAGTGCCGTTTTTGACGGCGAGGACCACGGTGCCGTTGGGAATGCTGGAATTGCCGTTGATCACCATGCCTGCATAGAAGCCGGTGGTGTTGGTGACGTTGACGAGCTGGCGGACATCATAGGTCGTGGCTGTGCCGGTCGCGTCGGTCAAGGTGGCGGGTTTATCGATCACAAACTGGGTGCTCGAATTGATCTGCGTGATCACCGAACCCGCCTGGATGTTCGGATTGCCCGTGATCACCATGCCGATGTAGAAGTTGTTGGTATTGGCTCCTCCAGTCAGATTGACCGTGGTGCTGCCATTTGTCGTTGTGGAGGTGGAAACCTGGACGCTGCTGAGCGTGGTGGTGTTCATGCTGGTGATGGTCTTGGCCAGCACGAGCTGAGGATTGGTGGCATCACCGAAGCCGCGGCTGAACACGGTGGTCAGGCCGGTGTAGGTGTTGGCGGTTTGACCGCTCAGGGTGACACGACCAGCCCCCATGATGTCGAGACCAAAAGTTGAACCTGGGGTCTGGGAAATAGAGCCGCTGATGTCGAGACGGGCCGCTGCGCCGCCAGCGTTGGAATTGATGCGGAGGTTGCTGGCCAGCTGAATCGGTGCGGAGATCACGTCCACGCCGGCGCCGGTGCTGTTGGACTGCACCTTGCTTAGCAGGGCCTTGCCATAGTCACCGTTGTTGAAGATCAGGCTGCCGCCGCTGCCCTGAGCGATTTCGAAGCGGTTGGTGTTGTTCTGGTCACCCAAGACGAGCACGCCCACGGTTTTGCTGCCATCCAGGGTAATGGTGGCATGCAGATTGACGGCAGTGCCGATATTGGTGGTCAGATTGACGATGGAACCGATGGAGTTTGGCACGGTGGCAGGGAGCCAGGCGGCCACGGAGTTCCAAGAAGTGCTCCGGTCCAGATTGAAGTTGTTCATCAAGACCGGGATGGTCCCGGGCCGGGTGATCGTCAGGATGATGCCGTAGAGGTTGAAAAGGCTCACATCGTAGACGAGTCCGCCGCCGAGTGTGGGCAGGAAAAGATCGCCACCGCCGGAACCACCTGTGCGGTAGTTTTCACCGACGTTGAAGGTGGAAAGCGCATTCAAGCCGACCCAGTTGCCGAGATTGAAGATATCGCCGCTCTGGGCCTTACCCGAGGTGGTGGCCAGTGTGAGATAATTGTTCAAGTCCTGAACGACGAAGGAGACTTGGTTCAAGGTCAGCATGCCGTTGACGGTGATGAAGTCGGTGCGGCCGGTCCCGATGGCGGCGGCATCCCAGGTAGCATAATTGAGGTCACGATACCCGCCAAGGGTGTCATAGTTACCGGTGAGAAGTGCACTGGTCAGACCTAGGCCGCCGTTCAAGGTGGCGTTGGCAATTTGGAAATTGGCGGTGGAGCCCGTCTGCAAGGTCAGGTTGCCTTTGAAGGTCAGGGAACCGACGTTGTTGCCAAAGTTGGTCCCCGGCATCAGGGTGGAACCGCTGTTGAAGACGTGATTGGTGCCGTCCACGAAATTATTGACCAAGGTCCCCTGTGTACCGTTGATGACGCCGGAGCCGGACAGGCTGGCACCGTTGTTCACGGTGGTGGCTCCAAAACCGATGCTGTGAGTAGCCGTGGTCCCGACCTGCAGATTGCCGCCATTCACCGTGGTGGTGCCCGTGTAGGTATTGATGCCGGCAATCACCCAGTTGCCAGATCCTGACTTGATCAGACTGGTCTTATTCACGCCGTTGTCCTTGATGAGGACAGAGAGACTGTTCGCACCTGTGTTGGCACCGGTAAGCGTGAGGGTCTTGGCACCCCCGCCGACAAAACCCATGTCTCCTGTGCCGCTCAGGTTCAATGCTCCCGCGCCTGAGGCATCAATCACCCCGCCTGCGGAACCGATACTGAAAAGACGGGAAGTCGAGACTGCGTTGCCGGTGTAGCGCAGCGTGCCGCCATTGATGACCAGATTGGTGGCCAGACTGGTGGAGGCCCCAATGCTGCTGTTTAAACCACCATTGGCCAGAACGCCGACCTGCAGCACACCACCCGTGATTGTCGTCACACCGGTGTAGGTGTTGGAATTCCCCACCTGCCAGGTGTTGGAACCTGCTTTAGTAAGCGCCGTCGTCTGACCGCTGCTGCCATTGGTAATGGAAGAAGCCAGAATATTGACGATGGCGGCATTACTGCTGCCAGTAAGAGTCAAAGTGCGACTGGTGCCGCTGGTGAAGGCCAGCGGAAAGCCGTTGGAGAAAATCAGAGCTCCAGTGCCTGATGCGTCCAAGGTAGCGCCATTGGTCCCGCCGATGGTGAACAGGCGGTCTGTGGTGGTGCCGCTTCCGGTATAGCGCAATGTGCCGCCGTCGATGATGAGATTGCCCGCCGCCTTGGTGGAAGCGCCGATGCCGCTGGCGATGCCGCCCAGCTTGATGTCGTCCGTGACCAAAACACCGCCGTTGATGGTGGTGACCCCGGTGTAGCCGTTGCCCGGAGCGGCGCTGAACACAAAGGTCTGCTCTGTCAAAGGAGCGGAGATGACGAAGCTGTTCGGTGCCTGGATGCTGGAAACGGTGTAGAGGCCGCTGGCATCAGGATTACCCTGCGCGTTCACCTTGGTGCCGACGCTCAAGCCGGAGGTGCTCACGCCAGTGAGGGTGATGCTGGCAGGGGGGGTGCTGATGACGACGCTGTTGCTGCCGGAATCAATGCTGGAGACGGTGTAAATGCCGTTCGGATCAGCGGTGCCGTTCCTGTCCACAACGGTACCGACTATCAGACCTGTGGTGTCTGGCACGGTAACGGTGAGGGTTTCACCGTTCCAGTTCACGGTCATCGTGTCGGAAGGAAGGATGCTGGTGACGGTGTAGGCGCCGCTGGGGTTGACCGTTCCATCGGCATTGGTCTTGGTGCTGTTGACCACAAGGCCGGAGGTGTCCGCGCCATTGATGGTCAGGTTTTCGGAGGTCGGCACGACAGCCGCCTGGCTGAGCTGGAAGCTGTCAGGCCCCAGAATGGCGGAGATAAAAGTCCCGGGTGCAATGCCATTCCCGCTGACCAGCTGGTTGAGGATCAACCCTGCAGTGCTGGTCTGAGTGACAATGGTAGGAGCTGCACCTGTGATGACACCGGCGAGGCCCACCACGGCGTTATTGGGAGCGAGCACCCATGTGCCGCTGTCGGTCTTGGTCAAAGAAGTCCTGCCCGCGCCTGCTGAGGCGGAGTCACCGAGGGCCAGGACCAGTGTGTTGAGCCCGGTGTTGGTGCCGCCCAGAGTGAGGGTGCGTGCGCCTGCCCCACCGACGAAGGCCATGGCGCCGACGTTGGTGAAGCTCAGTGCGCCCGTGTGGGTGCTGTCAACATAGGTGCCGGAGGCTTCGATCTTGTTACCTGCAGAACCGAGGCCGAGGGAGAAGAGCCGGGAAGTGCTGGCAGCCGTTCCAGAGGCGTTGGTGTAGCGCAGGGTTCCGCCACTGATGATGAGATTGGCTGCATCATCTCCGGAAAGGCCGATGCCGCTGGCAGTGCCGCCATTGGTCAAGGAGGTTACTCCCAGCACTCCGCCGGTGATGAGGGTAGGCCCGGAGTAGGTGTTGCTGGCGTTGTTGAGCAGCAGGGTGCCGGTGCCAGATTTGGTAAGGCTGAAGCCGAAGAGATCATCGCTCACCACGCCATTGACGGTCAGCGCGTTGGCCGAATTGATCGCCCAAGTCTGATTCGAGAGCATGCGCACGTTGCTGTTGATGGTATGTGCGCCGGTGCCAGCTTGGGTCGTGATGCCTGCGCCGATGATGGTCAGGGTGTTGTTGGAGATGGTGATGCTGCCCGTGGCACCGGAGCGGAAGGTGAGGCTGGCGATGGAGCGGTCGGTCCCCAGCGAGTTGGTGAAATTCCCTGCGCCCGAGTCGGTGTTAAAGTAAACATTGGTGAATGCGCCGGGGATGCCGACGAGCTGAGTGGTACCAGCGGCGGTGGTAAACCAGTTGGCCGAGGTGTCCCAGGAGGCATTGGAGGCACCTTTCCAATAGGCATCCTGGAAGGTGGCAGCGGTGACGTTGAGCACGATTCTGTCTGCAAGCTGCTGCAGGGCGAGATTGTAACCGTTCGCCCCGAGGATGACGGCGTTGTTGAGGAGAGTCAGGTTCGTGGCGAAGCTCCCTCCGGAGATGGTCAGGCCACCCGAGAGGAAGGTGATAAGGTCATGCTGGCCGGTAGCCAGGATGGAGGTGCCCGTTTGAGGCAGAATGGCTATGGTGGCTCCGCTTTGATTCAGGGTGACGCCGCGGGAGACGACAATGGTGTCCGTGCTGTTGGTCCCGCTGCCGATGTCAAAAAGCATGCGCACCTTGGGGTCATTCACATTGGTGGAGCCAATGGTGAGGCCGGAGCCGACAAACGAGGAACCCTGCACCAGATTGAAGGTGCCGGCCGAGTTGTTGTTGGCCATGGTGAAGGTCGAACCGGCATTGAGGTTCAGGCTGGCTCCGGCAGCGGCAATGCTCGTTGAGCCGGCGGAGTAGGCCCCCGAGGTCAGGACGGAGAAGGTGGCTCCATTGGCCACACTGATGGCGGTGTTGGCGAGAGAGCCTGCAGTGAGCGAGAGATTGCCCGCAGTGACGGTCGTGGCCCCGGTGTAAGTATTGGCAGCAGTAAGCGCCCAGGTGTTGGTGCCGTTTTTTGTCAGCGTGGTCAGTGCGCTGCCGTTGTTGGCGATGGTCATGCCAAAGACGTTGACGAGGGTGGAGTTCGCGGTGCCGGTGAGGGTCAGGCTGCGTACCTCGTTGGTGGTGCCATAGGCCAGCGCTCCCGAAGTGAATGTGAGCGCGCCGATGCCGGAGGCATCAATCGTCGCCCCGCCGGCCCCGATGGTCAGGGAACGGTTTGTTGTACTGGTTACGCCGGTGTACTTGAGGGTGCCGCCGTTGATCACAAGATTGCTCGCCAAGTTGCTGGCGGCACCGATGCCGCTGACGCCACCGCCGTTGCCCAGGGACTTCACACTGATGGTGCCGCCATTGATGGTGGTGATGCCTGCATAGTTGTTGAAGGAGCCGCTGAGCGTGAGCGTTCCCGTGCCTTCCTTGGTGAGGGCGAACAAGCTCGTCGTGACCGACGTCAAAACACCGGAGAATTCCGTGGACGTGTTGTCCCGGCCAACGGTCAGGGTGGAGATGAGATTGGTGCCACCGGTCAGGAAATGATGCGAGTTGATGACGACGCCAGCGCCAGCGAGAGAGCCGATGGTTTCGCTGCGACCAGCCATGTCGAGCATGGCACCTGCGGCGATGGTGACAGCGGAATTGTCCGGGATGACGAGGTCGTTGGTGCCTGCAGCGTAGGTGCCCAGCACAAGGACACCGCCATTGATGACGGTGGAGCCCGTCCAGTCGTTGCCGCTGTTGGCCAGCACCAGAACGCCGGCCCCGTCTTTGACGAGCCCGACGCTGCCCGCGCCACTGGTGACCTTGCCGCTGATGTAGCCGGTGGCAAACGGACTGGACACTGTGATGGTGCGCGTGGCATTGCCGAGATTCACACCGCCGGTCAAGGTCAGGTCATAAGCGGCGGCCCAGGAGGGGCTGTCACCGCCGAAGGTGAAATTACCCACCAGATTGACGTTATTGCCAACGACGGTAGCCACACGCAGGGAGTTGTTGGCGTTGGTGCTGTACTCCACGTGCGACATTGTAAAGGTCGTAGCGGCGAGGCCGGTGATGAAGGTACCCGCCTTGATGCCGCTGCCTGAGACCCCCTGGCCGAGAGTCAGGCCGAGACTGCTGGGAGTGCTGCCGGTGTTGACGGTGACGGTGGCGCTGAGGTTGGTCGTAGTCGCGGCAAAACCAAGCCGGTTGCTGGCCTGAATGACCGGACTGCTGGCCGGATCGGTGCCACCGATGGTGAGGATGCCGGTACCGATCACCCCGCTCGTCAGCGCACCCGGAGCGCCGGTGGTGTTGAGGCCAAAAATGAGCGTGCCTTCTTTGAGATTGAATCCGCCGGAGTAGGTGCTGTTGCCGAAGAGGGCCAGGGAGCCGCTGCCAACCTTGTTGATGGCACCGCCGGTGGTGGTCATGGCAGTCGTGATGACGAGACCGACGGGGGAAAGGCCGGAGACGTTGATGACGGGGGCGGCGGCGGTGAATGTCAGCAGCGAGTTGGCAGCGCTGTTGGTGGCGGCGGCAATCAGGGGTGTGG
>NZ_JAQSEA010000138.1 GCF_029946185.1 Prosthecobacter sp.
TTCCGATCAGCTCCTTTCATCTGATTAGTTCATGTTCATGCCAAGCACACTAGCCCAGTTCCTGCGGAACTGGGAAGAGCGTCGTAATGGCAAACCGTAAGGTGTGGGCGCTGCGGAGCGGCCCATTGTTGCAAAGCAAACAAGGCTACTTTGCCACCGGCAGGAACTGCACCGCATCAGCGATCACGACCTTGTCAGGTTCCGTGCCTTCATTCGATACCTGCACCCACCCGGTGCGGCCTGCTTCAAAACGAAAGGTGCCGAGGGTGCGGAACAGTCTGCCATGCTCGGGCTCCTGCTGTTGATTGATGATGACCTTCGCATCGCCATCGGCATGATGAATCGTCACCGGGACCTTCGTCGAACGCCGAACATTGTAGCAATGCGCCAGCCGCACCTCATACCAGCCCGTCTTCGGGAGCATGGGCGTGAAGGTCACCGACTTGCTCCCCTTCCCTGCCTTCATGTCATGCAGGTAACCCAGCCCCACATACGGCGGCGTGTGCGTGGAGTACTGCCACTCGCCGACCAACTCAGCATCCATTTCATCGACCACGATGCCTGGCAGTGATACCGCATCTGCCACAATGAATTTGACCATTTCTGGACGGTCAACCTCGCCAAGAGGATGAATGTTGGGCACCGCCTTCGGGTGCGGCTTCAACACCTCAGCAGCCACAGCGGCCCCGAGAAGTATTGCGATGATAACCAGAGGTCTCATGGAACAGAGGAGGTGCATGGATTGGTTCAGTGGCTTCCTATCACTTCCCCGCCTTCTCATTCATCAAATAGCCGAGGAGATTGACAAACGTCGCCTCATCCAGCGTCTGGCCAAAGATGGGAGGCATGAGGGACATGGGTGTCGTTTCATCCTTGGCGAGATCATTCTTGGAAATGCGGTGCTCCTGTCCGGCGGCATCGGCGAGGATCAAGACCTGGCCTGCTTCGCCTTTGAGGAAGCCGCTCAGCGTGGAGGCATCTTTTAGCGTCAGCGTGTGGAGATGGAAATGGGCGTCCACGTTGCGGTTCGGATCGAGGATGTCTTCGCTCAAGCGTTCTGCGCCGCGTGCGCCGATGCCATCGAGCTGCGGGCCGATCAATCCACCTGCGCCACGGATTTGGTGGCACACCGCGCAGTTCGTGGTGAACACGGTCTTGCCTGCGGCCAGATCTGGCTCCGCCTTCGCAAACGCGGCCGAGCGGGTGGCGATCAAGGCATCGAGTTGCTTGCGCTGTTCGGGTGAAACGGGCAGCGGTGGCGGTGCGGGGCGGGCGGGGAGATAGGGGGCCAATTTCTCACGCAACGCGGCGGGTGCGGTGTGCTGCAGCAGCATGGCGAGTGTTTTGAGGGCGCGGCGGGTGCTGTCCTCGCTCTGGAAATCGTTCACGCTGACGACGGCGGGCTCGATGCGGGTGATGCCGAGCCAGGCGTAGGCTTTGCCGTCATCGCCATCGACGATCTCAAGGCGCACGGATTTGCCGGTGTGTTTGGAGAGGTCCAACTCGGTACGCTGGCAGACATCGCTGCGCGGCGGGAAGGCGCTGGCAAGTGTGGTGCCGCTTTGTGTGTGCACCACGCGCACGAGGTTTTTGTCGTGAGCCTTGCTGGTGGGTTGTCCGCGATGGCCGTTGATCCACACGATGAGTTTGGCTGGCGCAGCGAAGTCTTTGGATTTCAAAATGCCGCTGCGTTTTTCTTCATCGCCACCGCCTTTGGCCATGCTCTGCAGCACCTGCGTCTCGGTACCATCGGTGCATTTGCGCGGCTGGAGCGACCATTGAGCATCGCCTGAGGAAGTCCAGGCGGGGTAGGCTTGCTGCTGTGCGGAATCGAGGAACTGCGTGGCGAGCTGTTGCGCCCATTTCAGCAACTCGGGATTGGCGGGGTCACCGCGCTCGCTGAGGCCGTTGTGGATTTCATACAGTGCGTCTGTTTGCTGCTTGAAATTGCTTTTGGTCAGATGTCGGGCAGTTTCAACTGCGCGCTGCAGAATTTCAGGATTGCCATATTTCGCGATCTGAGAGAGGCACTTCATCAAGTCGGGAGGCGATTCAGACAGAGGTGTAAGTTGCTTCAATAACCATTCACTCGATGCAGCTGATTTTAGAGATAGGGCAACCTCCCTAAAATCGCGCTCATAGGTCTGCATTTCTGCTTTTTCCTCGGGGTTGGTTGAAGGAGCACTCGACCGCTCTGTAACCGCCTTCATAAAAACCGCTGGATCAGAGAGCAACTTGCGTGACGCGATTCTTAACGCCTGCCTGAGTGTCAAGTCGGCGGCGGGCACATGTTGCAGCATGGTTATCATGACACCTGCTGCATTGGAACGAGCATCAGGAAGGCAGTTCGTCAGAGCCCAGGTGGCGGCAAGCTGGGTTCTGGGAATAAACCGCTGATTATCCGGCGCCAGGCAGGACAAGGTGTAGAGAACCGCAAGCCGCCATTCTGGAATCGGCCCCTCGGATTCGCGAAGCAGCAAATGCACATCCACAAAGTCGTCAGTGTTGTTACCCATGAACGACAATGAGCGTCCATTGCGCAGCCAAACCTGATGCGTGGCCCAGATTGCGTACGCTTTTTGAAAAGCGGACTGGCAGTTTTTCTGCAAGGATTGAACGGCCTGTTCTTCAGGCAGCTCAATCAGGCGTTCTACAAGAACAGGGACCGTGTTGTGCCGAACTGTCAGATTCGGAGAATCGAGCTGCTTGTATAATTCGGACAGACTAGCGTTTGTGAGGTCAGTCCGCTTGGTATCTTTACCCGTCTTCACCACGCGCCAGATTCTTCCGCGTTCTTTATCTCTGCCAGGATGATCCAGCGGCACCTCGTAGTGGCCGATGATTTTGTTGTAGAAGTCGGCGATGTAGAGGGCGTTGTCGGGGCCGAGCTGGAGATCGACGGGGCGGAACCAAGGATCATCGCTGGTGATGAAGTCGGGCTGTTCATTCGCCATCGGCGTGGAGCCAGTGAAGGTGACCTTGTCGTGGTTCACGCGGGAGGTGACACAATTGCCGACTAGGGTGTGGTCGTCCCACTCGGGGCCCCAGACTCCGCCATCTAGGTAAACGATGCCGCAGATGCCGGTGGAGCCGTGGCTGTGCTGGCACATGACCGGGGCGAAGCCGAGGCCGTCGTCGGGTTTGCCGAAGCTGGGGTAGCAGGCGCCGCGAATGAGCTGATAGATGGGCGAGCTGTGGCAGTCGGCGCTGTAGAGATTGCCAAAGCGATCCCAGCAGAGGCCGAAGGGATTGACCTGGCCGCTGGTCCATTGCTCGATGCGCGAACCGTCGGGTTTGAAACGGAAGACGTTGCCGCTGTGGAGATCCAGCGTGCTGCCATCTTTGGCCTTGAAGTGGCTGGTGTTATTGAAGCCGTGCGTGGCGTACACCCAGCCGTCGAGTCCGAGGCGGAAGCTGCTGCACATGCCGTGCGTGTCCTTTTCATAACCGAGCGGGCCGAAGAGAATCTCGCGGTGGTCGGCTTTGTCGTCGCCATCCGTGTCAGCGAAGTACCAGATGTTGGGGATGCTCCAGGCGATGCAGCCGGACTTGTGCTCCGGCTTGTGCCAGGGGAGAACGCCGGTGGGGATGTTCAGGCCGCCGGCGAAATCGGTGACTTTGTCGGCCTTGCCGTCGCCATCGGTGTCTTCGAGGATTTTGATCGCATCGCGGCTGTCTTTGACATGCGTGCCCTTCTCATCGGCCCAGCGGCTTTTGTCGGCGGAGTAGGGATACTCGACCGTCGATGCCACCCACAGGCGACCCCGTGCATCGAAGGCCATGTTGATCGGCTTGTTGATCATTGGCTCGCTGGCAAAGAGCTGCACAGTGAAACCCCGCGGCACATGCAGCCCCGCACGCTCCTGCTCCGGCGTCAGTGCTTCTGTCTCTCGCACGAGGCGCATTTTATCCTCGGCTGCAGGAAGGCTGGCAGCTAGGATGCATGCTGTGAGGAAGTAGCGGATGAATGACATGCCGCCATTACAGCGCAGACCGCGGCCTTCCTTCAAGCCTCGTTTCGTGTTTCAACCGCACACGACCCATTCTCACAGACTGTCTCCGTGATCTGCGCCCGCAGCGCGTCATCACTGCGCAAGCGCAGCAGGTGGGAAAGGCCAATGCGGTTGCTGGAAATCCAATGCACCATGCGGCGGGCGATCTGCTGCATCGGCGGACTGGCGAAGCGCAGCGACCATTCGCGATACTCGCGCAGCGCCCACAAGCACGTCACCCAAGCTCCCGCGCCCTGCCAGAGCGAGCCGTCATCGCCCATAACGACGATTTCCTGATCGGCGCGCAGGTTGGGTAGATCCGGGCAGCGTTGGAGTGCCTGCACCGAATCATAAGACAGAAACTCCAGCCTCACATAGGCGGCCTGTTCGAGCATCCAGCGACGGAAGCGCGAGCACAGGCCGCAGCGGGCATCGTAGAAGATGGTGAGCGTGTTCATGACTAATTCAGCAAGAGTTTGCGATCTCTCGACCTGACATAGGCCGCCACCATTCCAGTGATGCCAGGACTGCTCATCAGGAAGAAGGCTTGCCAAGTGAAAAGTTCAGAACTGTTCATTGCTGAACCTTCGCGAAAAAAGGCAGTCCCCCATATGATGACCATCACACTGCTCCCGGCCAATAATCCACAAATCGAAGCGGGCCAGGGCCTGCGCAGCTTGGAATGATCGGGTATCAGCAGGTCAACGGGCAGGAAGATCACAAGCCAAGCGGCGAGTATTACGATGCCAGTAGCCGCGCCAAGGAAGAGTACTTTCATGACATCATCCTGAATCCGAATTTCGTCGAAATGAACCTCGGCAAGCATTGCTACCCACCAAGCAATGTTGCACGCAATCCAGCCGCACAACATCGCGAGGAACGAGAGCTTCAGTTTGCGCAGAAACGTTTTCACAGGGTGTCGAGAATATCATGCGCTTTGCTGACGCGATGCATCGGCGGCACGGGTGGTGGCAGGTTGGCCAGCGTGGCGCGGCGGCGCATGCGGGTGAAGACGTAGAGATTGATGAAGTGCATGCCGCCGAGCATGAGGAGCACGACGCCCATCTTGCCGCTGAGCAACTCGAACACGCCGCGTGCCCCGGCGATCTCCTCAGTGGTTTTGAGATACAGCGAGACGAAGCCGATGTTCACAAGATAGAAGCCGACGACGAGCAGGTGATTGACGCTGTCGGCGAGTTCCGTGTTTCCGTGGAAGCAATCGACGAGGAAGATGCGGCCGCTTTTGTGAAGAGTGCGAGCCACCCAGACCGTCATGCTGACGGCAAGGATGAGATAGAGGGTGTAGCTGATGACGGTCTCGTTCATATGGGTGTGTGGTTTGGGTTTGTGTTGAGGGGAATGAGTTCTGACCGCGCCGGCATGTCGGCGGGCAGTTTCACTTGGGTGATCAGGCCGAGGAAATTCAGCATACGCAGCGCCCACCAGCCGGGGTCTGGCTGGGCCTGCGTGAGTCCCAGGCGTGCGGATTCGGGAAAGGCATGATGGTTGTTGTGCCAGCATTCGCCCATGGTGATCAGCCCGAGGTGCGGGATGTTGTAGCCCTGCACCGCATGCCCTTGCAGATGCCAGTCACGCTGGCCGGTGTTGTGCGCGAAGTAGCCGATGAGCCAGTGACCGATCAGCGAAACCACAATGCGCACCGAAATGCCCCACACGACCCAGCCGATGCCGCCGATCAGATAAAACAACACCGCATAGGGCCCCTGCTGCAGCATCCAGGTACGCTCCAGCATCTGGTAAAAGCGGTCCTCACGCACCTCACGCTCGATCTCAAACTGCGGCGGATGCTTCAGGCGCAGCTTGCAGTGGAGCTGCCAGAGAGCATCACGCCAAATGGGCCGTTGGTCGATGTAGAACAGATGGCAGGCCGGTTGCCGCTGCGCCCAGTCGCGAATGTCATGCAGATAGAGCATGGCAAAGGGCCCGCCCATGCCAACGACGGTGCCTAGATGCACCAGCAGATGCTCCAGCCAGCGCGGACAGTTGAAGCTGCGGTGAATCAGCAGACGATGCAGACCCACCGTATGGCCAAGGCACAAGGTGAGCACCGTGAAGGCGCCTGACATCAACACAGCCCCCGTGCTGATGGTTAGCCAGCCACCCATAAGCGCGATGCCCAGATGCGTGGTGAACCACAGCGATTTCACCTGACTCCAGACGATCTCGCCTTCCAGCGGATTCGTCTCATCACAAGCCGGGCGCATGCGGCGGACTTGGAGTGGAGCGGTGTTCATGGCGGTAGTATATTCTGAATTTTCAGTTATTTGTGAAACATATAAGCATGAAAAGATCAGCCGAGGAGGCGCATGGCCCACTGGAGTGCGGAGGCGTGCTTCATGGAGATCACGGTGTCGGCGACTTTGACACCGAAGCTGAGGAATTCGTCGAGGTCCTGCATCTGCTGGTGGAAGTCCTTGCCTGGGCCCACGGCTTCGTCCTTCGTGCGGGCGGCGCAGTCGCGCAGCAGATTGATGGCGGGCTCGATCTCGCGGCGTTTGCGCTCCTTCGAGATGGTGATGAAAATCTTCCAGACGTCCTTTTCGGCCTCAAAGTACTCCTTGCGATCCCCCTTCTTGGTGATGATGCGCACGAGGTTCCAGCCGACGAGGTCTTTCAAATTGGTGTGCGCATTGCCACGACTGATTTCGAGCCGCTCCATGACATCGTCCGTGCACATCGGCTCCGGGGCGGTCATGAGCAGAGCGTGAATCTGGGCCATGGTGCGGGGGATGCCCCATTGCGTGCCGAGCGAACCCCACTGCACCACGAATTCCTCGCGGGCTTTTTCCCATTCTGGTAGTTCTTTGCTCACACTTTCATTAAAAACTGAAAATAATGAAAGGCAAGGAGAGTGTTGAGTTTTCTTTTAGAAAGGGAGAACCCAGGAGATTGCGAAGGCGCTGCGCTCATCTCGCGGAGCGAGATGGCTACTTTACCTTATGGACTCAGCCGCATCTTCACCCACACCCCATGCTCCCTGCGGTAGCGGATGCGGTCATGCAGGCGGCTGACGCGGCCCTGCCAAAACTCGATCTCTCCCGCAAGCAGCGTGTAGCCCCCCCAATGCGGCGGACAAGGAACCTGCCCCTCAGGGTACTGCGCCTTCAGTTCGGCATCGCGCTCCTCCAGCCACTCACGTCCGGGGATCTCCACGCTCTGCGCCGAAGCCCAGGCACCGATCTGATGTCCGTAAGGCCGACTGGCGAAATACTTCTCCGCATCCGCACGCTCCAGCTTGGAAATCGCGCCCTTGATGCACACCTGATGATGACGACCCGCCCAGAGGAAGCAGGCAGCCGCCCGTGCGTCCGCCTCGATCTCGTGGCCCTTCCGGCTCTCGTAGTTCGTGTAGAAATGAAAGCCGCGCTCGTCGATGCCCTTGAGCAGCACCGTGCGCACAGTCGGGGTGCCATCGAGGCCGTTCGTGGCCAGGCTCATGGCATTGGGCTCCGGCAGCTTGTGCGCGAGGGCGTCGTTGATCCACAGGGTGAACAGCTCCACGGGATCGGCCGGGGCGCTGTTTTCGTCGAGTTCGCCCTGGTCGTAACTCACGCGCAGGTCTGGCAGGTTCGGTTTGTCAGTCGGGTTCATTCAGGTTACAAGAAACGCGTGTCGTGCAGCCTGCGCTACGCCAGCTTTGGCCTTTACGCATACTTTTGTTCCATGCCCTCCTCCGTCACCGGCGTCATCCAAGATCTCGAACGCGTCCTGCTCACGCCAGCGCAAATCAGCGCGCGCGTGGACGCCATGGCTGCGCGGCTGAATGCGGAACTCGCAGGCCGAGTCGTCACCGTCGTGGCGCTGATGGACGGCGGACTGTTTTTTGTGGCCGATCTGCTCCGCAAACTCGAACTGCCCGTGCGCCTCCACACCCTGAGCGCCAGCAGTTATCAAGGCGGCACCTCCACCACCGGCGAAGTCAAGGTAAACTGGCCCGCCGATTTCGACCTGCGTGATCAGGACGTGCTTCTACTCGATGACATCCTCGACACCGGCCTCACCCTCAGTGCCATCTCCGAGCACCTCCTCACCCTGCAGCCAGCCTCGCTGCGCACCTGCGTCCTGCTCAGCAAACGCCGCCAGCGCCTCCGCGAGGTGCCGCTGGATGACGCGGGCTTCGAGATCGACGACGAATTCGTCGTGGGCTACGGCATGGATTACATGGGCCGCTTCCGCAATCTGCCCTGCATCGGCATCCTGAACCCGAACTCACCGTCATGAAGCTGCGCGTGCTGTTCTTCTCCGTCCTCCGGGACATCACTGGCACGGACGAGATCACCCTCGAACTGCCTGCGGGAGCCACCATGGACGACTTGCTCACTCAAATCGAGTACCGCTGGCCGAAATTGCGCGACTGGCAGAACAGCCTGCTGCTGGCCCTCGACCAAACCTACGTGAAGCGCGACGAGCCGCTGCACGATGGGGGCGAAGTCGCCATCATGCCGCCGGTGCAGGGGGGGTAGTGAAAGCAGGCTAGTTGCGGAGCCACAAGGGTGCCCCAACTCCTCAGTAAACGGGTTGCTTGGCGCAGACGCCTGCGGTGCAGAGGTAAGGAACGGCTTTTTACTATTTATAATTTTAGTAATTTACATAAATTGTGTATCTTACGGAGTCTCCGCATGTTGCGCCTCCGCCATCTTTTACCTTTCTGTCTGCTTTGGGTCACACCGGCGGCTGGGGTGATTTTTTATGATTCGGAAACGCCGACGTATAACACGACGGCTCCCCCGGCGGATTCCGGCTGGCAGTATGAGGGCTACTTCGGCATCTACCTCGGTACCATGATTTCGCCGAACCTGTTCATCACGGCGGCCCACATCGGCGTGGCATCCAGCACGTTCAACTATGACACGACCTTCAGTGGCACGACCTCGGTCTCCTACAATATCGACACCGGTTTCAATGGCGGTGTGGGTTACTACAACATTCCCGGCACGGACCTGAACATTTTCCAAGTCACCGGCGGCATCTTCTCCACCTATGCCCCGCTATACACGGGAGCCTCGAAGACCCTCGGGTTCGTGGACATCGGGCGCGGGACCCAGCAGGGCGCGGCCGTGACCAGTTCGCTGGGGACCATCACCCACGGATGGCTTTGGGGGTCGGGGGATCATGTTGCGCGCTGGGGGCAGAACACTTTTACCGGATCGGTGAATGGAGCGGCACTGGGGCTTTCGGGCACATTGCTCTCCGCGAGTTTCGGCTCGTCCAACGACATCACGCTGTCGGAGGGAGACTCAGGTGGCGCAGCTTTTGTGGACGTCGGCGGGGTCTGGCAGCTTGCGGGCATCAACTATGCCGTCCAGAGCGGGCCCTACTCTGCCAGCCCGACGGGATCGAATCCGTTTACGGCAGCCCTTTACGACATGACGGGCTACTACCAGCAAACCAGCGGCGGCACCTGGATTCCGGTGACTGGAGCCTCCACGTTTTTTCTGTCGGACATCAGCGCCAACGCATCGGCCATCCAGTCCGTCATTGCGGCCAATCCCGTGCCTGAACCGGGGGGCGCATTCCTCATTGCCATCGCAGCCCTGGCTGCGGCGGTGCGGCGGCGGCGTTAGCCAAGGCAGCGCCTCGTTCTTTAGGTCAGCAGGTCTTTCACGAGCTGGGGTTGGCTCACGAATGAACCTGAAGAATCGAAAAAGCAGCCTGATGGACAGCTTCCGAATGATGACTACTCCAGCGCCACGCCGCACTGCTGACAGTGCCGCGCACGGGAGTCATGGTCTTCCCAACCGCACTCCTTGCACCGGCGGCGGACGCGGGAGCCTTTCAGCTCGCGGCTAATCTCGGAGGTCACGATGCCCGTGGGCACGGCGATGATGGCGAAGCCGGTGAGCATGATCACAGACGCCATCATTTTTCCCAGCACGGTGACCGGCGCGACGTCACCGTAGCCGACCGTGGTGATGGTGACGATGGCCCAGTAAATCGACTGCGGGATGTTCGCGTAGCCGGGATTGGCATCGTGTTCGATCACATACACGATTGTGCCTTCCACGCACACGAGTGAGAGCACGGCGGAGAAGAAGATGAGGATCTTGCGCCGGCTGGCGCTCAGCGCGTTCATGAGTACGCCCGCCTCGCCGATGTACTCGACCATCTTCAGCACACGGAACATCCGCATGAGTCGCAGGACCCGCACCGTCGTAAGGTAGTGCGAACCCGGCAGCAGCAGCGAGATGTAAGCTGGCAGAATCGACATCAAATCAACAATGCCGAAGAAACTTCGCGCGTAGGTCCCTCGCTTCCGCACCACCCACAGGCGCGTCAGGTACTCCAGCGTGAACAACCCGGTGAACACCCATTCCAGTGTGTTGAACAACGAGCCGTGTTGCACCCGCAGCGAGTCAACGCTCTCCAGCATGATCGTCAAAACACTCAGGCCGATCAGCCAAAGCAGCAGAACATCGAAAACACGGCCCGCCTTCGTATCGGAAAGGAAGATGATGCGCCAGATGCGTTCGCGGGTGGAATCCGGATCCTGGGATGGGCCTGTCATGCGGGAGAAGAGCAGGCGCAGCCAGTCCATGCAAGCCATCAACCGCAGCACCTTCGAAAGATCGTCACAGATTACCGCTGCTCATCACACCAGCAGATCCTTCACCACATGCCCATGGATGTCGGTGAGGCGGTAGTCTCGACCTTGGAAACGATACGTCAGACGCTCGTGATCAAAGCCAAGCAGATGCATCACAGTCGCCTGGAAGTCGTGCACATGGACTTTGTTTTCAGCGACGCTGAACCCAAGCTCGTCGGTGCTGCCGTACTCGAAGCCGCCCTTCACGCCGCCTCCGGCCATGAAGAGTGAGAAGCAGTCGGGGTAGTGATCGCGGCCCAGCACCTTGCTGGCAGCCGTGCGACCTTCGCGGAAGGGCGTGCGGCCGAATTCACCGCCCCAAATGACGAGGGTGTCATCTAGCAGCCCACGTTGTTTGAGGTCCTTGATCAGTGCGGCCACGGGCTTGTCAGTGGCGGCCATTTTCGCGGTGAGGCCGGTGGTGATGCCGCTGCCTTCACTGGTGCCGTGAAAGTCCCAGCCCCAGTCGAAGAGATTCACAAAGCGCACGCCCTTTTCAATGAGCCGCCGCGCGAGCAAGCAGTTGTTGGCAAAGCTGGCTTCGCCGGGTTTCGCGCCGTAGTCTTCGAGGACGTGCGCCGGCTCCTTGGAGATGTCCATGACCTCGGGCACGCTGGTCTGCATGCGAAAGGCGAGCTCATACTGCGCCATGCGCGTGACGGTCTCGGGATGGCCGAATTCGGCGACCTGCTGCTGATTGAGATCCTGCAGAGCGTCGAGCGTCTTGCGGCGCATGGCGCGGTTCATCCCGGCGGGATCACTCACAAAAAGGACGGGATCTCCCTTGCTGCGGCACTGCACGCCTTGATACACACTGGGGATGAAGCCGCTGCCCCAGCAGCCCTGACCGCCGCTGGGCTGTGTGCCGCTGGAGATGAGGGCGACGAAGCCAGGCAGATCCTGATTTTCCGTGCCGAGACCATACGTGGCCCACGAACCCATGGAGGGCCGGCCCTGCCGCGCATGACCAGTGAACAGCAGCAGCTCCGCTGGCGCGTGATTGAACTGATCCGTGTTCATCGAGCGGATCATGCACATCTCATCAGCGATGGTGTGGAAGTTCGGGCAGGCATCGCTCATGGTGATACCGCCTTTGCCATAGCGCGCAAAGGTACGCGGTGTGCCCATCAGCTTGGGCACCCCCGTGGTGAAGGCAAAGCGCCGGCCTTTAAGAATCGAGTCCGGACAGTCCTGCCCGCTGCGCTTGACCAGCTCCGGTTTGTAATCAAATAGATCGAGGTGCGGCGGCGCGCCCGACATGTGCAGGTAGATCACCCGCTTGGCCTTCGGCGCAAACTGCGACTTCTTCGGCGCGAGCGGATTGGCCGCTGCTGAACTGGCTCCCGCCTTCTGCTGCATCGCATGCATGGCGATGGCGCCGAGGCTGAACTGCCCCGCATTGCCAAGGAACTGGCGGCGCGTTTTGAGCTGGAGGGTGTCGTGCGTGATGGGGTTCATAGGGAAGTGGGTTTTGATATCACAGATTGTGATACCAAGTTTGCAGCGTGTTCAGGGATGGAAGCCGATCTGCTTGCGTGGAGTTACTGGCAGTGGGGTGAAAAGCGGCATGAGCTTCTTGTAGATGTCCCGCAGGGAGGCGTCGTGGATGAGCAGGGTGTGATCGATCTCCGCCAGACGCTTCAAAATGGCGGCGTTTGCGGCCAGTTTTTCGCGGATTTCGACGAAGGCACGAATCACATAGATGCTCATGGAAATGGCACGAGCACTGTTCAAGACGGAGGCGGCCATGAGGGCACCGTGTTCGGTGAAGGTTCGCGGTGGTTTTGTCCGACCACCCCGACCTTCGGTCTTTGATATCGCAATTTGCGATATCAAAACCAGCCTCTCTTCAGGTGTAAGTTGAAACGAGAAGTCTTCGGGAAATCGCTTCAAGTTGCGTTTCACAGCTTCATTAAAGCGCCCGGTGCTGACGCCATAAAGCGCCGCCAGATCGGGATCGAGCACCACGCGCTGATCGCGCACGGTGTGGATGGGGACGTCGATGGATTTTTTGGTCGCCATGGTTTGATTGAATCACCGCCGCATCAAAAACTCATCCAAGTTCATCACCACATTCGCGATGGTGGTCCATGCGGCGAGGTCGGGGAGGTCGGCGTCTTTGGGGGCGGGGCCAAGAGGGTCGGTGGCCATCTTGGTGGCTTCGGCTGTGTCGGCGCGGTAGGTGGCGAGGGTTTCGGTGTAGAGCTGGGTCAGCGATGACACTTCATGGGCGTTCGGGGCACGTGAGAGGCAGAGTTTGAAGAGATGCGCAAGACGCTCCGGCGTCGTTTTTCCCTCCGCCACAAGACGCCTCGCCATCGCTTGATTCGTTTCGATAAACACCGGATCATTCAGTGTCACAAAGGCCTGCAGCGGCGTGTTGGTGCGGCTGCGGCGGATCATGCAGACTTCGCGGTTGCCGGCGTCGAAGGTGGCGAAGCTGGCGTAGGGGCTGTTGCGGCGGACTTCGGTGTAGAGGCTGCGGCGGTGCTTGTCCTCGCCTGCGCTGAGGGTCCAGTCGTTGCTGCGGCCAAAGGCGGTGGTGAGGCCCATGTTCGGCGTCATGGGGCGCACCGGCACGCCATACATTTTGGTACTGAGCAGGCCGCTGACAGCGAGCGCCTGATCGCGCAGGAGTTCGCCGGTGGGGCGGAAGCGTGGCCCGCGTGCGAGGAGGCGATTGTCGGGATCGCGCTCGTTGAGTTCGGGCGTGGTCTTGGTGCTTTGCTGATAGGCCTGGCTGGTGAGCAAGAGCTTGAGCATGTGCTTGATGTCCCAGCCGCTGTCCATCAGCTCGGCAGCGAGCCAGTCGAGCAGTTCGGGATGCACGGGCAGATCTCCCTGGCTGCCGAATTCCTCGCTGCTGCGCACGATGCCGGTGCCGAAGATGCTTTCCCACAGGCGGTTCACGGCGACGCGTGCGGTGAGCGGATTGTCACGGCTGACAAGCCACTGCGCCATGGTAAGGCGGTTGCGTGGAGCATCTTTCGGCAGCGGATTGAAAACGGCGGGCGTGGCTTCGCTGACTTCATCGCCCAGCGCCTGCCAGTTACCACGCAGTTGTACTTTCGTCACGCGGCGCTGTTTGGGATCGAGATCGCGCATGATCGGCACGGACACAGGCTTGACGGCGGCCAGTTCCTTGGTCGCGGCGGCGAGGCGGGTGCGCTCCGCAGCGGATGCTTTGGCCACATTCCGCACGAAGTACTCCACCACCGTCTGCTGCTGCGCGGGTGTGCGTTTGTCCTTGGCCTGAGCAAGAGCGGCCACAACATTTTGCGGCACCTTGGTGACTTGCTGCACACGCGCATCTCCGGTGTAGCTGAGGCGAAAGCTGCCGAGTGTGTGCTGCTTGAACTCGCTGTTTTGCGTGAGCGTGATGCGCAGCTTGGCACCAGCAGGAATCACAACTGGCGAAGCGGCAAGCAGAGTGAGCGTGTGCGGCTTGTCAGCAGCACCAGCGACGGCCCAGCCCTGCTGCTTTTTGTTCTTCGGCTTCAAGATGGAGGCAGCGGTGAAGCCGTCCTGCTCATAGTCAGCCAGCGCCGTGGTGAAGCTCACGGCCACGGGGCCGCCGATGGCGAAGGCCTTGTCTTTCTCCGGCGCGGGTGTGTCCTCGCTCTTCCATACGATCTGCCGTTTGTCATCGAGCAGCACGACGCGGAAGCCGTCGAGACGATTGCGCACATTCCCGTCCGTGCGATTCCACACGACGACGCGGTCCACCGGTTTGGCCGCCTTCAGATCGACCTCCCACCACGGATCATTATCGGTGCCGGCGGTGTGGGCCACGCTGCTCTTAGCGTAATTGCCCTCGGTGTTGCCATCAATGGCACGCTTGGCGGCGGCATCCGTATAGAGGCTGCTTTGGGTGGCGACACCGGAGGGTGCAAGATTTTCGCTGCCGTTGAAAACCTGCACTTCAGCCAGTTGGAGCATCTTTTTTTCTCCAGGCAATTCAATGCGCACATAGCGCACCTGCGGAGCATTCTTGACATCCGGCGGCACGACCTCCGCTTTCACGTCGGTGATGACAAAGTTGCTGAAACCAGCGGTGGGAATCGTCTCAATGCGCAGCGCACTGAGCTTGTCGCCGGTGGCGGGCAGTTCGATGGTGTAGCTGTCTTTGTCGCTGTTTTTCGGAATCGCAACGGTACCGCCTGCTGCGATGGTGGCGCTTTGTTTCGACTGCGTGCTCACCTTGGCGGGCTGCGGTGTCTGCCAGCCGAGATCGCGGGCAAAGCCCTGGTCCCAGGCATCGATTCCGGCGAGCCATGCTGGTGCAGGCGCTGTGAACTTCTGTTCCAGTGCGTCGATCTCTCTCTTCAGATTCGCACGCTGCTGAATCAGTTCCGCTGTATCAAAACTGTGCAGCGGCACTTCGTCTTTTTTGTCGCTGTCGGCGCTTTGATTGAGGAACGCGTAGAACTGAAAGTACTCGTTGATCGTGATGGGATCAAACTTGTGCGTGTGGCACTGGGCGCAGGCCATCGTGGTACCCATCCACACGGCGAAGGTGGTGTTAACTCGGTCGATGATGGCGGCGTTGCGGAATTCCTCGTCGTCAGTGCCGCCTTCATTTTGCGTCATCGTATTGCGATGAAACGCAGTGGCGATGAGCTGGTCGTCCGTCGGCTTGGGCAGCAGATCGCCCGCGTTTTGCTCGATGGTGAACTGATCAAACGGCATGTTCGTATTCAGCGCACGCACCACCCAGTCGCGGTAGGCCCAGATCTCGCGCGGCTGGTCGCTGGGGTAGCCGGAGGAGTCGGCGTAGCGTGCGAGATCGAGCCACTGCCGCGCCCAATGCTCACCATAGGCGGGAGTCGCTAAGTAATGCTCTACCACCTTGTCGTACGGCTGCTTCGCCAGCTCATCCATCTCCGCGAGCGTGGGCGGCAGTCCTGTCAAATCCAGTGCGACGCGGCGGATGAGCGTGGCGGTGTCTGCCTGCGGTGTATACTTCAGTTTCTCCAGCTCCAGCCGCTGCACAAGAAACGCATCCACTGGATTCAACTTGGAACCTGAAACTTGAAACTTGGGACTCGGTGCAGGTACGCCCGGCCGGACAACTTTCTCATAGCTCCAATGCTGCCCCCAGGGCGCGCCCTGCTTGATCCACTCCGTCAGCAGTGCAATCTGCGCGGGCGAGATGGTCTTGTGCTGCTTCGGCGGCGGCATGACCTCATCAGGATCTTTGGTGAGGATGCGCTCCAGCAAGGCACTCTTCTCAGGATGTCCCGGCACCACGGCCGTGGTGCCGTCGTTGTTTTTTTTCGCGCTGATTTCGTCATCCAGGCGCAGGCCCGCTTCGCGCTTCTGTTCGTCAGGACCATGGCAGAAAAAGCAGTTCTCGCTCAGGATGGGCCGGATCTCTTTGGAGAAATGGATGGGACGCGGTGCGGGCTCCGCGATGGCGGAGGCAACGAGTGGAAGAGTGATAAAAAGACGGATCACGCTGTGTGATACGCCGGAGAAAGGCCGATCTTGACGCGGAGCGGCATTCTCCATGCAAGGAGCGGAAGTCTGGCGCGGCGGGCTTGCCCCCGGCATCCATCCTCACAGGCCTCTGCTGCCGTCCTGACGATACTGCAGATCGGTATCGTTCAGCGCCAGAAACCGCATCGCCCCTTGGATATCAAGGTCCTGCATGTCTGAGATCTTGAAAATGCGGCCACGAAAGGCACCGGTGGCTGGCACCGTACCGCCACGCAGGTTGGCAATGGTGGCCTGCTCGTCACCCGGCACCATGAAACTGGCTCCGGCTGCGTGGGCCATGGCGGCCACGCTGGCGATTTCCTGGGCATTGCGCTTGTCCTTCTGATCTTCCGCCCCTTGGCGGGCTCCACCCATGGATGTGATAGCGATGCTCATGATGATGCCAAGGATGGCGATTGTGATCAGCAATTCCATCAGGCTCAATCCGGACTCGGTAGGGCACTTTTTTGGGAATTGAGAAGCGGCGGTCATCATTTTTCACCCGGGATCGTTCTAAATATTACTTTATTTATGGTAATTCACAATCTTTTTCTTGCCGCCCCCATTTGCCTCGGACGGTTCACCCCGGCAGAGGGTTGATTTTAAAGCGGCTGGCCACTGCCCCTGCCCTACCGGTGGCAAACCCCGCCTTTACCTTCGGCATCCCCCCGCTACCATCCGCGCTCTCTTTTCCAGCCATGTCCGCCGTCCCCACCGCCGCCCAGATCCGCCAGAGCTTCCTCGATTTCTTCAAGGAGAAGCAGCACACCATCGTCCCCAGTGACAACGTCGGCTACACCAGCCGCGATGGCGCACGCATTTTTACCAATGCGGGGATGAATCAATTCGTACCCATCTTCCTCGGCGAGCGCAGTGCTGACGTGGACACCTGGCCCGGCGTTCTGCACAAAGGCCTTCCTACTCGCGCCGCCGACACTCAAAAGTGCATCCGCGCCGGCGGCAAGCACAACGACCTCGAAGACGTGGGCCTGGACACCTACCACCACACGCTGTTCGAAATGCTCGGCAACTGGAGCTTCGGCGACTACTTCAAAAAAGAGGCCATCTCCTGGGCCTGGGAACTGATCATCGAGCGCTGGAAGTTCCCACCAACACGCGTCTTCGCCACCATCTACCAGCCCGGCAAGGGCGACCCCGCTGACCGCGACCAGGAAGCCTGGGACATCTGGGCCGAGAAGTTCCGCAGCATCGGCCTCGATCCCGACATCCACATCGTCAACGGCAACAAGAAGGACAACTTCTGGATGATGGGCGACACCGGCCCCTGCGGCCCCTGCACCGAGATCCACATCGACCTCACCCCCGGCGCTCCGAACCTCGACGAAGACCGCCAGCGCGCCGGAGCACTCCTCGTGAATGGCAGCGACGCCAGTTGCATCGAGATCTGGAACAACGTCTTCATTCAATACAACGCCAACCCCGACGGCACCTTCGTCCCGCTCCCCGCACAGCACGTGGACACCGGCATGGGCTTCGAGCGCGTCTGCTCCATCATCCAGGGCACCAAAGGCTTCACCGACTTCGAGACCGCCAAGATCAGCAACTACGACACTGACGTCTTCAAGCCCATCTTCGATGAGCTGACCAAGCTCAGCGGCAAGACGTATGCGAGCACGCTGCCCAAAGCCAACGAGCAGGGCCACGTCGTCCCCATCACCGAACAGGAAAAAATCGACGTCGCCTTCCGCGTCATCGCCGACCACCTTCGCACCCTCAGCTTCGCCATCGCCGACGGCATCCAGCCCGGCAACAGCGACCGCAACTACACCCTCCGCCGCATCCTCCGCCGCGCCGTCAAATACGGCCGCACCCTCGAATTCAAAGAACCCTTCTTCTACAAACTCGTCGATGTCCTCGCCACCCAGATGGGCGATGTATTCCCGGAAGTGCGGACAAAGAAGGAGCAGATCAAGAGTGTGCTTAAGGTGGAAGAAGAGAGTTTCAATCGGACACTAGATCGTGGATTGGCCCGTCTGGCAGATGTGCTCTGGAATGAAGTAACTCTTATAACTGGTGATCTCCTCAAAGCTGGCAAGCCAGCAGCCATTCAGATCGAAAATGGCGAACAAAGAATGGAGTGCGAAATCGACGGCCAACAATACGTGGTAAAGCCCGATGACGTCGTCAGAGCTGGACACCTGCTTCACAAATTTAGTGGTGCAGCACCAATTGTCCCAGGATGGGCAGTATTTGAACTCTACGATACCTTTGGCTTCCCAGTTGATCTCACGCAAGTCGTCGCACGTGAAGCGGGCTTTGTAATTGATAATGAAGCGTACGAAGAACTGATGGAAGAGCAGAAGGAACGCGCCCGCGAAGCCGGCAAGAAGAACAAACAAGTCGTCTCCGTCTCCGAAATCGAAACCAAAGCACCCACCCAGTTCATCGGTTACGACAACCTCGAAGCCGATGTCAAAGTGCTCGAAGTGGTCGAGATGAAGGACAAGACCGCCGTGGTGCTCGATGTCTCCACCTGCTACGCCGAAATGGGCGGGCAGATCGGCGACAGCGGCCAGCTCATCCTCGGGGCGAACACCTACCCGATCAGCGCCACCACCAAAGTCGGCAACACCTGGCTGCACTTCCTCGACGGCGACGAAGCCCCCGCCGTGGATAGCACCGTGAAGCTCATCGTCGATGCCCCACGCCGTCACGCCATCGAGCGCCACCACACCGTCACCCACATCCTGCATTGGGCCCTGCATGAAGTCGTGAACAAGGACGCCACCCAGAAAGGCTCCTCCGTCACGCCTGACAAACTCACCTTCGACTTCAACAGCGCCGCGCTCACCGCGCAGCAGATCACCGACATCGAACGCCTCGTGAACGAGCGCATCGTCGCCAACGAACCCGTCTCCTGGACTGAAGTGCCCTTCGTCGAAGCCAAGGCCAACTCCGGCATCATGGCCCTCTTCGGCGAGAAGTACGGCGACCTCGTCCGCGTCGTGCAGATCGGCGGGCAGCGCAACAAGCTCGACGGTTGGAGCATGGAACTCTGCGGCGGCACCCACACCCGCAGCACCGGCGAGATCGGTCTCTTCCGCCTCGTCAGCGAAAGCGCCGTCGCCTCCGGCGTGCGCCGTATCGAAGCCATCGCCGGCCTCGAAGCTTACAACGCCGCCCGCGCCGATGCCGAATTATTAAAACTCCTCGCCGGTAAAGTCAGCGCCCAAGGTGCCGCCGATCTGGAAAAGAAGCTCGATCAAATCCTCACCCAGCAGAAGGAACTCGAAAAAAACCTCAAAGCCGCCCAGCAGCGCGAAGCCGCAGTAATGGCCAAAGACCTCATCGCCACCGCCGCCAACAACACCATCATCGTCAATCTCGGCGATGTGGATGCCGACTACGCCGTCGGTGTCGCTGAAGCCCTCAAAGGCACCTTCAACGGCATCGTCGTCCTCGCCGCAACCGGCGGCGGCAGCGTCGCCCTGATCGCCAGCGTCGCCAAAGAGCACCAGGCCAAAGTGCAGGCCGGCAAGATCATCCAAACCATCGCCCCCATCGTCGGCGGCAAAGGCGGCGGCAAACCCGACTTCGCCCGCGGCGGCGGCAAGGACGTGAACAAAGTCGATGCCGCACTCGCCGAAGCGCGGAAGCTGATTGGCGCATAGGCTGGCTTCTCTCCACGACACTGCAAGCCAACACTGCGCGTTGCAGTTCCGCCCACCGGCGGAAGTGCAACGCGCGAAGAAGGGCGGGGATTTCCGCGTCTGCGCTCAAGCCTGAGGCTTGACGGTACGATTGCATCAAGGATAAGGACGACTGTCATGGAAGACGATGTCCTTTCGGTCACTACCATACTTTTTGTCCTTCGGATAAGACGCTACGCCTTAGTTGGCCGCGTCATGCGTATGCCCTGCCCTTTCACGGCGCCCCCTCCACGAAGGTGCAATAAAACACCCGCCTCATCGTTTGAGTGGGCCAACCACCCATTCACGCATGAAACACACCCTCATCGCTGCTTTGCTGCTGACTTCTACTGCCATGCTGCACGCAGCGGATGCCGTTCTCGTGGAAGACGGCCAGCCGCGTGCAGAGATCATCCTGGCGGAAAATCCCACGCGCATGCAGCGCGTCGCGGCGCAGGAGTTTCGCACGAACATCGAAAAAATCAGCGGTGCGCGGCTCCCCATCCTCACGCAGCCGAGCGGGAAGGCGGTGAAGATCTTCATCGGCGCGAGCCACCACAATCCGGTGAAGGCGGACGGCTTGAAGGAGGGCGCATATCGCATGCAGTCCGGCGACGACTGGCTGGCGCTGGTAGGAGATGACAGCGACTTCGTACCAACGGCACCCTGGGCGTCGGGCAACAGCGACATCCCGCGCGCGCAGGCGGAGTTTGAGAAAATCGTCGGTGCACCGTATGGCATGCCGAATGCCGGACTGTATAAAAACCGCCTGCGACTGGCTGGCGACACCGGCAAGCCGGACGGTGCCACCACGGCGAAAAACGAGACGCTGGACATCTGGGGCCTCGATGAACGCGGCAGCTTCAATGCGGTGACCGCGTTCTTCCACCGGCTCGGTGCGCGCTGGTATCTGCCGGGGGAGCTTGGTGAAGTGATGCCCGCGATGAAAACCATCGCGCTGCCGCAGCTCGACGAGACCGTGCACCCAGATTTCCCGCTGCGGCAGTTCAACTTCCGCTTCGCCACCGCAGGTTATGACACGGCCTTGTGGATGATGCACCTCGGCACTCGCAACGATGATCGTTATCAGATCGCTCATGGCATGGACGGCATGACGGGCAATGACGCCACCTTTACCGCGCATCCAGAGTGGTTCGCGCTCTATGGCGGCAAGCGCGACTACCGCTCCGGCGACAGCAAAAACCAGCTCTGCTATTCCGACGACGAACTCTTCCGCGAGACCGTGCGCTACACCCGCGTCCTGCTTGACACCTACCCGCTCAAGTCCGTCTCCATCATGCCGCCGGACGGCTACACCTCCATCTGCCAGTGCGAGAAATGCAAAGGCAAGGACTCGCCAGAACGCAACGAACGCGGCCTGCTGAGCGATTACGTGTGGGACTTCGTCAACCGCGTGGCAAAGGAGATCGCCAAAACCCACCCCAGCGCGAAGGTGCTGAACTGTGCGTATGGCGTGTACACGCTGCCGCCGCTGAAGATCGACAAGCTCGAACCGAACGTGGTTGTCTGCATCGTCGGCGGAAGGCGGCCAATCAACAAGGCTGGCGTCAAGGGCGAGGGTGAGTCAGCCCCCGAAGCTCTGCGCGCGGCGTGGGTGAAGAAAACCCGCAACCCGATCCTGAACTTTGAAAACTATCCCTTCACTGATCGTGGCTGGTACCTGCCCTCCTTCGCGCCGCATGCGCTCGGCGATTCCGTGAACGCCACGAAAGGCATCTCCCAGGGCGAGGACATCTGGCTCTCCGCACGGCAGGATTTCAAAGAGGTCGGCATCGGCTTCAATCACTTCATGGTCTATTTCACCGCGCGCATGTACTGGGGCGGGAAAGAGGCCGATGTGGATGCCATGTTTCGCGAGTACTGCCAGCTCTTCTATGGCCCCGCCGCGCAGGAGATGCAGGCCTTCTTCACCTACTGCGAAGCCCATTGGAGTGTCATGGAAGACGACAAAGCGCAGGCTGATGCTGCGCTCGCGCTCTTCACCAAGGCGCAGGCCAAAGCAGGTGCGGCCAGTGTTTATGGCCGGCGCATCGCGCTCATCGATGACTTCCTCAAAGGCCTGCGCATGAAGTCTCAGCAGCTCGGCCAGCAGCGCGGGCCGGTGCCTGTGGTGCGCCTCGTTGGTGATGCGGAGGGCATCGTCATCGATGGCAAGCTCGACGACGCCTACTGGCAGAAGTGCGCCACTGCCGCCACGGGCAAATTCCGCGAGTTGCAGACCGGCCGTGTGCCCACTTTCGGCACGTCGTTCAAAGCAGGCTGGCAGGGCAACAACGTCTGCTTCGCCATTCGCTGCGATGAGCATCCAGGCGAAAAGCCCCATACCACCAGCACGCAAAATGGAGACCAGGCGCTCTGGCATGGCGATGCCATCGAGATCGAACTCGCCACGGAAACGCACTCGTACTATCAGATCGCCATCAGCCCTGCGGGTCACATCGTGGATCTGGATCGTGGCGCATCGCGCGGCCAGTGGTTCGGCTGGGATTCGCAGGCGGAAGTGGCCACGCACATCGCGGATGATCACTGGACCGTCGAGATTCGCATCCCCGTCACGCGGGACGAAAACGATCCGCTGCATCAGGTCATCGGCCGCAAGCCTACGCAAAGCCTGCCATGGCATGTGAATCTGTGCCGCCAGCGCATTCGTGAAGACGGCCAGGAACTCAGCGCTCTCTCACCCACCGGGACGGACGGCTTTCATGATCCGCTGAAGTTCGCGCATTTCTATGATGGCAAATCACACGTGTTTGCTGCTGATCCCAGCGTCACCGATTTCGTCATCGGTTTCCGCGATGCCACGCAAGAGCGCAAGGCCGCCGGTTTCCTTGCGCTGGCCGAGGGCAAACTCAGCGACATGCAAAAAGCCGCTGCGCTGGAGCAGGCCGCACGGCTCAGCAGAGGCGACGCCGCGCCGATCATCGAGCGCATTCCCATTCCCGCCGTGAAACAAAGCGCGCAGATGCAGCACCTGCTCGCCACGGGCAAAGCGCCTGAGGTCATCGCGCAGTTCGCGAACGAAGACTTCAGCAAGTGGCCCTTCTGGCAGCGTGGCGCGGGTTATCATGCGCGCGGCTACGCGTATTCCATCACCAAAGCAGGCGACAAAGCCGAGGCGGATTTCAGTGCGGCCCTGCCGTGGGTCAGCGAGCCGCGAGCGCGGGATACCCTGCTCCTTGCGCAGGCGCAGAACCGTGAGCGCAATCTGCAAAACGACGAGCAGGCTCTGGCCGCTTATCGTGCCATCGTGGCCGATCGCCCGCGCATCGGAGGTGCGGATGAATATGTGGCGCTGCAAGGCATCGCGCGCATTTTGACGCGGCAGAAGAAGTATGATGAAGCCATGACCACTCTGAAGCGTGCCGAGCCTGAGAAGCTGCAAGGAGTCTGGCGCGAGAACATCCTGAAATCCATGGATGAGGTGAAAAAAGCACGGGGGCAGTGATGCGGCATCAAGTAGCCTTGTTGCTGTGCAACCAGGGAGGGCGTCGCAATGGACTGACGTGAGATGTGAGTGCGGCGGAGGGTTTCCTTGTTCCGCAGGAACAAGGCTGCTTTGTTGGATCACTTCTTCTCCAGCGACATCAGCTCAATCTTCCGAAACCACACCGGCTGGCCTTCGGCTTGAAGCGCGATGTGGCCGTAGCCGAGCATCACATCGCCGCCCGCTTCCACGATGTCACTCGCCGGCGCTATCTTGCAGGCCGCGTCGAGTTGCGGGCGCTGGTAGCGGAGGACTTCGACGCCGTTGATGCGGTGGATGATTTCGTCATTGCCGCGCACTTCTACTTCGGCACGCACCCATTCCTCGGTAGGAAAAGTCGGAGCGCTGGATTTGACGATGTGCTTGGTGATCAACTCTCCGCCCATCACGACATGCGTGCCGGGTGTGCAGAGATTCGCCGTGGAGCGTGGGCCTTTGCCTTCATCAGCCAGAAACTGCATCTCCAGGCTGGAGGGGAAGCCTTGATCAAAGCGCATGCTCTGCGGCGGCTGGGCATGCAGCATCACGCCGCTGTTGAGGTTCACATACTTCGGCGCGTCCGGCATCATCTTGCCGGTGAAGCGGTACTCCATGCGCAGGATGTAGTGCGAGTAGGCCAGGTTCGTGAAGAGGTGGCCGTACTGCTGGTCAAACTTGTCATAGCCGTCGTAGCTCACTTTCAGGATGCCGTCCTCCACTTGAAACGTGTTCGCATAGTTTTCACCCAGCGGCCGCTTGGCGATCTTGATCGTCCAGCCTGTCAGGTCTGTGCCATTGAAGAGAGGGATCCATTTCGGCTCGTCGGCGGCAGCGGCGGTGGTAAGCAGAAGTATCCCAGCTAGGGCGGCACTGGCAGTTCGGAGGAGATGAATCATGGAGCAAAAGGATGAGCAGGATCAAATCGGAGTCGCCACACTATTTCTTCCAGATCTTCACCTCATCCACCACGGCGTTCCGTGGCACGGAGAGCCGCAGCATCTTCTTGGTCGGATGGGCGATGCCGGGGGAGTTGAAGCTGCCAACGGCTTTGCCATCGATCGCAGCGCTGAGTTCATCGCCGGAAATTGTCACGACAAGATCATGCCATTTGCCAAAATCGAGAGCACCGCGAAATCTTGAAAAAAATGCGCGTTGCAGTCGAAACTCGCGGAAGCCTTGTTAAACTCGGCGGATGGATACACAATGGACTGACAAGAGCGTCATCGTCACTGGCGGCGGCGGTGGTATGGGACAGAGCGCGGCAAAGCGATTTGCCGACGCTGGCGCGAAAACATTCATCTTTGGCCGCACGCTGGACTCGCTGCAGGCCACAGCGGCACTATCCCCGCGCATCACCCCTATCGTGTGTGACGTCGCCGACTCCGCCAGTGTCGCTTCCGCAGTCGCGCAGGTGCTGCAGCACGGCCCCATTGCCACGCTGATCCACACCGCCGGCATCAACACCCCTGACCGCTTCATGGCGCACGCGGACCCCAGCAAGCTCGCCAGCGAAGCCAGCTGGCGCAGCGTGCTGGATGTGAACGTGATGGGCGTGGTGAACATGATCCAGGCCGTTTCCAAACCGATGTCGGAAAGCGGCGGAGGCCGAATCGTCGTCGTCTCCTCCACCGCCGGGCATGGCTTTGATTCGTTTGCCGGCGTGCCTTACACCGCCAGCAAGTGGGCCGTGCATGGCCTGCTCCTCACCGCCCGCATGCAGCTCAATGCGCATGGCATCGTCCTCTCCGAATACGCCCCCGGTGAAGCCCTCACGCCCCTCGTGGAAAAGCGCCCCGTGAAGCCCACCGCCGAGCACCGCAGCGCCATGATCCAGACGGAAGACTGCGCCGAGACGCTCTTCTTCATCGCCTCGCAGGCGCACTGCATGAGCGTCCTCCAGCTCCCCGCGTACCAGCCCTTCGGCGGCATGCCCCCGCAGATTACGGCACCGTGGCTCGAGGGGTTGGAGATTGGGCCGAAGAAGTAGCTGCTTTTATTCACCTCTTCCTCCTCCCGGGAAGTTCCAAGCCAAGGGAGGAAGAGTATGAGGAAGAATCAGACGTTGAAAAGACTTCGCTCCACTCACGTTCAATCCGTACTCATGATCCGAGCCCTGCTCCTCTTTATCGCTCTCTTGACCTTCACGGTCAAAGCCGCCGATCTCTCCGTCGCTGCTTATCCCTCGATTCAGGAGGCCCTGAATGCGAACCCGAACCGCATGCTCTTTGTGCCAGCGGGAGACTATGTGATCACTGAGAAGATCCGCATTCGTGGCGAGCGCAGCGGGTTGTTTGGTCCCGGGCGCATCATTCAGCAGAGCGCAGACCAGCCTATCATCGAAATCGAAAACGCGACGGGTGCGGAGATTCGCGATCTGACATTGACGCGGCCTGAAGGAAAGATGGAGAGCCGCAACGAAGGCATCCTCGCTATCAAATGCCGCGACCTCGTGCTCTATAATGTGCGCGTCATTGACAACCGCAGCCCTGCCGGTGCCATCACCGTGCGTGAGAGCAAGGACACGCGCATCAGCCACTGCCTCGTGCGCAACTACATGCGCGTGAGCATTGATGACCGTACCCAGAGCACGGACTGGGGCTATGCCTTCAACTGCACCGACGGCACCGGCATTAGCGTGAGCTACAGCACCGGCACGCTCGTCGAAGGCAACCGCGTCATTGAGGACAATTTCGTTCCGACTCAGGAAGTGAAGGCCAAATACAAGCTGGGCGATTATGTGAAGAAGAACGCCGTCAAAGGCGCCATCATGAGCCAGCAAGCCTGGGACGCGAACTACACCGACGCCTGGCAGCAGGGCTCCGGCATCGTGATCAATGCCCCGGAGGTGAACGACCTGACACGGGTGATCGGCAACCACATCGAGAACGCCGCGCAGGGTTTGGACATCCACGCGGACCACGTCATCGTCTCGCAGAACATCATCACCAATGCCTTCATCGGCATGAAGGCCATGCATGGCTCACGCAATGTCCTCATCACCGGCAATCAGTTTGTCCGAAACTCACTTTGGGCCATCGGCCTCATGCCCGGTGCCGCTGCGCACCCCGCCACCGACGACAAACCCGAGAACGCCGACGGCGGCTCCATCATCAGCAACAATATCATCTCCGACTTCGGCCACGGCGACGCCCACTGGATCTGGGGCGATGAACGCTCCCCCATCAAATTCGACACCGGCCAGCAGCCTGACGATCCGCCGCTCACGGATGTCATCATCACTGGCAACGTCATCCACAGTCTCGGCAAGCCCCGCTACAAATACGCCGTCATTATCCCCGGCGGCCCGAATGCGCCGCGGGGTCTGCATTTCTCGAACAACCTGTTTCATCCGGGGACAGAAGGCGTGTGCAACACGGAGCTACCAGAGTGATTCAGAAGACTCTGGCAAGTACGACAGGCACTCTTGCCTGTCGGTCAGCGGCACCGCCAATCTCCAGATAGGCACCGAGTTTCAAATTGACTGACAAAAGCGTCAGATTGCCGGGGCGACCTGACAGTGTGACTTGCAAGCTGTTGGTTTCAGCGGAGCGCTGACCGACAGACAGGAGTGTCTGTCGTACTTCAAGCCATGTTTCTCAGGGCTCCACGAATCACTACCGTCGAAACTCACTGAACCGCACCTTCAGCTTGTCTTCGAGCTGGGTGAACTGCCATTTCTCCTTGGGCGTGATCAGGGCGAGTGACAGGCCCTTCTTCCCGGTGCGAGCGGTGCGGCCGCAGCGATGGGTGTAGTATTCGAGCTGCCGGAGTGAGCGGTGATTTGCAGATGTTTTCAAATGGACGATGATGGCATGTCCGCCAATGTGAAGGATGCCGAAAAAGCTCCAGCCAGTCTCTGCCCAGAGGAAGACTGCTCCTGCGACATTGTTGCTCGCCGACATTCGCAGTCTCATTGTCTCCGCCCGCGGGCAAGTATCACGAGCAGTGGATGCGGGATTGGTCACACTCTACTGGCACGTTGGCCGGCGGATCCATCAGGATATCCTCCGACAAAAACGGGCGGAGTACGGGGCGGAGATTGTCGCTACACTGGGGACACAATTGGAAAGCGAATTTGGGAGAGGCTGGAGTGTCAGGAATCTTCACCGGATGATCCGTTTTGCAGAAGTATTTCCTGACAACCAGATTGTGACCGCACTGCGGTCACAATTGGGCTGGACGCACTTTCGTCAGATCATACCAATCGACGCCCCACTCAAGCGAGACTTCTACGCCGAGATGTGCCGCATCGAGAACTGGAGCACACGAACGCTTCAGCACAAGATCAACGGCATGCTTTTCGAGCGCACCGCGCTTTCCAAGAAACCAGACCATCTCATCAAGCAGGAATTGAAAGCCCTGCGTGAGGAGGACAAGATGACGCCTGATCTGATCTTCCGTGACCCTTACATCCTCGATTTCCTGGGGCTTAAAGACACCTATGCCGAGAAGGATCTGGAATCTGCCATCCTGCGCGAAATCGAGAGTTTCATCCTCGAACTGGGCATCGGCTTCGCCTTCCTAGAACGCCAGAAGAGAATGCAGATTGATGCACGTGATTACTACCTGGACCTGCTCTTCTACCACCGGAAGCTCAAGCGGCTCGTGGCCATTGACTTGAAGCTTGGCGAGTTTGAGGCAGCAGACAAAGGCCAGATGGAGCTGTATTTGAACTGGCTGAAACAACATGCCATGGAAGCTGGTGAAAAGCCGCCGCTGGGCATGATCCTTTGCGCCGGCAAGAGCGATGAGCACGTGCAACTGCTGGAACTGGCCAAAAGCGGCATCCATGTTGCCAGCTACTGGACCGAATTGCTGCCAAAAAAGCAACTGGAGCAAAAGCTCCATGATGCCGTCTTGAAAGCGCGATCCCGCCTACGCGAAAAACCGGCCAATCCTACCCGAAAAAGGCCGTCAGCCTGAAGGGCGCAGCACAAGATACCTCCTGTACCCACTACCTCCGAAACTCACTGAACCGCACCTTCAGCTTGTCTTCCAGCTGGGTGATCTGCCATTTCTCCTTGGCATCAATCAGCGCGAGTGACATGCCTTTCTTCCCGGCGCGAGCGGTGCGGCCGCTGCGGTGGGTGTAGTATTCAAGTTGATCAGGAAGCTGGTGGTGGATGACGAAGGACAGATCCGCCACGTCAATGCCGCGTGCGGCCACATCCGTGGCGACGACGAACTGCACGCGCTGCTTTTTGAAGGCGCGCATGACTTTGTCGCGCTCCTTCTGCATGAGATCGCCCTGCAGCACATCCACGGGCAGGCCGAGCTGGGCGAGTTCCTCATACAGCTCCATGGCACCGGCCTTGGTGCGGCAGAAGATGATGCCGCGCCGCTCCTTCTGGCGCTGGAGGAAGTCAAAGATGTAGGCGGTCTTCTGGTCGCGTTTACACAGGGCAAAGCGGTGGTCGATGTCGCGGTTCACCACATTCGCCTGATCAATCTGGATTGAGTGCGGGTTGGCGGACATGCTGCCCTTGATGAGGTCTTGGATTCCCGCCGGGAAAGTCGCGGAAAAGAGCCAGGTACTGCGCCGCATGGCCGCGAGCTTGAGGATTTCTGTGAGCTGCTTCTTGAAGCCCATGCTCAGCATCTCATCCGCCTCATCCAGCACCACATAGCGGACAAATTCCAGCGTCAGCGCGTCACGCTCGATCAAGTCGAGCAGCCGGCCCGGCGTGGCGACGACGATGTGCGTGGGGCGCTTCAGCGCGTCCGTCTGGCGGTCGATGTTGTCCCCGCCGCTGACCACTTCGATGAAGATTTTCTCAGTATATTTGGTGAAGCGGAAAAGCTGTTTGCCGATCTGCTTGGCCAGCTCACGCGTTGGCGCGAGGACGAGCCCTTGGATGTCCCGGTGCTTGGGGTTCATCTTGGTCAGCAGCGGCAGCCCAAAGGCGGCGGTTTTGCCGGTGCCGGTCTGGGCCTGCGCGATGAGATCGCTGCCGTCTTTGAGCAGAAACGGGATGACTTTGGACTGCACCGCCGTTGGGGTGACGATTCCCAGCTCCTCCAGACCACGAATCATCTCCGGTGGGATTCCGAGGGCGGCAAAAGGATGGGGGGCGGTTTCTGACATCCCCTGTCTTCCATCACGATGGGCCAGAATGCCAGTAGAATGAAACATGGACAAATCCTCAGGGAGAAGCGCGTTGCATCAGGACTCCCTCTGCCATGAAGTCTTTAACGCTGCTTTTCCCGATCTTCCTGCTCGCCAGCCATTCATCACTCTCAGCGGCCGAGAAGCCCCTCGTGCTGTGGCCAATGGGAGCCCCGGGAGCTCTAGGCACGACGCCGAAGGACATCCCGACACTGACTCCCTATGTGCCAGAGAAAGCCAGCGGCGCGGCCATGCTGCTCATTCCGGGCGGCAGCTACTCGGGCATTTATGAGGGGCAGGCGGAGCCGTTTGCGCGCTGGCTTAATGAGCAGGGCATCACCGCCTTCGTGCTGCGGTACCGGCTCGGCAGCGCGGGTTACCGTTATCCGGCGCTGCTCCAGGATGCGGTGGAGTCCATGCGGCAGATTCGTGCCAACGCCGCCCGCTGGAAAATCGACCCCGCGCGCATCGGCGTGATGGGTTTCTCCGCCGGGGGGCATCTCGTCTCCACCCTGCTCAACCGCCCTGAGGACGGCGAGATCGCTGGACGTGAACCCACCGTGAGTCCGCGGCCTGATCTTGCCATCCTCTGCTATCCTGTGATCAGCATGATCACCAAGCCGCATGCGACTTCGCGCAAGATGCTCATCGGCGACAAGCCGGACGACGAACTCGTCCGCAAGACCTCCAGCGAGCTTCAGGTTCACTCCGGCCTGCCGCCCTGCTTCCTCTGGCACACCTGCGAGGATAAACTTGTCCCCGTGGAGCATGCGCAGCTCTATGCCGCCGCGTTGCATCAAAATGACATCCCCCACGAACTCCACCTCTATCAGCACGGCGACCACGGCACCGGCCTCATCGGCACGCAGCACCCCTGGTTCGCTGATCTGGTGTTCTGGCTGAAGGCGCAAAAATGGACAACGGAACGCTGAGTTTGACTCACTGACAAAACCCCTCCTGCTTCACGTTCACTTATGAGCATGAAGTTTTTTCTCACCAGCCTTGTCCTCCTGATTTTCCACACCTCAGCGATGGCAGCGGGGCCGAATTTCGTGTGGATCATCGCGGACGACATGTCGCCGGACATCGGGGCCTACGGTTTGAAGGAGGTGAGCACGCCCAATCTCGACCGGCTGGCCGCCGAGGGGCGGCGCTACACGCGGGCCTACGCCACGGCCCCGGTTTGCAGCGCCTCACGCTCGGCCTTCATCCTCGGCTGCTATCAAACGACGACGGGACTGCACCCGCACGATGTGGAAATTCCGCAGCCGCTGGCACCGCGCTACAAACCCCTGCCGGACGTGCTGCGCGCAGCGGGCTGGTTTGTCACGAATGCTCCCGCGCCCGGCACCGTCCGCAACGGACGTGTCATTACGCAAGGCAAGACGCACTACAACTTTGCCCATGATCCCGCCAAGATGTTTGACGGGAAAGACTGGCGAAAGCGCACTCCTGGGCAGCCGTTTTTCGCGCAGTTTCAAATCACCGAGCCGCATCGCCCGTTTCCCATTCCTGCAGAGTACGACGAGGCCAAACTGAAGGCCATCCAGATCCCGCCGAACTATCCTGATCATCCGCTGGTGCGCCGCGACTGGTATGCGTATGAGCGCAGCGTCGAGGTCGTGGATCAGCGCGTCGGAGTCATCCTCGATCAGCTCAAGGAGGAGGGTGTGCTGGAAAACACCATCGTCATGTTCTTTGCCGATCACGGCCGGCCGATGCCCTGGGGCAAGCAATGGCTGAGCGTGGAAGGGCTGCAGGTGCCGCTCATCATGCGCGGCCCCGGAGTGGCCACCGGCAGTGTCGAAGAGCGGCTGGTCAGCCTCATCGACCTCGCGCCTTCCATGCTCGAACTCGCCGGTCTGCCTGTCCCGCCATGGATGGAAGGCCGGGCGATCCTCGGGCGCGAATTCCCAGAACGCAGCATGCTGTTCGCCGCACGTGACCGCTGTGGCGATGCGATGGACCGCATCCGGGCCGTGATCAGCCCGGGCTCGCTGTTTGTGCGCAATTTTCAGCCCTCCCGTTCGCACCTGAACTGGTCCGGCTACAAGGAGTCCAGCTACCCCGGCATGCCGCTGATGCGCGTGCTGAATCAATCCGGCAAGCTCAATGAATTTCAGGCCCAGTGGCTGACACCCCGCCGCGAGGCGCTGGAATTTTACGATCTCAAAGCCGATCCGCAGGGGCTGCACAACATTGCCAAAGATCCCAAGGTGGCGGACCCAATGGCGGCCATGCGCAGTGCCATGGACACCTGGATCAACACCAGTCCAGACCGTGGTGCGCAGGGCGATCCAGCCACCGAGCCACCGCTCAGTGCCATTCAGCGCTCCAAGCGCCTCGATTACGAGCGGATCTGGAAAGGCCGCGTGAAGAAAGCCCAGCCCAGCGATGCCGAACGCGTGGCTTGGTGGGAGAAAAGCTACGGTCTGTCTGCGCAGAATCCCATTCCCTGATCTCAGGCGGAAGATTGGCAGCTTTGGCTTCGTTCGCAGAGGTCCATGAAATCTGTTTTCGCTCTGTTCTCTCTTGGTCTTGCGGCAGTGTCTATGGCTGCCGATCAGCCGCGCCCAAACATCCTCTTCCTCTTCGCCGACGACCAGCGTTTTGACACGCAGAGCTGCGCGGGGCATCCCATCGTACAGACACCCACGGTGGATCATCTCGCGGCGGAGGGGGTGCGCTTCAGCAATGCGCACGTCACCACGCCCGTGTGCTGGGTCAGCCGCGCGGTGGTGCTGACTGGCCAGTGGGCACGCTCCCACTCGCAGCGGGATGCCATCCCCACCGTGAAGCCTGAGGCGCTGGCCACCATGTTCCCCGTGCTGCTGCGCTCGGCAGGCTACCGCACCGGCCACTTTGGCAAATGGCACATGATCTCGCCGCAGGGCTTCAAGCCGCAGGACCAGTATGACGAGTACGAGGCCATCGGTCGCAATCCGTATTTCAAAACCATGCCGGATGGCACAAAGCGCCACGAAACGGATCTTGTGTGTGACAAAGGCATCGAGTTCATCAAATCGCAGCCGAAGGACAAACCTTTCGCTCTGAATCTGTGGTTCAATGCGGCGCATGCCGAGGACAATGACCACCGCCCCGGCATCGGGCTCTACCCCTGGCCGCAGTCGGTGGATGGCATGTATGAAGACCGCTCCATCCCACCCGCACGTCTGGGAGACCCTGCCATCTACGAGGCGCATCCGCAGTTCCTCAAAGACTCCATCAATCGCGAGCGCTGGTACTGGGGCTACGACACGCCGGAGAAGTTCGAGACCAACCTCCGCGCCTACTACCGCATGATCAGCGGCATCGACAAAGCCGTCGCGCGTGTCCTTGCCGCATTGGAGGAGGCCGGGCTCGCGGACAACACCATCATCGTCTATTCCGGCGACAACGGCTACTACCTCGGGGACCGCGGCTTTCAGGGCAAGTGGTCCCACTATGAGGAGTCACTGCGTGTGCCGATGATCGTCTATGATCCGCGTCTGCCCAAGGAACAGCGCGGACGCGTGGTGGATGATCTGGTTCTCAATGTCGATCTGCCTGCCACCTTCATTGACTGGGCCGGCGCGAAGCGTCCAGACGCCTACCAAGGCCGCAGCCTTGCCACGCTGATCGAAGGCAAGGGCAGCGACAAACCTTGGCGCGACCATTACTTCTGCGAGCACCTCGACCTCGCGCCCACGCTCACCTGGGAAGGCATTCGCGGCCAGCGCTACGTCTATGCGCGCTACTTCGATCAGAAGCCCGCGTTTGAGTTTTTGCATGATCTGGAATCCGACCGCGATGAACTTAAAAACGTCGCCGCCGATCCCGCCCACGCCGAGGCCTTGAAGAAGATGCGGGCGCTGTGCGATGCCGAGATGAACGCACGCGGCGGCCCTATGCTGCCGCTGGACCAGCGCGGTGCCCGCAAGTTCACCCCCAACAAAAAAGGCGCGGCCAAGAAGGCCAAAGCAACCAAGTGACCGACCATGCCACGCCTGCTTTTTTTCCTGGCCTTGTGCATCATGGTGCCTTGGTCCTTTGCCGCACCGCCGAATGTGATCATCATCTTTGCCGATGATCTGGGCAGCGTGGACCTCGGCTGCTACGGAGCCAAAGATCTGCACACGCCGCATGCAGATGCGCTGGCAAAGCAAGGTGTGCGCTTCACGCAGTTTTATGCCGGTGCGCCGGTGTGCTCGGCCTCACGCGCCTGCCTGCTCACGGGCCGCTACCCGGTGCGCGCAGGAGTGCCGGGAAATGCGGCCTCCCAGCATGGGCAGAAGGGAGGGCTGCCGCCCTCAGAGGTGACGCAGGCGGAGATGTTCAAGAGCGCAGGCTACACCACGGCGCACATAGGTAAGTGGCATCTCGGTTATAATGAGGAGATGTCGCCAAATGCGCAGGGCTTTGACCACAGCTTCGGGCACATGGGCGGCTGCATCGACAACTACTCGCACTTCTTCTATTGGAGCGGTCCCAACATCCACGACCTGCACCGCAACGGCGTGGAGGTCTTCGAGGACGGTCATTATTTCCCCGATCTCATGCTGGCTGAAGCAAGCACCTTCATGGAGAAACACCGCAGCGAGCCCTTCTTCATGTACTACGCCATGAACATGCCGCACTACCCCTACCAGGGCGAGGCCAAATGGCTGGAGAAGTTCAAGGACCTGCCAATGCCGCGCAGACTCTACGCCGCCTTTGTGGCCAGCCTGGACGAGCGCCTCGGCAAACTCGTCGCCAAAGTGGATGAGCTCGGTCTGCGCGAACGCACGATCATCGTCTTTCAAAGCGACAACGGCCACTCCACCGAAGAGCGGGCGCACTTCGGTGGTGGCAGCGCGGGGCCGTATCGCGGGGCGAAGTTCAGCCTGTTTGAGGGCGGCATCCGCCTGCCGGCGATGATTTCCTGGCCGGGCAAACTGCCGCAGAATGAGGTGCGCGGCCAGATCGCCCACGCCGCCGACTGGCTGCCCACGCTCGCCGAATTGTGCGGGGTGAAAACGCCGGAGGTAAAGCTCGACGGCCACAGCTTGGTGCCCGTTCTGAAATCCGCAGACGCCGCCAGCCCACATGACGCCCTGCACTGGCAGATGGGCGACTCCTGGGCTGTGCGTGAGGGCGACTGGAAGCTCATCATCAAAGCCCGCGACACCACGAAGGGGGATAGCGGCAAGGAGCGCATTCCCGTCTTCCTCAGCCATGTGAAGAGCGACCCCGGTGAACAAACCAATCTTGCCAGCGAGAAGCCCGACGTCGTCAAACACCTTACACAACTCCACGAAACCATCTACACCCAGCCATGAAGTCTGCCTGCCTCGGCCTTGCTCTAGGTCTTTTCTCTCTCAGTCCCGCGCTCTGCGCTGCACCGCCGCACAACGTGGTCATCATCTTCGCCGACGATCTCGGCTACGGTGACCTGAGCTGCTACGGCTCGCCGACGATTCACACGCCCAACCTTGACCGCATGGCGGCAGAAGGACTGCGCTTCACAGATTTTTATGTCGCCGCCGAAGTCTGCACGCCGAGCCGTGCGGCGCTGCTCACGGGGCGTTATCCGATTCGCAGCGGCATGTGCGGCAGCAGGCGGGTGCTGTTCCCGAATTCGGCAGGCGGACTGCCCAAAGAAGAGGTGACCATCGCCGATGCGCTCAAGCAAAAAGGCTACTCCACCGCGCAGATCGGCAAATGGCATCTCGGCATTCACGAAGGTTCGCGGCCGCTCGATCAGGGCTTTGAGCACCAGTTCGGACTGCCCTACTCGAATGACATGGATGCACGGCCCGGTTTGCCCAAGGGCTCCACCGGCTCGCCCACACCGCCGGAAGATGGCTGGAACGTGGCCCTGAGCCGCGATGGGAAAATCATCGAGCAGCCTGCCGACCAGACCACGCTGACGAAACGCTACACCGAGGAGGCGATGAAGTTCATCACCGAGAAAAAGGACAAGCCCTTCTTCCTCTACTTTGCACACACCTTCCCGCATGTGCCGCTGTTTGCCTCCCCGGAGTTCAAAGGCAAAAGCCGTGGCGGCATCTACGGCGATGCGGTGGAGGAACTCGACTGGAGCGTGGGGCAGATCATCGCAACTCTGCGCGAAACGGGCCTCGCGGAAAACACGCTGGTGTTCTTCACCAGCGACAACGGCCCCTGGCTCATCATGGGCAATCAGGGCGGCAGCGCCGGGCTGCTGAAGGATGGCAAAGGCAGCACCTGGGAAGGCGGCATGCGGGTGCCGGGCATCGCGTGGCAGCCGGGGCGCATCAAACCGGGCGTCACGCATGAGCTGGCGAATTCGATGGATCTCTTCACCACCGCGCTCACTCTCGCCGAAGCGAAAAACCCCGACGTTCCGGTGGATGGCGTGGATCTCTCGCCGCTGCTGTATGAGTCCAAACCACTGCCACGGCGGCCGTTTTTCTACTATCGCGGCGACCAGCTCTTCGCCTGCCGCATCGGTGAATGGAAGGCGCACTTCCGCACGCAAACCGGCTACGGCCAGCCGAAGGCGGATGCCCATGAGCCGCCCATGCTATTTCACCTCGGACTCGACCCCTCCGAAAAACGCAACGTCGCCAAAGATCATCCCGAGGTGATCGCACAGATCGAAGAGGCCGTGAAAACGCATCAGGCCAACCTCGTTCCCGGCAAACCCCAGCTTCAGTAAAACCAGCCATGAAACCTCTCGCCCTCATCCTTTCATCCTTGTTGATTGTCGTTTCGTCATTCGCAGCTCCTGCGAAGCGGCCCAACATCCTGTTCATCCTTGTCGATGACCAGTCGCCATTTGACTTCAAGTGCTACAATCCGCAGTCGCCCCTGCAGTCACCGAACATCGACAAGCTCGCGGCGGAGGGCATGGTGTTTGATTCCGCACGGCACATGGGCTCGTTCAGCGGAGCGGTATGCACGCCTTCACGGCACATGATCATGAGCGGGCGCACCGTCTGGCATCTACCCATTGGCCCCGGCGCAAAGGATCACTGCCCGCCGAATTTGGAGCTGAACACGCTGGCCGCTGTGTTCAACCGCGCCGGTTATGACACCATGCGCACCTGCAAGCAGGGCAACTCCTATGAGGGCGCGAACAAGCAGTTCACCGTACGTCATGATGCCAGCAAACGCGGCGGCACCGACGCAAGCGGCAGCACCTGGCACGGGGATCAGGTGATGAACTACCTCGCCGAACGCGAAGCGACCAAGGATGCCGATCCCTTCCTCATCTACTACGGCTTTTCCCATCCGCATGACACCCGCGACGGCAGGCCCGAGCTGCTGGAAAAATACGGTGCCACCAATCACGCCGACCCAAACACGCTCCCGGCGTTGAACCCAAAACAACCGGCGCTACCCGCGAATTACCTGTCTGCGCATCCCTTCAACAACGGCCATGCCGACGTGCGTGATGAAGTGGAAGCCAGCGGCGTGTGGAAGAACCGCGATGAGGCAACCATCCGCAACGAGATCGGCCGCGAGTTCGCGTGCAACGAGAACATCGACATCCAGATCGGCCGCGTACTGGCCAAGCTCAAAGCCATGGGTGAACTCGACAACACCTACATCGTTTACACAGCGGATCACGGCATCGCCATCGGCCGTCACGGCCTGCAAGGAAAACAAAACCTCTACGAGCACACCTGGCGCGTGCCCCTCATTGTCAAAGGCCCCGGCATCAAGCCCGGCTCCCGCGTGCCAGGGAACATCTACCTGCTCGACACCGTGGCCACGCTCTGCGACATCGCCGGCATTCCCGCACCAGAAAGCAACGAAGGCCTCAGCTTCAAGCCGGTGCTCGAAGGCAAGCAGGACACCATGCGCGACGTCATGTATGGCGTGTACTCTGGTGGCACCAAGCCCGGCATGCGCTGCGTGAAGCAGGGCGACTGGAAGCTGATCAAATACGACGGCATGAACGGCACCTCGCGTGAGACTCAGCTCTTCAATCTCGCCGCCAACCCCGATGAATTCTTGAAAGAGCACAGCAAGACCGACCCCATGCAGACGAACCTCGCCAGCGATCCCAAGCATGCGACCAAGCTGAAGGAAATGGAGGCGCTGCTCCTCACCGAAATGCGCCGCCACAATGATCCCTACCGCCTCTGGGACCAGCCGGATGATGGCCTGACACCGCCGCCCGAGCCTGCGCCCAAGGCCAAGAAAGCGAAGAGTAAAAAGGCATCGAAATAACGACCCACGCTCAGCCACCATGAAATTCTCCGCAGTCATCCTTTCGTCATTCTTAATTCTAAGTTCGGCATTTGCGGCGGAGTCGCGTCCAAACTTCCTCATCATCTTCGCCGATGACCTCGGCTACGGTGATGTCTCGACCTACCATGCCTCGGACTGCCACACGCCGAACATCGACAAGCTGGCGGCGGAGGGCATGCTGTTTCCGAACATGCGGGCCAACTGCACCGTGTGCTCACCTTCACGCGCTGCATTGCTCACCGGGCGCTATCCAGATCGTGCAGGAGTTCCCGGCGTCATTCGCACGAACTCGGAGGATTCATGGGGCTACCTCGCACCCGGCGTACCGACGATTGGCAATGAATTGAAAAAAGTCGGCTATCACACGGCAGTGATTGGCAAATGGCATCTCGGTCTCGAATCGCCCAACACGCCAAATGAGCGCGGCTTTGATCTCTTCCACGGCTTCCTCGGCGACATGATGGACAGCTACACCACGCATCTGCGCCAGGGACATAACTACATGCGCCGCAATGCAGACGTAATCGACCCCAAGGGCCATGCGACAGACATCTTCGCAGGCTGGGCGGCAGATTTCTTTCGCGAACGAGCAAAGGAGAAGCAGCCCTTCTTTCTTTACCTCGCTTTCAACGCACCGCATTTCCCCATCGAACCTCCAGCGGAATGGTTGGCGAAGGTGAAAGCCCGCTCGCCGGAACTCTCCGAAAAACGTGCCCTCAATGTCGCACTCGTGGAGCATCTGGATGATCGCATCGGACAATTGCTCGCCGTGTTAAAAGAAACCGGCCTCGATCAAAACACCGTCGTCGCATTCAGTTCCGACAATGGCGGCTCGCTGCCGCATGCGCAGAACAACGACCCCTGGCGCGATGGCAAGACCAGCCACTACGACGGCGGCCTGCGCGTGCCCTTCATGCTGCGCTGGCCCGGCCACATCAAGGCAGGTTCACGCAGTGACTACGTCGGCATGAACTTCGACCTCTTCCCCACCTTCCTCGAACTCGCGGGCGCCAAACCCGCACCGGCGCTCGATGCCATCAGCATCGTGCCCCTGTTCAACGGCGGCACTCTCGACACACCGCAGCGCGAACTCTACTTCGTCCGCCGTGAAGGCGGCCCCGCCTACGGCGGAAAGAGCTACGAGGCGCTCATCCGTGGCGACTGGAAGCTCATGCAAAACACGCCTTACACCCCGCTGGAGCTGTACAATCTCAAAGACGATCCGCAGGAAAAAAACAACCTCATAGGCAAAGCGCCCAAAGTCTTCAGAGAGCTTGCCACCGCTCTGCGTCGGCATGTCCAGATCGGCGGCGCCACACCGTGGCAGAAGCCGGAGGTACAGTAGCCTTGTTGCTGTGCAACAAGGGACCGCTCCGCTTCGTCCACCCCACACGGTCTTTCTTGCTGCCTGCTCTTGCGGCGCACCTCCCAGTCCCACAGGAACTGGGCTACTTAACGGCTGCCATCCGCCGCAATGAGCGCATCGAGTTTAGCAATGAACTCCTGCGTCTTCTCCGGGTTCTTCGCGCTCAGATCGTTCTCCTCCCCCGGATCGTCCGGCAGAAAATAGAGCGCGTGCAGACCGGCGGCATCCTTGTGTGTTTTGACGGAGACGATGGCCTGTGATTTACCCTTTGCCTTGCTGCGCACGAGCTTCCAGTCGCCCATGCGCAGACCGAAACTGACGCCGTTGTTGTCCTGCTGCAGCAGGTGATCGCGACCCTTCGCGCCGGGCTCACCCAGCAGGGCAGGCAGCACGTTGAAACTATCACAGCAGGCAGTGGCGGGCAACGCAACGCCCGTCAGGGCGGCGAGGCTGGAAGCGAGATCAATGGTGCAGACCACCTGCTCCGAGACACCTGGCTGCACGCGGCCTTTCCAGCGGGTGATAAAGGGGATGCGAGTGCCGCCTTCGAGCACGCTGTATTTGCCCCCGCTATAAGGACCGGCAGGCTGGTGCTCGCCGAGCTTTTCCACCGCACCATCCTTGTAGCCATCATCGAGCACGGGGCCGTTGTCGGAGCACAGTACGATGAGCGTGTTTTCCGCCAGCTTGAGCCGGTCGAGCGTCTTCATGAGCTCGCCCACGCACCAGTCGAACTCCACAATGGCATCGCCACGAAAGCCGAGCTTTGTTTTGCCCTGAAAGCGTTCATGCGGCATGCGCGGCACATGAATGTCATGACCGGCAAAGAAGAGAAAGAAAGGGCCGTCCTTGTGCGCCTCGATCCATGTGTTGCTGCGCTTCACCCATTCGTCGGCAAGGTCCTCGTCGCGAAAGCGTGCCGACATGCCGCCAGTGTAAAAACCGATGCGGCCGATGCCGTTGTGGATCGTGCCGTTGTGCCCGTGCGTCCAGTCCATGCGTAGCGTGCTGCGCTGCGTGATCCCGGTGGGGTGATTTTCGTCCGGCGCTTTGTCGCCCACCCAGAGCGGGTCCGTTGGGTCGAGGTTCAGCACCCGGTGGTCGCTGACATACACCTGCGGCACACGATCATTCGTGGTGGGCAGCAGATGGCAGTGGTCAAAACCGATCTCCAGCGGGCCGGGTTTAAGCTCGCCATTCCAATCCGGCCTCGGGTCGCCCAGCCCAAGATGCCACTTGCCGATCACCGCCGTGGCATAGCCGGCCTGTTTCATGATCGATGCGATTGTGGTCGTACCCGTTTTGATCAAAGCGGGTCCGTTGGGCGGAGCCACGCCGGTGCCTTTCTGGCGAAATGCATAGGTGCCCGTCAAAAACGAAAAGCGAGTAGGCGTGCAGGTGGAGGCGGAGCAGTAACCGCTGGTGAAACGCAGCCCTTCGGCGGCAAGCTGGTCGATGTTCGGCGTCTTCA
>NZ_JAQSEA010000139.1 GCF_029946185.1 Prosthecobacter sp.
TGCTGGAAGTCATGGGACGTCACGCTGGGTGGATCGCCCTCTACGGTGGCATGGCTGGCGGTGCAGATGTGATCCTCCTGCCTGAGATTCCCTTCAACTTCGAGCATATCGCGAAGGCCATCCGCAAGCGCGACGCCGCAGGGCGCCACAGCACGTTGGTCGTGGTGGCCGAAGGGGCCCGCATTGAATCAGGCGAACTGCTGACGAAGGAACGTGTGGGAGCCAAGGGCGAAGACCGCTTGGGCGGCATCGGTGACTACGTGGCGAAGCATATCGAAAAGGACACTGGCAAGGAAACGCGGTCCTGCACACTGGGCCATCTCCAACGCGGTGGCGCTCCCACAGCGCTGGATCGCATCCTCGGCGTACGCTTTGGTGCCAAGGCCGTGGAACTGATTGCTCAGGGCAGCTTTGGCCGCATGGTCAGCTACCAGCAATATCAGGTGGGCGACGTGCCGATCGAGGAAGCGGTGCATCAACTCCGCCTCGTGAGCAAGGACAGCGAGATCGTCCGCGCGTCCCGCGCGATTGGCATTTCCTTTGGCGACGAGTAGTCCGGGCCGCGCAGCCCGAGTGCAATCAACAAGAAAGCCGCCCCGTTGCATGGGGCGGCTTTTTAATATCTGCGTGGGCCGCTGCCTGCGGAACCCACGCAAAGGAGAGAGTAACCTTGAGGGCTATCAGGCAAGAGCCGCAAGGCGCTTGGTCAGGGCGTCTTTGGACTGCACGCCAACGACGGTTTCCACGGCCTTGCCGTCCTTGAAGAAGACCATCATCGGAATGGAGCGCACGCTGAACTGAGCCGCGAGATTCGGCGACTCGTCCACATTCACCTTGCCGATTTTCACCTTGTCGCCCTGCTCTTTGGCGAGATCATCCAAGATAGGACCCAGCATGCGGCAAGGGCCGCACCATTCAGCCCAGAAATCGACCAGCACGGGTACCGTGGATGACGTGACTTCAGATTCAAAATTTGCTTCGGTGATGGTGAGGACTGCTTCGCTGGCCATGGTGTCAGGTATTAAGGGTTTAAAAAGGGTTACGCATGCACGCTTGCATCAGAGGCACGCGAATCAACGAAAGTTTTCAGCAACTCCGGCTGAAAGGCGGAAAAAACGCGCAAATCGAATGTGGCGGTCAATCGAGTGGAGTGCGTGCCGGAAGCCAGTCAGGCAGGGCGCAGGTGAGGCGAGGTTGTTGCCAGACCAGGCGGAGGAATGTGCAAAACTCTTTCTTGCTGTGCGGCCTGATTCCGGGCTGAATGAAGTATAATGAAACAAATCCGTGACTCTACGGGCTTGGAAGGCCGGAAGCTGAAGCGTTTGTTGCATCAACTCTGCGAACGTGCGCAGGAGGATGTACGGAGAATTTCCGTGCATGAGGAGAGCGCCACGCACCAGCTGAGAGTGCGCGTGAAAAAGATGATGGCGCTGCTGCGACTGGCCCGTGCTGGGATCGAGAAACAGACCTTTCAGGCGATGGGCCAGCACCTGCGTGCGGTGAACAAGGCCTGCGCGGGCAGTCGCGAGCATGTGGTACAGAGCCGGCTTCTCGACAAACTTACCGGCCGTTTTCATCTCGCGCCCGACCAGCGCCCGCAGCTCAGCGCCCATCCGCTGAAAGCGCCTGCAGCCACGGAGCTGAATCATCCGTTGTTTGCCGTGGGTCAGCTTATCGAGAGCACCTGCATCCAGTCGCTGTCGGAGGATCAGATTATCACGGAACACGTGCGCTGCTATCGCAAGGGGCGCCAGCTCATGAAGCAGGCCTGTGAGACGAAGGACAAGCGCACGCTGCACCTGTGGCGGCACAGAGTGAAGGATCTCTATTTTCAAACGCTGGTGCTGCGGCACTTGCGCGGTGGACCGCGACGGATCCGACGCGCGAAGCGTCTCGGCCAGCTTCTGGGCCGGGATCAGGATCTCGCGAACCTGGCCGCAGAGCCGGCCTTTGCGCTGCGGCGCAGTCCGTGGGTGCAAGTGATCCATGAGCACCGGGACGAATTGCGTGAACGCTACCTCTCGCTCGGGCATCGGCTCTATGCCGCACCTTGGACGCGATTCAGTGAGAAGATGCTGAGGGATGGCTGAACCTCCGGCATGGCTCCGCTTTTTCATTCAAGCCCTGCGATGGCGCAGGTGGAACGACAAAGGGCTAGAGGCCGGCGGCTTGGCGGGCGGCTTGCACGAGGTGGATGAAGCGGGCGCGCTCACCGGTGGTGTCTGTGCCTTTGGACTGAGTGGCGAGGTTCAGGACGAGATCATGGTTCAGGCCGCCCAGTTGCTCGGCTCCGCGCAGCAGCAGGCCAAAGCCGACCACGGAGGTTTCAAAGACGAAATCTTCACGGGCGTTTTGCAGTGAGTACCCTCGGTCCATGACTTGGAGCTTGCTGCTGTCAAAGGGACCCACAGCCTGCGAGGTGAAGCGCGCGTTGGGCAGGATCACAGTGGCCACCTGACGGCTGCTGTCGCGCGGGATCTCGCCGCTGCCATTGGGCTGAAACTCATACCAGAGGACATGCGTGCCAGCGCTGCGGAGCTCCGCGGCGGCGAGGTGCCGCTCACACAGCATGCGGTACTGTTTAACGTTAGCCTGATCAAACGTGATCTGCAGTGGGAAGGCGGCTTCTTGTCCGATCACGGCGGACTGATCTGCCGGGACCTGGATCACGAGGCGGAGGAGACGATTTGTGGGATTCCATGGGCACGCGGCGACTTCGGCTTTCCAAGAGTGAATGTACAAATCAACCGCGCGGGCTGTTTTGGGCTCGGGCTTGGCGGGGGTCATCTGCGGTGAGGCAAATGCCTGCCCTTTGGCTTTGGGCGGCAGCGGCTTGATCTGCCCCGGACGCAGGCTGAACTGATTGGTGGCCTGCTTCGTCGTGCTCACAAAGGTGCCGTGTCCGGACGGGAGGGTGAAGCCCAGGCTGGGAGTCTGCGCGGGTGCTGCAGGCTTTTCATTCACCGGGGCAGCACTGGCAACGATCACGCTTTCCTTGGCGAGGGGGGCAGGTGCGGGTGTGACTTCGGCCACCTGCTTTTTCACCTGTGGCAGGGGTGCCGCTGGCAGCGTTGCCTTGGGTGCAGGCTTGGCAGCGGCCAGAAGCGGCGCGGGTGCGGGCTGTGGCTTCACCTCGGGGGTGGTGGGCAGTTTGGCCTTGGGTGGCAGGGCAGACATCTGCGAGGCGGACTTCACTGCGGGGCCGTACATCCACCCGGCGAGGAACGCGGCACCGCTGAAGGTGATGACCGCCGCCACTTTCACCAGCGCGCCCATGACGGGCCAGAAGACTTCACGCGAACGCTGGGAGGGCTTGCGCGGCAGCATCGGTTGAATGCGCCGTGGCAGATTCGATGGATGCAGCACCGCGTGGCGCTGCTCGTGCGTCAGGCGCGAGAGCGCAATCGGCGCGCCCTGCCTCAAGGCATCGGTCACGGCCTCGATCTGCTCCAGTTCGTGAGCGGCGGAGGGTGTGCTGGCCAGCACCGCGTGCAGATCACGCGCCTCTTCGGCGCTCAGTTCTCCGAGTGCGTAAGCCGTAAAATGGGGATTATCCTGGGGGTTCATGAATGGGTGGGGGAATATTCCTCGCTAATGTCGGTGCTCATCAGTTCGCGGAGTTTCTTGATGGCGTGGTGCATGATAAAGCCGACATTGCCGACGCTGAGTCCGGTGATGCCTGCGATTTCCTGATACGAGCAGTCATGCTGAAATTTGAGCCGTACCACCTCGCGCTGGTTCGGGCGGAGGCGGTCCACGCAGGTCCAGATGTGCTCATAGAGCTCATGCACGCTGGCGCTTTGCGCGGGGTCGGGCTCTTGATCCGTCGCGGCATTGATGACTTCATCGTTGCCAATGTCGAGCCGCTGCTCCTTGCGGAGGATGTCGAAGGCACGGTTCCGGCACACGGTGAAAAGCCAGGATTTGAGGTTCTCGCGGACGCGTTCCGGCTCGGTGAGGTAAAGCCGCAGCATGGAATCCTGCACGACATCGCGGGCACGCTCGATGTCGCCACCGAGGATGCTGGCTGTGTAGGCGATGAGAGTGCTTTCATGCTGGTCCAATGCCCGCCTGACCAGCACGGCGGCTTCATCCTGTACGTGGGGGTCGGGCATGCGTGAGTTCATGAATGGAACGGGCAGACACAGGGGAAAATTAGGGCGAAACAGAGATTGCCGTCATTTTTGGCCTTGGAAACCGCAATCTTTGCACACGTCCCGCCGTTGAGACAGGCACTGTGAGTGATTCCTCCTCTTCCACGACCTCGTTCTTTCTCATCCTGCTGGCCCTTGGGGGCGGCGTGTGGCTGGTGAAAGAGGCGCTCAGCCCTGCCGCGAAGCCTGCGCCCTCTGCCCCCGTTGAGGAAGCAACCTCACTCCCAAGCCGCGCGCTGGATGCCTCCCAAGCCAGCGGCGAAGCTCTGAACAACTCCATGAGCGACCAGTTAAAGTCTGTGCAAGGCATGGTCGGCGGCAGCTACGACGGCCAGACCTACGTGCCGCCCAACGGTAAAAAATAGCGACCGTGGTATGGATTTCGCATGACCGGGCTGAGTGGCGCGCGGGAGCAGGCGAAGGCGGCAGCTTCACCCAGTCAGGGTTGCGCCGCCGCACTCCAAATGACCTGGGGGTGTTCGCGAGGCTCACAGGGAGGGCGCTGGCGCGGCGAGTCATTCCTCGGAACACACGCCCACACCCGAAGCCCGCAACCGAAGTCACCTCTTCTCAGTCACGTCCTCATCGTTCGGGACGACGAGCACCGGGCAGTGGGCGCCTTTCAAAACATCGGCGGCGACGTTGCCTACCAGCAGGTGGTAGATCGTGCTGTGGTGGTGGGAGCCGAGGATGATGAGGTCGGCATTGCGACGCCGGGTTTCTGCAAGCACGGCAGCCACGCTGGCGTCGTCCAACTGCTCCACGCTGGCGCGCACGCCGAATTTGATCAGCGAGTCGCGCATTTCAAAAAGCTGCTCGGTCTGCTGATGCACCGCCTCCGGGGAGGGATCCTGCATGACCACGGGCGAGGCAATGCCGACGTCCACCACCACGGGAACCTTGGCCAGCACGTGGAGGATGATGACTTCGCTGTTAAAAGCGGTGGCAAGCGAGTGGGCGTGTTTGAGCACTTTGAAGGTGAGGTCGGAGAGATCGACCAGGGCAACGATGGTTTTCATAATTAGACGTTTTCTACGGGAAGTTTCACCACGAGAATGGAGCAGGGCAGCCGCGTGAGCAAGCGCTCCGCCGTGGAACCCAGCAGGACGTAGCGGAGATTGGTGCGCCCTTTACCACCAACGACAATGAGGTCTGCCTCAGACTGCTGCGCATGCTCGGCGATGCCATTGCCATGACTGAAGGCTTCATGCAGGACTTCGTTGGACTGGATCCCCTGCCCGGCATCGCCCACAAATTCATGCAGCTCTTTGTGGAGTCCTTGGGTGAAGACCTCCCGATCATCGAGAGTGGTCACCACGCTGGGCACACTGGTGTCGGCAAAGGGCGTGGGGTAGGCCATAGCCGACCAGGGCTCCTGACATACGTGCAAAAAGTCCACAGCGGCGCCATCCATGTGCGCGATGGCAGAAGCATGCGCGGCTACGGCGCGTGAGTTTTCAGAAAAATCGATGCAGGCGACGATCTTGCTAAACGGCTCCGGATGATTGGTGCGCACCAGCAGCACCGGCGTCTGCACTTTGCGCGCCAGCTTGCTGGAGATCGACCCCGCGCCTGCGGGCATCTCCCCTGCCCCGGCGATGCCTGCTACGAGCAGATCTGCTTGGAGGAGGCGGGCATGCTCCAGGATTTCATGCAGCGGCGTGCCCAGTGCGATGGTAACCTGGTAATTGGCCGGCGCGGGAGATTGCGCCATCCACTGTGACAGTGCGACGCCGGCGCCTTCGGTAGCCACGCGCGCCTGACTTTCAAAAGCCTCTTCGCGGCTGGACGCAAGGGCTGCGACTGCGGAGGAGTCCACCACATGCAGCACATGTACCTTGGCGCCATGCACCCCCGCGATGCGCACCGCCTGATCATAAGCGGTGCGTGATCCGGTGGAAAAATCCACGGCAACGAGAATGTGGGTGAGCTTGTTCATGGCGTGAGGATGTTGAGATTCATGCTGCAGCTAATCGCAGGCTGAAGGGGCATGATATGGGTTGTTCACCCCACTGATTGATCGCAGCACGCGTAGATTTTGGCCTTCTCAAAGTTTCTCAGGGGTTCGCTTCTTCGACCTCCCCTATGGGGTACACACCTCATTTCATCTCTCAGATTTCTGCCCCACTTTCCGCCCATGAAACCCACTCACCTCAAGAAAGCACTGCTTCTCCCCACCGTTGTTCTCACCCTCTCGCTGATGTCCTGCGCAGACCCTCAGTTTTATGCAGGAACCACCGGCGGCGGAAGAGGCTTCACCACCTACACCGCGCTTCCACCAAACTACTCTGGCAGCGCCTACCTGCTTGACGGCACTTACTACTCGGGCGGCCAATATCAAACCGGCAACTACAACTACCAGGGCCGCGCCTACCCCAGCCGCTACTATTACAACGGCCAGTACTATTACGGCGGCAACCACCGCGCGTACGGCAGCCCCCTTCCAGTGCAAAGCAACACCTACGTCCAGCAGAGCAACGGCTATCGCACTTACACCACGCTTCCTTCGAACTACTCGGGTAACGCGTATCTTTACAACGGACGCTATTACTCCGGTGGCCAGTATCAAAACGGGAACTACAACTATCAGGGCCGCACCTACCCGACACGTTACTTCTACAACGGCCAGTACTTCTACGGCGGCGACCATCGAGCCTACGGCAGTTCCCTCCCGGTGCGGACCAGTGTTTACGTTCGATAACACACCGCAGCGGCACTTCAGCGCATCATTGGCTTGCTGACTTGAATGGCACTCCGTTAACGCGGAGTGCTATTTTTTTGGGGCTGGTGACGGGCCACTCCATCACCTGACCGCCTCTCCCTCCACCACGCAGCGAAACCCATGGTTCGCATTCCCAAAGGAAACATCCGGCGGGAGGTGTCCGCGTGAAGACGGCTGCAGGTCTCTGCGCTCACGACTGACGTAGCCGCCGCCGCGAAAGGTGCGCTCCTTTTGCTGTGCATTCCACCAGTCCTGCACCCACTCGCTGACGTTTCCGCTCAGGTCATAGATTCCCTGGCGATTGGGCGGAAAGCTCATCACCGGCGCGGTGGTGGCGAAGCCGTCGGTGTAGCCTTCGATGGACGTGTAGCTCGGAAAGGCGGCATTGAGGGCGGTGTCGCCGTAGTTGCCGAAACCCATTGGTGGGGGCCACTGGGTGCTGCCCCAGGGAAACTCTTGAATGGCCTCACGACTCATCTTTTCCGGACTGTCTCCGGGCTGCCGCTTCTCCGCCGGGCCGAGGCCCATGGCCAGACTCCACTCGGCGTCTGTGGGCAGCCGATACTTCCGCCCCTCCTTCTCGCTCAGCCACTCGCAGAAACCGGCGGCGTCATTGTATTTCACATTACGCACCGGGTGGTCGCCGGCCTGATCCACAGCAGATTTGTCTGAGAAAAAGGGCGAGGCATTCACGCCCTTCACAGCGGCAGCATAGGCCCGGTAGTCCTGATTGCGCGTCTCGTGGATGCACATGAGCACCTGGGTGCCTGCCACCGGAATGAACTGCATGCCGAGGCTGTTGGTGAAGACAGGCTCCGGCGCGGTGAATGCGGGGGTCACAGCAGCCGTGGCCACGGCCTCTCCTGCGGCAGCTTGCACTTTTGGGCTGACCCTGGATTTGCCCTGCTCTGACCAAAGCACGAAGCCCACAAGTGCGGCCACGACACCGACCACCGGCACCCAAAATCCGAGATTAAGATTCCTGGCTGGCGGCGGCGCTGCCTGCCACTGCGGCGGGTGGTACGGCTGCCCTGCGGCGCGCTGCGGCCTTGCCATGGTGTTCAGGGCGGCGGGTGCGCTGCCCGCCTTCGCAGCCGGCTTCACCACGGGCTGCGCTATGATGGCATCCAGATCTCTGCGCAGTTCTACCACCGTCTGGTAGCGCAGCTCGCGGTCGTTGCGAAGCGCACGGCTGATGATGCCGTCATAGCGCGGATCCAGCCCCGGCACCTGGAGTGATGGCAGCTCAAACATCCCCTGTGGCAGGCCGCCGGTCAGCATGTGGTAGAGCATCACGCCCATGGCATAAATGTCCGCACGCTGATCCACCGACACGCCCAGCGCCAGCGCCTCCGGGGCGATGTAGTGCAGGGTCCCCATCGCCAGACCGCTCTGCGTCATGCCCGTGATCGGGGTGCCCTGGCTCATTTTCGCCAGGCCAAAATCTGCGACTTTCACCACGCCCTCATAGCCCACCATGATGTTCGCCGGCTTGATGTCCCGGTGCACGATGCCGCGCTCATGCGCGTACTTCAGCGCATCACACACATGCGCGGTGATCGCCATCGCGTGGGCAGCCGGCAGCCTCGTTTGCTGCATCATCATCTGGGCCACATCCGTGCCATCCACGAACTCCATGACGATGTACAGCATGCCGTTGGAGGTGCTGCCAAAGTCATACACGCCCACGATTCCGGGGTGGTTCAGCTTTGCCATGGCGAGGGCTTCATTGCGAAAGCGTTCGCTGTAGGTGGCGTCCGTGTCATCCAGCCCCGGCGGCAGAATTTTGATCGCCACCGGGCGGTCCAAATGTACCTGCATCCCCCGGTACACGGCGCCCATCCCACCGCGCCCGATCAGCGCGGTGATCTCATACTGCGGCAGCATTTCATGCAGATCCTCCGGCGTCGGCGGCTCCCAGCCCTGAGGTGATCCCGCAGTACTGGATCTCGGTGTCTCGGCGGAAGAGGATGGAGCGGACATGAAGCCTAGGCTGGTGCTGGTGAATTCTTACAAATCCATGCCAGCGGAGCCGTGGTATTGCACGAAAAAAGTGTGGGTGGTGAATGGCTGTGAACGACGGGCTAGGAGATGCTGGATGTGACCTTTAAGTTGCTTGGGGTATGCGTGCAGTGAGCGGGCCTGCGAAAGCGGGGGCCTGCGGTCGTGCCTCACAGCGCAACCCCTGTCCCTATCGGAGGCGCGAGCGCATCAATGGGGGCTGACTTGGACGTCGGAAGTGAAGACGACCAGGGAGCGTGACTGGATGCTGTATTTGCTGCCTTCTTCGAGCTCTGGGCTCTCCTTTGAGTCCTGGGTGGTGAGTCTAAGTTTCCAGGGCTCGGTGCCACCGGTGGGGGGCAGGACGAAGTCGATGTCTTCATGGTGGGCATTCATGATGACGCAGACGGAGTCACTGTGACGGGGTGTGCCAGCCTCGTCGATTTCGGTGGTGCTGCCTCCGGCAAGAACCATGCTGAAGCAACGGACAAATCCGGCATCCCAGTCTTCAGCGGTCATCTCGTGACCTTCCACATTCCACCATGACACGTCCTTGGGCCGCCCTTCAGCGAGGGGTTGGCCGGTGAGAAACGTTTTCCGGGAGAGGACAGGCTGTTCATTTCTGAGGGCAATGAGCTGTATGACGAACTCGCGCAGCCTCTCGACCTCGGCATCATCTTCCCAACTGAGCCAGGAGATGTCGTTGTCCTGGCAGTACGCGTTGTTGGTGCCTTTCTGGGAATGCCATCTTTCATCTCCCGCCAGGAGCATGGGCGCACCTTGACTGAGGAAAAGGGTGGCGAGGAAATTGCGCGCCTGGCGGAGTCTGAGCGCCTTGATGCTGGCGTCGTCTGTCTCACCTTCCGCGCCGCAGTTCCAACTGGCGTTGTTGTTGTCGCCATCGCGGTTGTCTTCGCCGTTGGCTTCGTTGTGCTTGCCGTCATAGCTGACCAGATCGCGCAGGCAAAAGCCATCATGGCAGGTGACAAAATTGACGCTGGCATGCGGACTGCGCCCGCTGTGGTCATAGAGATCTGCACTCCCGGTCAGACGCGCGGCCAGCTCGCCAGCGGTCCCCAGGCCCTTCCAAAACATCCGGACTTCATCACGATACCGGCCGTTCCATTCGGCCCAGCCGGTGGGGAAATTGCCCACCTGATAGCCACCCATGCCCACATCCCAGGGTTCGGCGATTAATTTCACGGTGGAGAGAACGGGGTCTTGGGCGATGGCGTCAAAAAAGGAGCTGAGCTTGTCCCAGCCTTGCAGCTCGCGGGCGAGGGCGCTGGCGAGGTCAAAGCGGAAGCCGTCCACATGCATTTCGGTGACCCAGTAGCGGAGGCTGTCCATGAGGAGGCGCAGGCCGGCGGTGTCCTGCATACTGAGGGTGTTGCCACAGCCGCTGAAGTCTTCGTAGTAGCGGCCGGTCTCCTGTGAGAGGCGGTAGTAGGAAGCGTTGTCGATGCCACGGAATGACAGCGTGGGCCCAAGTTGATTGCCCTCGGCGGTGTGATTGTAAACGACATCCAGGATCACCTCGATGCCGGCACCGTGGAGCCGCTTGACCATGCCTTTGAATTCACGCATGGCATCGTGCGGATCTGCCGTTGAGGCATAGCTGGGTTCGAAGGCGAAGAAGGAGAGAGTGTTGTAGCCCCAGTAATTCGAGAGGCCTTTTTCCATGAGGTAGGAGTCATCAAGATGATGGTGCACCGGCAGAAGTTCGATGGCGGTGACGCCGAGCTTTTTGAAGTAGGCCATGGCCTCGTCTGAAGAAAGCCCCGCATAGGTGCCGCGCAGGTTCTCGGGGATGGCATCTTTCAGCTTGGTGAAGCCCTTCACATGGAGTTCGTAAATGGAGGTGCGGTACCATGGGGTGGCTGGGGCTTTGTCCTCACCCCAGTCAAACGCGGGGTCGATCACCATGCCGAGCGGAGCAAAGGCGGCGGAGTCCCGACTGTCGAATGAGAGATCCTTTTCCTCATGGCCCAGCTCATAGGCAAAGAGTTCGGGCTTCCACTCCTTCAGCGGTCTGCCGATGGCGCGGGCATAGGGATCGAGCAGGAGCTTGTTGGAATTGAAGCGGTGACCGTTTTGCGGCTCATAGGGGCCGTGCACACGGTAGCCGTAAAGCTGGCCCGCTTTCAGTCCGGGCACGAGGCCATGCCAGATGTGATTGGTACGCTCTGGAAGGGTGATGCGGGTCTCTGCATAGTCCGCCTCAGGGTCAAACAGGCAGAGTTCCACCCGGGTGGCATTGGCGGAGAAAAGGGCGAAGTTGACCTCTTCTTCCACGACGGTGGCTCCCAGCGGAGTGGGAGTACCGGGAAGAATAAGACAGGAAACGGCATCGACCGCTTTTTCACCATGGGGGGGGGAGATTGTTTGCACATGCGTCCATCGAATTTGAGGCTGTTTTGGATGCATCAACCAAGGAACGACCCTGAATTTTACATGAGGGCCATTTGATACAACCGGCCGGGAGAGACGTGGCGATGTCTCTGTAGAAGCCCTGTGCTTCTCTCTGCAAACTTCCCCTCTATTTCAATGCCTGATCAAACAAGCAAGCCGGCCTCTCCTGACAAATCCCTTATGGATGTATTGCTGCACAAGGCGGGCATCTTAAAACCGCAGGATTCCATGCAAACGGCGGGAGACCGAATGCGCGCTGGTGGCCATGAAAGCATGCCGGTGGCAGACAACCTGAAGCTGGTGGGGATGGTGACTGATCCGAATCCGGACCAACAAGTGATGCGCTTTGGGCATGATCCCTCACGCACCCCTGTCTCGGAGAGCATGGACAAAAAAATCCTGTTCTGCTTCGAGGATGAAGACTGCACCACGGCCCTGCTCAGAATGGATGAGAATGGTGTGAAAAACCTGCCGGTAATGAAACGCGACATGAAAATGGTCGGAGTGGTGAGCAGGGAGGAAATCGTGGGCATCTCAGACGCGTCGAAGAGTTAGCAGCTTGGAGTGAAACCCTAGCCCTCCTCATCCATGTCTGGCGTATGCAATTCCACGCCGTGTACTTTCTCCGTTTCACGCGGTGTAGTGAGCACTTTATAAATGCACCAGCTAAACAAGGAGACGACGGTGCCGACAGATAGCAGCATGACGATAAGGCCGGAGGTGGTCATAAAAGAGGAGGTGTTCAGGGTTCGCGGTTAATCATGCTTGTTAAGGCCCTGCTCGGCGCGTTGGAAGGCCCTGGAACGGGAGGACAGCAGCGCAAAAAAGCCGGCAACAATGATCACCAATGCCACGCTGAGCTGCGCGGCCAAATTCGTCTCCACCGCTTTGCCATCCTTCACGCCGCCGATGAGATCGACCACGTAGGATGAGGCACTGCCGAAGGTGCGTGTACTGAGATCAAATCCAAACACACTGGTCAGCACCGTCAGAGAAAAGATCGCCAAGAGAAACACCGGGCAGATCCATTTCATGACACAACCAAAAAAACGCGGAATGCGGATGGCCGCGCCCTGATGTGCCTCCTTGAATCCGCGTTCAATGCCCCAATGCCAGCCAAAGATGATGATCTGGATCGTGGCGAGAATGAAGATGAGGAAAGTGCCCACCCAGAAATCCAGCGTATCGAGCGCCTTCAGCTCCTTGGTGAAAAAGACCACAAAACCCACGCCGAGCGTGGTCAGCAGTCCGAGGATCGTCACACTGACCTTGCGCCCCACATTCATCGCCTCTTCAAGAAAGGCGATCCCCGGCTGCAGCATGGAGATCGAGCTCGTGACCGCAGCTAGGAACAGCATGAAAAAGAACGCACCGCCAAAGAACGCACCCAGCGGCATCTTGGCAAACACCAGCGGCAGCACCGTGAAGCCGAGGCCAAAGGTGCCCTGCCCTGCCACGGAGGCCAGCCCCAGAAACGCCACCGCCGCCGGCACGGTGATGAGTCCGCCCAGCGCCACTTCGCAGAACTCGTTCGCACTGCTCGCCGTAAGGCCGCTGAGCACCACGTCGTCCTCTTTTCGCAGATAGCTCGCGTACACAATGATCACGCCAAAGCCCACCGAGAGGCTGAAGAAAATCTGCGCCGCCGCAGCCATCCACAGCAGCGGGTTTTGAAGCTGCTGCCAGGGAGTGATGGTGACCATCTTCAATGCACCACCGCTCGCCGCCACCTTCTGCTCCGCCGTCTTGATGGCCGCCGCACCCACCAATTCCTCCACCACTTTGGCCTCGCCCAGCGCAGGCTGCGTTCGTTCAATCTGCACCTTGCTGGGATTCCACATGTAGCCCAGGCCATTGACCACATTGTCATGCGGTTTGGCAGGATCAGGCGCCCCCAGGGTCATGACACGCGCCAGCACCAGCAGTGCCAGCACGATGAGAACGGGCATGCCGTAGTTGCACATCTTCTCGATACCCCCTGATATCCCACGAAAGATAAGCCAGAAGTTGAACACAAAAACGACCAGCAACCAGGGCAGCGCCGTGTCCCATGAGAACGATAAGGCGGAGCCATCGACAAGCTGCCCGCTCATGCTTTTAAACATCGCCACCGCCTGCTCCGTCGTCTTCAAATCCACGTTGCCCGTCCAGAATTTCACCGCATAGCCCAGACACCAGGATTCGATAAACACATAGTACATGTAGATCATCACCGGCACGATCACCCCGATGAGGCCGATGTATTTGGCCCAGCGCTTGTTCAAGATGGCCGCGAAGGCCCCCGGTGCCGAGTTGAACCCCTTGCCGCCCGCATAGCGCCCCATCGCCCACTCCGCCCAGCCAATCGGCAGGCCGATGATCAAAAACGAAATCGCATAGGCGATCATGAAAGCACCCCCGCCATACTGCGCCGCGAGGCCCGGAAAGCGGAGAAAATTCCCCAAGCCCACCGCACTGCCCGCCACGGCCATGATGACTCCAAGACGTGATCCCCAAGCTTCTTTCTTTTGCGACATAAAAACGACTGTAGGCAGCGCCCCGAATGACAACAAGGTTGGAGTTCGAGAAAGTGCCGTGAGTTTCTTCAAAAGCAGAACTCGCGCCAGTGCGCCAATGTGCGAAATTTTGCCACATTGATGCGCCCCAACCGTCTGCCACTCCTGCTTTTCGCCACCACGGTCCTCCTCATGGTGGGCTCGGTGCTATGGCTGCTCTGGGTTTCCAATACAGCTCCATCTGCGCAAGCCGCCCTGTCTCCGACAAAACAAAACTCGGGCACCACCAGCCCGGCAGGGCTCACAGCGATGCCGCAAGCACCTGCCTCAACCGCCCCACCCTCGGCACCCGCCAAACCAGCGACATCCCCCACCATCGTCCAACTCAACGTGCCCGGCTCCATGCCGAACGAGGCCCTGCTCACCTTCCGCACCCCCGAGGCCCTGGCCGCGTTTCGGGACCGCGCGGCAGCCCTCGGACTCGAAGTGATCGGATACGAGATCAAACTCCGCACCGCCCGGGTGCGCTTTCGGGACACGACGGCGCTTGAAAGGGATCTCAATGCGCATACCGAGGACTACACCCACGTCGGGCCGAATCTCATCACCCGCATCCCCGGTCTGCCGCTCCCTCTTGCGGAATCCGACACATCGAACGCGGGTGGGAACACCCCGTTTCGCAGCCAGGGCCTGGAGGCCATTGGCGCCAACGGCGACCGCACAAACTGGGGTCAGGGCGTCACCGTCGCCGTCATTGATTCCGGCATCACCAGCCACCCATCACTCGCGAGCACCAAGATCACCCACTACGACCTCGTCAACGACGGCAGCACCTTCAACGGCCACGGCACCGCGATGGCCTCCCTCATCGCAGGCAATGACTCAAACGTCAGCGGCGTCTCTCCAGCGGTCAAACTGCTCGACATCCGTGTGGCGGACACCAACGGCGAGAGCAACACCGCGCTGGTTTCATCCGCCATCATCAAAGCGACGGACCTTGGAGCCCGCGTCATCAACATCAGCCTCGGTGCGAATGGTTTTTCCCCTGTGCTTGATGAAGCCGTTCGTTACGCTCAAAGTCGCAATGTCGTGATCGTCGCTGCCGCAGGTAATGAGCAACTCACGGCCCTCTCTATGCCAGCCGGTATTGCAGGTGTGCTCAGTGTCGGTGCCGTCGATGCCAAAGGGACGCAGGCTTATTTTTCCAATTCAGGCGCGGGACTCACCCTCGTCGCGCCCGGTGTTGGCATCGTTTCGGGCTATGCTGAACAGAGATTCGTCATTGGCAGCGGGACCTCTCAGGCCACCGCGATCACTAGCGGCGTGGTGGCATATCTGCTGGGACGTGGATACTATGGGCCGAATATCATTCCGCTGCTCACCCGCACGGCAGAGCCGCTGCAAGCACCCGCCACGGCGGTGGGGGCGGGTTTGATTCAGGTGCCGAAGTGAGAAGAGGTCAGGCGGCTTCGCCGTCAAGAGGGGCAAGATTGTCAAGCAGCCACCTTTTGACCATACTTGACCCCGTTGACGCGCAGCACTTGACCTCTCGACCTCCGTCTCCTACTTCCCCGATGGCCCGCAACTACACGCTGCACAGCACGCACGAACCCAGCACCCGCATTGACTACAAGGCGGAGCTCAACGAGCAGCAGTATGCGGCGGTCACGAGTCCGCCGGGGCAGGCGCTGGTCATTGCAGGGGCAGGCAGCGGCAAGACGCGCACGCTGACGTATCGCGTTGCATGGCTGATGGACAACGGCATTCAGCCGGAGGCGATCCTGCTGCTCACGTTTACCAACAAGGCCGCGCGCGAGATGCAGCATCGGGTGCAAGAACTCGTCACTCAAGATGCCACTCGCATCTGGGGCGGCACCTTCCATTCCATCGGCAACCGCATTCTGCGCTACAACGCCGAACGACTGGGCTATCGCAAAGGTTTCTCCATCATGGACCGCGAGGACCAGAAGGACCTCATGGAAACCGTGCTCGGCAGCAGTGGCATCGACACCACCACCTACCGCTTTCCCAAAGCCGAAGTGCTGGGAGACATCTTCTCTCTCGCTGACAACACGCTCTGCGCCCTCAAGGAAATCATCAACACGCGCTATCCCTACTTTGAGGAAGTCGCCAGCGGCATTCTCAAGATGCGCACGCTCTATCAAGAGAAGAAGCGCGAGACCAACTGCATGGACTTCGATGACCTGCTGGCGCTCACCGTACAGTTGCTGGAGGAAAATGAAGACCTGATGGAGCGCTACCGCACGCAGTTTGAGTTCGTCCTCGTCGATGAGTATCAAGACACCAACAGCCTCCAGTGTCGCATGGTGGAACTGCTCACCGGACCGCAGGGAAATCTCATGGTCGTGGGTGATGACGCGCAGTCTATTTATTCTTGGCGTGGGGCGGATGTCTCCAACATCCTTGAATTTGACCAGCACTGGCCCCGGGCCCGCGTGCATAAGATTGAAGTGAACTATCGCAGCGTGCCGGAGGTGCTCAATCTTGCCAATGCGGCCATCGCCATGAACCGTGGCCAGATTCCGAAAAATTTGGTTCCCGCTCGTGAGTCGAAGGGCATGCTGCCCGCGCTCGTCTCGCTCGACAGCTCATCGGCGCAGGCGGCCTTCGTGGCTCAGCGCATCCTGGAACTGCAGGACGAAGGCACGGAACTCAACGATATCGCCGTCCTCTACCGTGCGCATTTCCACAGCATGGAAATCCAGATGGAGCTCACCCAGCGCGGCATCCCGTTTCAGATCACCAGCGGGCTGCGGTTCTTTGAGCAGGCGCATGTCAAAGATGTGGCCGCGTTCATGAAGTTTGCGGTGAATCGTCAGGATGAGGTCAGCTTCATGCGCATGGTGCGACTCGTCGAAGGCATCGGCAATGTCAGTGCTGCGAAGCTGTGGCAGGACTGGCTGAAGTCTGATGCCGCGAAGGCCGAGACGATGCCGTCCAGTTTCTCCGCCGTGCTCCTCCCACTCAAAGTACCAAAGAAAGCAAAAACCACCTGGGAGCAGTTTGCCTACACTCTCGATGAACTCATCGACAAGGAGGGAAAAGTGGCCGCACCGGCGCAGATGATCCGTAGCATCACCGACGGCGTCTATGATGACTATATGAAGGCGAAGTTCAAAAACTACGAGCAGCGCCAGCAGGACCTTGAGCAGCTCAGCAACTTCAGCGACCGCTTCACCGACCCGCTCGAATTCCTCAGCCAGCTCTCCCTGCTCAGCGGGGTGGACACCGACAACAAACCCGCCCAGCAGCAGCAACAGGACCGCGACGCCGTCACCCTTACCACAGGGCATCAGGCCAAAGGACTGGAGTGGAACGTCGTCTTCGCCGTCTGGCTGGCCGATGGCATGTTCCCCCACAAACGCGCCATCGATGAAGGCGGAGACGCCGCCCTGGAAGAGGAGCGCCGCCTCTTCTACGTCACTGTGACCCGCGCTAAAGACGAACTCTACCTCACCTACCCCGTCATCAATCACCAAGCCCGCGATGGGGACATCATGATGCGTCCGTCACGCTTCATCACGGATCTGCCGAAGGATTTGGTGGAAGTCTGGAATGTGAAGAGCGGGTGGTGAGTATCAGCTGTAAAACCCATGTAAAACTTGCAATGCATCCGCCGCTTTCGAAGACTCAGATCGACATGCACAATAGTCTTTATCATTGCGCATTTGCTTTGATTAAAGGCGAAATTTTTCTGGACTATGTTACTGACCCGAACGTGCCAGGCTTCTTCACAAAGCGAAAGCTCAGAAAAGCGATAAAGACTTTTCAAAAGGTCATCTCCATCAATCCGAGGAATTGGAATGCCATGTTTGCTATTGCGAAAGTGCATCAGCGATTAGGAGACATGCAGGCATCTTTCGAATGGTTGTTAAAAGCGCGGGAGTTTGCGCCGGACAACCCCAGCCTGGCAAAAGAGACAGCACTCACAGCAGCCCATCTTGGAACGTATGACAAGTCGATCGAAGTATCCATCGAAGCTATTTCAGTAAAACCCGACGACCCTGTACTTCACTCCAATCTCGGCATGTCTTTTCTTCTCGCCAACAGACCAGATGAAGCAGTTAATTCCTTCAAAGAGGCCTTGCGACTGGAGCCTCGACATCCAGCAACTACAAGACTCCTTTCTTACGCGAAATATGTTCAAGCTGGACACTTTCCCGTGCCAAAGTCTGAGCGGGAAATCATTCAAAACCTCCCAAGAACCGCCTAACAGGCGAATCAAGTACATCGATGACGACCATTGTCCTGCCCTTTGTTGTAATCGGAGCAGTCTTCGTCTTCCTGAATTGGTCTTGCCTGATCACATCTTTAGCCACCAAAAAACACCACTCCATGGTGCCTCCTCTTGGCGGCCTGCTGATATTGATAGGCTTGCTCTTCGACCCTCAATGGCGACTTAAGGCCTGGGTGGGGCTGGTAGTCGATCCTGGATTCTGGGCTATGATTATTGGCCTACCGTGGATCATTTTTCAGCTCCGCCGTTCTTCGGAATCCCGTTTAGAGTTAAGGTTGTCCGGGCAATCTGAACAATTGGAGGTTCAGCTTCGCTTGTTTCGCCCTGACTATTACGAGATCAAGCTGACGCGAATACCTGTGTCGAACCGACTCGGATGGCAGTCACTTTGTTCCTTGGGCACCTGGATACAGCACGATGGACGCATCGAACTCGTTTCACACACTAACAAGCCCGATATGCCCTCAAGAGCTGTGTTAGTCCGATCTTTGGACTCCCTCGAATATAGCGTTACAGAATCGACCTTGATTTTGCCTGGTCCAAATGAAGCGCCGGAACTGCCACCCGTTTCATTTCATTTCAAAATCGAATAATCCATCTCCCCGCCCTCCTCAATCCATCACATCAATCAGCTCCACAAGGAAGTGCAGTGTCGCATTCGGCGGGATGCCGGAGCCGGACTGGCCCTGCAGGCCATAGCCCAGGTAACCGGGGATTTCGAGTTCGATCATGCCGCCTTTGCCCACCAGCTGCAAGCCTTCGGTCCAGCCTTTGACGACCTGATTAAGACCAAAGGTGGTCGGCATGCCACGCGCATAGGAGCTGTCAAAGAGACGTCCGTTGAAAAGCCAGCCCTGGTAGTTCGCCACCACCTTCTGCTGAGCGGTAGGCTTGACTCCTGTCCCTGGACGCAGAATGCGGTATTTCAGGCCTGACTCGGTCGTGGTGAAGGTCTTGGCAGCTTTTGAGCTGATCTCTCCCGCCCCCTCGGGAAGCTTGGGGAAAGGCACAGTTTCTTCCGCCATGCCCCCCCCTGCCGCCATGAGCAGCCCCCCCAGCAGAGCGACTCCCATGATGCGGGGACGACGAAGGGACGAAATGAGGCTGGAGCGGAAGGAGTTCATTGACCAGAACTGACGTAATGACCGACTTTCGTCAAGCGTTTAGCCACGATGCCGAATGCCTGATGAGACAGCAGGGGAAAAGCGCAGCCGGTGTCTCGTGGGAGATCTACGGTCACTGAGATGAAAGCTGGAACACGGATTCCTCGAAAATTCGCACGGAGGTCTTTTATCTGCTACAAGACACTCAGGACTAAACCATGCCTGACTACAACATCATCAGCACTGACCAATGGCAGATCATGCTGCCAAGTGACTGGGCGCAGAAGCCGCAGACCGACGGGCCCGGCTCGTTTTATTTCGAAGCCAGTGACGGGAACAAGGGGGCTTACATTTCCGTCTTCACTCGCACGGACCCCGACTCCCCTGCCCTGGCAGACCTCGCGGCCTGGCGTGAAAAGGAAATTCTCAATCTGCATGCGATGATCGATCACGATTGGGATATCCTCGAAGAGTGGGAGCATGATGAAGGCGGCACGGCCATTTCTGCGAGCGACTGCCTGGAACGCACCACCAACTACCGCATCGTCTGTCTGCGCATGACGCAGTTTCCCTGGCTCGTTCGCGTGAGCCTGCATGACTACAACTGCACGGACTATGAGACCTCGAAGCAGGCTTTTCTGCCGCTGATCGATTCGTTCGCGCCAGTCTTTGCGTAGAGACGGTCAAGTGTCGAGCATTGACCCTCTTGACCATTCCTTGACCGCTCCGTCACAACGACGCCGTAGTCATGGCTGCTGCTGCCTCGACTTCATTCACATAAGGTTCGCCGGTGATTTTTTCGATCTTCTCCCGGTTTTCTTCCTCGCTCAGCGGCGGCACTTCCTCGCCGTTCGAGGAGGCGGTTCCATGCCAGCTCACATGCCAGGCCTCGCGCTTCCAGCCGCCTTCCACCCGCGTGAAGGTGTAGTGGAGTTTCGGTTTCCGAAAGCCGAAGCCATCATCAATCGGGCCAATGGCCATCTGGACCTTCAGGGGCTTGGCCTCGGCGATCTGCTTAATTTCGATAGGGGTTTGGGATCTGTCGCCTTTGAGCAGGAAGTGGTCTTCCTTTTCCTCGGTCAGCCCATCACGGTGGAAGACATTGATGGACCAGTCATAGGCGGGAAAGGTCTGGGCGATTTCCCACATGGTGGGCTTCTTCTCTGCGGGCAGTTTAACCACGTCCTCAATGATTTTCTCGGCCATCGCAGGCCGCTTGACGAGGAGGAAACGCTCCTCCTGGGCTCTCTCCGCCCGTTGTGCGGGCGTCTCGCAGCCGGTGAGCAGCAACATCAGAGACAGGGCGGCAAAAGGGGCGGTCCGAAATTTCATGTGTATTGACTGGCGAGGTATGTCTGACTGGAATGATATAGGCCAGTTTTCCGGGGATCAAAGGGTGATCTCTTTATCCCGCGCACATATCCTGCCAGCATTTTCAGGAGTTTGCCATCGGCTCTCTGCCTCCCCCGCTAAAGGATTCAGAAAAGATCTGAAACTTCCTTTCGGCCCCTGCGTTTAACCCGCCATCGACCCGGACCACCGGACGATTCCCTCATGAAAACGCACCTCTGCCTCCTCCTTGCCAGTGCTCTCCTCGTCACCGGCCTCCAGGCCGACAATGAAGTCTATCGCACCTGGACTGACACCCAAGGACGAAAGCTGGAGGCGACTTTCCGGGGTATCGAAAACGGCAATGTCTTCCTCCAAGTGCGCAATGGATACGTCTATCGACTCTCATTGGACAAACTCTCAGCGGTCGATCAGGAAGCTGCCAAGACCCTCAAGCCCGAAGGTCTCGGCATTCCCTCCGATCCCAATCTCGCCCAAGCCGCAGCGCAGATCGACATGTTGGTCGAAGCCGGACTGAAGAAAGCTGATCAGAAGCCCAACCCGCTTGCTTCCGATGAACAGTTCGTCCGCCGCGTCTTTCTCGATCTCGCGGGCCGCATTCCCACCCGTGAGGAAGCGCTGGAATTCATCAATGACACCAGCCTTTCAAAACGTGCGAAAGTGATCGACCGGCTGCTGGACTCCGAGGGTTACCGCAGCCATCTGTTCAACTACTTTGCCGACATGCTGCGCATGGCGGATGTGGCCCAGAAGGCGCGCTTTTACACCTACCAAGACTGGTTGAAAGGGCAGATCGCCGAGAATGTGCCGTGGGACAAGGTCGTCCATTCCATGATGACTGCGGACGGCAAACTGCTGGAAAATGGTGCCACCGGCTACCTGCTGCGTGACGCTGGCATGCGGCTGGACAATCTCAGCCTCACGCTCAGCACCTTCATCGGCGCCAACGTCTCCTGCGCGCAATGCCATGACCACCCCTTTGCTGACTGGACGCAGCGCCAGTTCTATGAAATGGCGGCCTTTTTTGGTGCCACGGAGACTTACGGTGCCAAAGGCAATGCAGGTGGTGGCATGCAGGGCATGCGCAAGTTGATTGCCTCTCTGGATGACAGAAGAATGCAACAGCAGGCGAAGAACGTCCTGCGCGTCAATGGACTGGCGGTCGAAGACTCCAGTACGAACGATTTGAAGCTGCCGGATGATTACAAATACCCGGATGCCAAGCCCGGGGATCTCGTCACCCCCAAGCTCATCACTTGGAGCGATGACAAAGCCAAGAAAGCCTATCAAGGCGTGCAGACCACCAAGCATGATGAGCAACTGCGCGAGCAATTTGCCAAATGGATGACCTCGCCGGACAATCCGCGCTTTGGCATGACCATTGCCAACCGCATGTGGAAGCACATTTTCGGTGTAGGCGTGAAGGAACCGGTCTCTGATATCGATGACCCGAACGCCAGCGTGAATCCGGCGCTGTTGCACCATCTCGCCCATGAAATGGTGCGCTTCAAATTCGACCTCAAGCAGTTCCTGCGCGTGCTGTGCAATACCCAGACCTACCAGCGTGAGGCCACCAGCCATGAACTGGCGGACAATACACCCTACCTTTTCCCCGGTCCGATTCTCCGCCGCATGACTGCCGAACAGGCCTGGGACTCCTGCGCCACGCTCGTCGTCGGTGCCGACGTGGACAAATTCAAAGGCCATCGCGGAGAAACCTACGCCAAGGCGATGAACATCGACTTCAGCCAGGATGCCTCCCCGGATGTCGTGAAAGGCCAGATCGAAAACGCCATCGCGAGCATGCGCCAGTTTGGCGGCGGCAAGGGAGATGGCAATCCCAAGAAAAATGCGAGGAAGAAGCGCATGATGAAACAGAACGCTGACAATGAGGAAGACCTTACCCTCGCGCCGCCGGTGCGCGACGGGCTGGTGCTGGCCCGTGCCTCCGAGCTTCCACAGCCAGAAAAAGACCAGCATTTCCTGCGCATGTTTGGGCAAAGTGATCGCCAGATCGCCGACAGCGAAAGCGAGGAGGGCAGCATTCCGCAGGTGCTCATGCTCATGAATGGCGAGGCCCAGCGTGTCATCGGCCAGAACGATTCACTCGTGGTGAAAACTGCTAGCGCGCAGAAAACACAGGAGCAGCAGGTGGACAGCCTCTACCTCAGCTTCTTCAGCCGCAAACCCAAGCCCGATGAAAGCGCTAATGCAATCGCGGGACTCAACAACGGCATGACCATGCGTGACCTGACCTGGGTGCTGTTCAACACCCGTGAATTCATCTTCGTGGAATAATCACACACCCCTTCACTGACATGACTCTTCACAACCAGCTTGATCCCATCTCCCGTCGTGCTTTTTGCGAGCGCTGGGCCAGTGCCGCTCTCGGCGTCACCGTGCTGCACGGTCTCGGCGGCAGCGCCTTTGCAGCCGAGGCAGCCCAAAGCGGCGCGCCCTCTGGCCCCGGCTTTGGCAAGGCCAAGAATGTCATCTTCCTCCAGATGATCGGCGGCATGACGCACATTGACACGCTGGACCCCAAGGAGGGTCCGACGCAGGGCCCGAAAGCGCCGATCAAAACCAAGGCGGATTTCCAATTGGGCGGCACGATGGAGAACCTCGCCAAGCAGGCGGACAAGTTCAGCATCATCCGCAGCATGACTTCCAAAACGGGGGTGCACGCCGCCGGGCAGTACGTCATCCGCAACGGCTACGAACAGCGCGGAACCATCAGACATCCGAATATCGGGGCTTGGGCGCAGCACTTCCTCGGCTCCAGCCACAAGACGCTGCCCTCAAACGTCTGCGTCAACCGCCAGCCGCAGAACGGGAATGGCTTCTTCCCCTCCAGCTTTTCACCGCTGCCCATCCTCGACCCGGACGTCGGCCTGCAATACGCCAAGAGCGAAGCCAGCCCCGATCAGATGACCAAGCGCCTAGCCATGCTCGAACAGCTCGACGCCGGATTCCGCGACCGCTTTCAGACTTCCGAAGTGAAGAGCTACTCGCAGTTCTATGACAAAACGATCAGCATCATGTCCAGCACGGACCTGGAAGCCTTCCACCTCGATGACGAACCGGAGGCGCTGAAGGAGAAGTACGGCAAGAACAAATTTGGCCAAGGCTGCCTGCTGGCACGACGTCTCGTGGAAAAAGGCATCCGCTACATTGAAGTGGCCAAAGGCGGCTGGGACATGCACAACAACATCGACGACGGCCTGGATGAACACGGTACCGAACTCGACGTGGCGCTCTCCGCTTTGCTCGAAGATCTCAAGGAACGCGGCCTGCTGGAAAGCACGCTCGTAGTGCTCTGCTCCGAATTTGGCCGTGGTCCCAAGCTCAACGGCAACGGTGGACGCGACCACCATCCCAAAGTCTTCTCCACCCTGCTCGCAGGTGGCGGAATCAAGGGCGGCTACATCCACGGCTCCAGTGACAAGGAAGGCATGGCAGTGGCCGACAAGCAGGTCAGCCCGCAGGATTTCCTTTCCACCATCGGGTGGAGTCTCGGGCTGCCGATTGACGAAGTCGTCATGTCCCCCAGCAACCGACCGTTTACAGTGGGTGACAAGGGCAAGGCGGTGATGGAGGTGTTTGCGTAGGCTCCGGAAGAAAGTACTCAAGAGCTTTAGCTCGCTCTGGGAAAACGTGACGCTCTTTCCAGAGCGAGCTAAAGCTCACCAGTACTTTCCTTCGCAAGCCTCTCCAACGGCTGGCGTATTCTGGACACGCATGCTTTCATCGCCGCCATCCATGACTTCCCGCCGCCATTTCATTTCCACCAGCACCGCCGCATTTGCCGCTTCGTCATATCACATCTTCGGGGCTGATCCGGCCAAGAAGTACCGCACGGCCTTGATCGGCTCAGGCTGGTGGGGGATGAACATCTTGAAGGAGGCGCTGGCCTCCGGTCGCATCAAGGTCTGCGCTTTGTGTGATGTGCATGAAGACGTGGCCTCCAATGCTGGCGACACCATCAACGGCATCTCCGGCGACGACCCGAAGCTCTACAAAGACTATCGCGAACTGCTGGACAAAGAGAAGCCGGAGATCGTCATCATCGCCACGCCGGACCACTGGCATGCGCTGCAAACCATCGCTGCGTGCAAAGCGGGCGCTCATATCTATGTGGAGAAGCCCACGGGGCACACCATCAACGAAAGCAAAGCGATGGTGAAAGCCGCGCGCGAAGCGGGAGTTGTCGTACAGGTGGGCCTGCACCGCCGCATTGGCCCGCATCACGTCGAGGCGATGAATTTCCTCAAGTCCGGTGCCGTGGGCAAGGTCGGCATGGTGCGCGCCTTTGCCATTAACAAGGGTGGCCCTGAGCAGCCCAAGCCGAACAGCCAGGTGCCTGAGGGCATGGACTGGGACATGTGGTGCGGCCCTGCCCCGCTACGCCCTTTCAACTCCAAACTCCACCCCGGCGGCTGGCGTCACTTTCTCGACTACGCCAACGGCACCATGGCCGACTGGGGCGTGCATTGGCTGGACCAAATCATGCTCTGGAGCGGCGAGAAAGGACCCAAGAAAATCTTCTGCACTGGCGGGCGCCCCATCGCCGGCCCTGTCGTGCTCAATGACAAGGAGCAAACCACCGACGCGCCGGACCATCAGGTGGCCACGTTCGAGTTTGAGCAGTTCACCGCTGTATGGGAACACCGCAAGTTTGCCGACAACAACAACGAGAAGCACAAGATCGGCTGTTACTTCTACGGTGAAAAAGGCGTGCTCCACATCGGCTGGCGCGATGGCTGGACCTTCTACCCGGTAAACACCAAAGACGGCGAGAAACACGGCAACCACCAGCTTCAAGAGCCCGACGGCCACAACATCGCCCTGCTCTGGGCCGACTTCATCGACGCCATCGAGAAGAAAAAGACACCCATCGCGGACGTCGAAAGCGCTCACCGCTCCACCTGCCTCCCGCTGCTTGGCATGCTCAGCTACAAAGCCGGCCGTAGCATCCAGTGGGACCCGGAGAAGGAGCTCATCATCGGTGATCCGGAGGCCAGCAAGCTCATGCAGCGCGAGTATCGGAAGCCCTGGGTTTATCCGGTCTAAAAGCCGACATTCCAGCGATTGCCGCTTGATCTTGCCTTTTCCTTCGGCTTTCGACACAGCTGATGGCGAATCAGGCATCCTTCCTGCTTTGATTCCCAAGCACCACCCAGCCATGTCCGAATCCCCCCCGCAAAACCTCCGCAGCCACGGCTTTCAACTTCTCGAAGACGACCTGCGCTATCTCATGGAGGCTTTCTCCGCCGTTTTGAAGCAACTGGGAGAGCCGGAGCTGGCCGCCAGCCTGCCATGGATCGGCAGCGGGGTGCCGCAAAAAACGAATCGCTCCCTCGGTCAGGCCTATTCCATCGCGTTCCAGCTTCTCAATGTCGTCGAGGAGCGCGCTGCTTCGCAGATCCGTCGGCTGCGTGAGAAAAAGAGCGGACCCGAGGCTGAAAAGGGTCTGTGGGCGGACAATTTGAAGCAACTGCAAACCCTCGGCCTCAGCGAGTCCGAGATCCTCGCCGCTCTGCGCGATGTCTGCGTGGAGCCCGTGCTCACAGCGCACCCCACCGAGGCCAAACGCGAGACCGTGCGTGAGCTGCATCGTGAAATCTACAGCCTCATGAACCGTCATGAGAACCCAGCCTACACGCCGCGTGAGCAGGCCCGCCTGCAAAGCCAGCTGCAGACCCAGCTCGAAAACCTCTGGCGCACCGGCGAAATCCACGTCACGCGCCCGAGCATCGAGGCCGAGCTGCAAAACGCGCTGCACTATCTGCGCGATGTGTTTCCCGAGGCCCTCACCCGTGCGCACGTTCACCTGCGCGAAGCCTGGCAGGCCGCCGGATATGACGTAGCGGAGATCGACTCCCTGCCCCCGCTGATTCGCTTCGGCTCCTGGATCGGTGGAGACCGCGACGGCCATCCGTTTGTGACAGCGGATGTCACGCGTCATGCCTAGCAGGTCATGCGCAAAAATGCGCTGCGGGTGCAGCGCCGCGGGCTGGAGGCTCTCGCCTTCCATCTGCCACTCAGCTCGTTGTTCCAGATCATGCCGCCGCAGCTCACGGAGCTCATCGCGACCCTCACTGCGCAGCTCCAGACAGAGCCGGGCGTCGATCTCGCCAACATCTTGGAGCGCAACAAAGAGGAGCCGTGGCGTGCCGCCGTTTACCTGATGCGCGCGAAGGTTGTTCTTGCCATTGAGAAGCCTTCTTCGCCTGTCGCGTATGTGCAGCCGGAGGAGTTGCATGCGGACATTGATGTGCTCGCGCAAACCTTGCTTGATGTCGGCTCAAAGGCGATCGTCGAAGAGCAGATTGTCCCGTTGCGCCGCAATCTCACCGCCTTCGGTTTCCACTCCGCCTTGCTCGATGTGCGGCAAAATTCAGCCTTCCATGAGAAGGCACTCGATCAACTCCTGCGTGCCGCTGGCTTGCTTGACGGCGGTTCCTTCATCGACTGGAGCATCGAGAAAAAGCGTGAACTACTGGACCGCGAACTCGCCTCTCCCCGGCCCTTCCTCTCTCCCGGCATTTCCGCCGGACCTGAAGCCGACACCGTGCTGGATTGTTACCGCGTCCTGGCAGACCACCGCGCCAAGTTCGGCAATGCCGGCCTCGGCTCTCTCATCATCTCGATGACCCGCTGCGTCGAAGACATGCTCGTCGTCTTCATTCTTGCCCGTGAGGCCGGACTCATGACCTGGAGTGATGAAGGCCTCATCTGCCCCCTGCCCGTCGTGCCCTTGTTTGAAACCATGGGCGATCTCGAATCCGGCCCCGGCATCGTCGAAGCCTTCCTCTCTCACCCCGTCGCCAAGCGCAGCCTCCTCACACAGAGCAAGGGCGGTACGCCCGTGTTTCAGATGATGGTCGGCTACTCCGACTCCAACAAAGACTGCGGCATCGTCGCCAGCCAGTGCGCCCTGCATCGTGCGCAGCGCGAGCTTTCCACCACGATCCATCGGCATGGCGTTCGCCCTATTTTCTTCCATGGCCGTGGCGGCACCGTCGGACGCGGCGCGGGCCCCACGCATTGGTTCATGGAGGCACTGCCACACGGCTCCCTCAGCGGCGGCATGCGCATGACTGAGCAGGGCGAAACCATCGCGCAAAAATACGCGCACATTGGCTCCGCCGTTTACAATGCCGAACTGCTTATGGCTTCTGCCACGGCAGCAACCGCGCGGCATCGCTGCACTGAATCCAGCGCCCCACCGGAGCTTGAACCGCTGTTTGACAAACTCGCCGCCGACAGCCGGGATGCGTATCGCGCCTTCTTACACGCACCGGACTTCATGAAGTTCTATCGTCAGGCCACGCCGATCGATGCGCTGGAAAACTCCCGCATCGGCTCCCGCCCCGCCCGCCGCACCGGCCAGGCTTCGCTGGATGATCTGCGCGCCATTCCCTGGGTCTTTTCATGGACGCAGTCACGCTTCTACCTCCCCGGCTGGTTCGGTGCCGGCAGCGCCCTGACCAAGCTCAAAAATGAAGATCCCAAGAGCTACGCCGCCCTGGCCGCAGCCATTCCCGGCTCCGCCTTCCTTCGCTACGTCCTCACCAACATCGAAAGCTCCCTCGTCAGTGCCAACACCGACCTCATGCGCGCCTATGCCGATCTGGTGGAGGAAACCGCCGTGCGTGACCGCTTCCTCAATACAATTCTCACCGAATACGAAGCCACCCGCAGTATAATCGACGACCTCTTCCAAGGCACCTTCGAAGGACGCCGCCCGCGTCTTGCCTACACGCTGAACATTCGTGAAGAGCCGCTCAAGGTGCTGCACGATCAGCAGATCGCCCTGCTGCGCGAATGGCGCTCTCTCGTGGCCGCCGAGAAGACAGAGGCCGCCGACGCCATGGTCACAGACCTCCTCATCTCCATCAACGCCATCGCCTCCGGCCTGCGCACCACGGGTTAACACAAACACGCGAGAGCGTCATCTCAATCTCGCAATCACGCCCTCCCTCGATACTCGCCCGGTGCCACGCCGACCCAGCGCCTGAACACTCGCGAGAAGATCGCCGCATTCGCATAGCCCACATTCGCGGCCACGACTTCCAGCTTGTCGTTCCCAGCTTCAAGAAAACGCCGAGCCTGCTCCATGCGCAAACAGGTTAGGTGCTGCATCGGGCTGCGCCCCAGCTCCTTCATGCACAGCCGCCGCAGATGCTCCGGACTGCAATGGCTGCGATGCGCCAGCTCGGCCAGCGTCCAGTCCCGCATCAGATCCTGCTCCACATCTGCCCACAGCTTCGCCACCCGTGGTTCGCGGCTGCGCCATGGCTGGGCAATGCGGCGGATCGTCCCATGCAGCAGCTCAAGCCAATGATGCAGTAGACGCGGCTCACGCTCGCCCTCCCACTCAGTCCGTACTCCATGGATGATCCGCGCAATTTCATCCGCATGCGCCGTCGGCATCACCGGCGATGCTGCACCCACCACCGGCGTGACAAAACTAGGCTCGTCATACCGCACCCACGCAAAGCACCAGCGTTCGCTTCCCTTGGCCTCAAACGCATTCAGCACCCGGGGCGGTGCTAGGCACACCATGCCCGGCTTCACCTTCTGCCAGCGACCATCGAGCAAGATCGATCCCTCTCCACTCACACAGGCCAGCACAAAACTCCCCTCAGGACTCATGCGCACCCGCCGGTAGGGCGGCAGCGCCTCATCCATGCCAAAGCGCGCGATCCGGTGCGTCGTCATCTCCACACACTCCCGCGCCTCCACCACCCAGCGCCGTGTGCGCGGGCCGTCGAGCGTGGTTTCGATAAGGTCGTGGGTCATACAAGGATGTACAGCGTGCCAGGCCGGATTGGCAAGGAGCGGGACTTGCCAAGTGCCAGCCTGTGGAGAATCACACGGCATGAGTCCAGGCCGGGACTTGGCAAGTCCCGCTCCTTGAGTGCCAGCGTCGCTGCGAGCATGGCCTGCCGTCTTTGGATCTCCACTATTGACCGTAATTGACGGCGCACTGCACCAACCTTGACGCTTTGACCTTTTCCGAAGTGCATTTCAGGCATGACACCGTGCATGTCATCCTGCTAGCCTGCGCTTAACGAGTCCGTTATTCCAACCCATGAAGCACTTTCTCTCTCTGCTCCTCCTCAGCACCGCTCTCCACGCGGAGCCGGTTTCCCTCTTCGATGGCAAAACCCTCGAAGGCTGGGACTTCGATCCCAAGATCTGGCATGTGGAAGACGGCATGATCACCGGCGGTTCCACCACGGAGAAGATCAAGGAAAACCACTTCATCTGCACCAAGAAGAGTTACCAAAACTTCGACCTCAAGCTCAAGATCAAAGTCAGCGGCGATCCAAAGACCGGCCTGATCAACAGCGGCATCCAGATTCGCAGCCTGCGCGTTCCCGGAGGCGCTCACATGACCGGCTATCAGGTCGATTGCGGTGCAGGCTGGTTTGGCAAAATCTATGACGAGTTCCGCCGCAACAAAGTCATCTGGGCCCCTACCCCAGAACAGCAAGCCGCTCTCGACAAGGCCGTCGATGTCTTCGGTTGGAACGAATACCGCATCCGCGCCGAAGGCCCGCGCATTCAGACCTGGATCAATGGTGTACTTTGCATGGACTACACCGAGACCGACAAGAACATCGCGCTCGATGGCCTCCTCGGCCCGCAAGTTCACAGCGGTGGCGTCTGCCTCGTGCAGGTCAAAGACGTGACGATCGAAGAACTCCCCGCCACACCCGGAGCACCCACCTGGGAATCGCTCGGCGGTGTCGATGCCGCACGCAAACTCGTCGCCCCGCCGCCAAAACTGCAGGCCGATGCCGCGAAACCGAAGCGCGACATCAGCTACAACAACGTGCAAGGCACCCCGCTGACTGCGCAGGAGGAATTGAAAAAGTTCCACGTCGCCCCTGGCTACGAAGTCGAACTCGTCGTGCAGGAAAGCGAGGGCCTCGGCAAATTCGTCAGCGTTTACTTTGATCAACGCGGCCGCATGTGGACCCAGACCGCGCTGGAGTATCCCGTCGATTCAAACGAAAACCCCGCCGCTGCGGAGGCCGTGTATGCGACCCGGGGCAAAGACAAAGTGCTCGTCTATCCGCGGGAGTCGGTGAATGGGCCGATTCCCGCGGGTGGACTCACCAACCCCACCGTCTATGCGGACGGCCTCGCCATCCCGCTCGGCATCCTCCCCTGGGGCAATGGCGACTCCTGCTACGCGCTCCACGGTCACGATCTGCTCCTGCTCAAAGACACCGATGGCGATGGCAAATCCGACCAGCGCGAAGTCATCCTCACCGGCTTCGGCGTGCAAGACTCGCATCTATTTCCGCATCAGTTCACTCGTGCACCCGGCGGCTGGATCTGGATGGCGCAGGGCCTCTTCAACAACAGCAAAGTCCACAAGCCAGGCAGCGATGTCGTGGTCGACTACCCGAAGTGCGGCATGGCACGCATGCGCCCCGATGGCAGCGAATTTGAAATGACCAGCATCGGCCCCAACAACATCTGGGGCCTCGTCATCACCGGCGAAGGCGAGACCTTCATCCAGGAAGCCAACGACTACGGCTACCCCATCATGCCCTTCCACGAATACGCCTACTACCCCGGCGGCATGGAGGCGCTCAAGAAGAGCTATCAGCCCGACTTCCCACCCGCCACCGAGTTCCGCATGGGAGGCACCGGCTTGAGCGGCCTTGCCTTGATCGAAGACGGCGCACTGCGCGACAAAAAGAACGCGCACACCATGGCCGTCGCCAACCCCATCACCTCAAAGGTTCAAACCCTCGGCATGCAGCGCGACGGTGCCTATTGGAAGCTCGAACAACTCACCGACCTCATCACCAGCGACGATCCATTCTTCCGCCCCGTCGGCCTCACCAACGGCCCCGATGGCTGCATCTACATCGTCGATTGGTACAACAAGATCATCTCACACAACGAAGTCCCTCGCGCACATCCTGACCGCGACAAGACGCGGGGGAGAATCTGGCGCGTGAAGCCTGTAAAAAAGGCTTCCAAGTTCGTTTCCACCATCCCCGATTTCACCAAACTCACCAACGAAGAACTCAATGCTTCGCTCAAAGATGCCCCCCTCGGCAAAACTCAAATAGCCTGGCAAACGCTCAGCGATAGACATCAGCTAGCAACGAGCCACTGGGCCACGTCTGAGTACGCCTATCCCCGCGAAAGCATTCCGCTGCGCGCCATCGGTCGCAGCCTGACCGACCATAACATCGCCGATCTGCTCGCCTTCGCCAAGCCCTCCCTCCCCGGCCCACTTGGCCAAAGCTCACGCGGCGCAAAACAAATCCCCGTGCGCGAAGCCTACGACCGTGAGTTTGAGCGCTTCCTCGTCCGCATGTTCTTGGAGCGTCATCCCGATCTCGTCACCAAGTTCCTCGACTCCGACGCTGCCGCCAAGCTCCCCATCGAAGCCCGCGTGCTCGCCTCACTCGCTCTCGACTCCAAAGCCAGCGCCTCGCGTGTCGCCAAGCTGCTGCCTCAACTCGACCGCGCTCCGAATGATGAAGAACTCCTCCGCCTCGCCCAGTTCCCCGCCGAGCCCGGCGTCGGCACGGCTTTGAAGGCTCTGCTTACCAATGAAAAATCACGCACGAGTGTCGCCGAAAAGCTGCTGGCTCAACGCATCAAACTCGATGCCGCCAAGATCGCGCCGCTGCTCACGGAAACAGCTCGCGACATGCTGCAAAGCAGCGATGCCCCAGTCCGCCACCTGGCTCTATCACTTATCGGTGGGTTTCAGCTCACCGCACTCGAAGCAGATCTCGTCGCGCTTCTAACAAGGAGCGGGACTGGCCCAGTCCCGACGGGAGTTGGCAACTCCCGATCCTTGGTTCTCAACACCCTGCGCGATCTTCGCAGCGACGCGGCCAGTCTCTTCGCGTCGCTCGCCAAATCCGATCCTGATCCCCTCACCCGCGAAGCCGCGCTCGAAGCCCTCGCAGCCTCACGCGCACCGGATGCCGCAGCCAAACTTCTCGCGCTTTATCCTGAGCTTCAGCCCTCGCAGCGCAAAGCCGCGCTCACCACTCTCGCCAGCACCAAAGCAGGCGCGCAGACCATCGTTACCGCCTTGCTCGACAAAACCCTGCCGCAGGCCGATCTCGATGGTCCCACGGTCGAGCGACTCGCCACCGTACTCGGCAATGATCCGGCACTCGCAAAGCTCCAGCAGCAACTCGGCGGCATCTTCCGCGAAGTCTTGCTGCTCGATGGCGAGGACACCGCCATGGTCGATTCCAAGATCACCCTCGACGGCCCCTTCACCATCGAGGCCTGGGTGCGCCTCGCCGAAGGCATCAGCAATACCGACGGTCTCCTCGGCACGCCCGGCGGTGTCGATATGAATTTCTTCGGCTCCAAGTTCCGCGTGTATGCCGGCTCCGAATTGAAAGACGTCTGCGTGGCCACCAAACCCATGACGCCTGACCTCTGGACGCACCTCGCCGTCACACGCGATGACAAGAACATCCTCCGCATCTACCAAAACGGTGAACTGGATGCCACTGGCACCAAGCCAGCACCGGCCAAGTGGGAGAACTGCAAAATCGGTTGGAGTGGTCCGAAGCAAGGCACCGAAGGAGCCATCACCGAATTCCGCGTATGGAATTCAGCCCGCACCGCAGCCGAGATCCGGGCAAACTTTGATCGCAGCCTCGCATCTCATCCCTCCCTCATCACGGCAGCCTCGAAATTCGATAAAGGTGCCCGCATCGCCAAAACCATCGACACTCCACCGCTGCTCACCGAAGAGCAGGCCAAGGCTCTCGACACCAAGTTCGCCCAATTCACCGCACTCGCGCCGAAGGGCAATGCAGCCAACGGCAAAGTCCTCAGCGCTCTCTGCATGGCCTGCCATCAGATCGGCAACGCGGGCGGCCAGATCGGCCCGAACCTCAGCGGTGCCGGTGCCATGGGCCTGGAGGCCGTGCTGCGCAACATCCTCACCCCCAATGCCGCCATGGAGCCCGGCTACCGCATCTACCGTGTGGAAATGAAAAACGGCGATCTCATCGATGCCTTCTTCGTCAGCGAAGACAAAACTGCCACCATCATCCGCCAGCCCGGCCTGCAGGATCGCCGCCTCGAAAAGAAGGACATCCGCAGCACCAAGTTCATCCGCCGCTCCCTCATGCCCGAAGGCCTTATCGATGCCCTGCAAGACCAGCAAGTCGCCGATCTCCTCGCCTACCTGATGACGCTGAAAGGCTAACTCCAAGGAGCGGCACTTGCTAAGTGCCGCGTAGTGCCCCGCTTTCACCCAAACATTCCAAACATCAAGCCGGGACTTGGCAAGTCCCGCTCCTTGACGCCCCCCGCTCGAATGAAGTTCTTCAATCCGTTCGAAGACATTCGTATCACGCGACACAACCTGCCACACTGGCAGCAGCCGGGAGCCACTTACTTCATCACCTTTCGCATGGCCGATTCACTGCCTGCGGAAATGCTCAGAGAACTCGACTCCGAGCGAGAGCGCTGGCGGTTGCACCACCCGCCCCCGCTTTCACCTGAGGATGAAGCCGAATATCACCGTCTGTTCTCCGCTCGTGTCGATCAGTGGTTGGATGATGGCCACGGCTCCTGTTTCTTGCGCCAGTCAACTCTGCGAGGAGTCGTCAAGGAATCGCTGAATTTCTTCCATGACCAGCGCTATGAGTTGTTATCCTACGTCATCATGCCCAATCATGTGCACGCGCTTGTCGTACTGCATCCTGACTGGCTTCTGGAGAAAGTGCTCTACACATGGAAGCGTCGGACGGCGGGTGTCATCAACGAAACACTCGGCGTTCAAGGCCAGTTTTGGAAGCACGATTACTTCGACCGCCTCATCCGCGATGGCGACCACCTGAGAAACGTCATCCGCTACTTCCGGCGCAATCCCACCAAAGCCCACCTGATAGAAAGTGACTTCACCCTCTGGGAAAGCGAACTAGCCAAGGCGGTTGCGTAACAAGGAGCGGGACTTGCCAAGTCCCGACCTGGCGTTTTAGAAAAGCCCTCTCAAACTTCCCAACCAGGACTTGGCAAGTCCCTCTCCTTGGGATAAGCGCACCCATGCCAACCGCAACCAACGAGCCCGCCCCCAAACCTGCCGCACCGGCAGATCTGGAAATCAAAGATGCCCAGCTCATCTTTAACCACGTCTGGAAGCAGCTCGTCGAGGACTATGGCCGCGAAAAGCTACGCTTTCCCAAGGAGCTGATCCTTCTCGGCGGCGCACCGGGAGCGGGCAAAGGCACCAACACCGACTTCATCCGCGAGGTGCGCGGCATCACCGCTCAGCCGATTGTGGTTAGTGCGCTGCTCGACAGCCCGGAAGCACAAAAGCTCAAATCTCAAGGCGGCATGGTGGGCGACCGCGAGGTGGTGGGTATTCTGATCCGCAAACTGCTCGAACCTGAGCAGCAAAACGGTGCCATCTTAGACGGCTTCCCGCGCACGAAGGTGCAGGTGGAGTGTCTGAAAATGCTGTTTGATGAAATGATAAGCCTACGCCGTGATTTTTCGGAAACACCCGACGCGGCGCATTTCAAGCAGCCCATCTTCCACATCATGGTGCTGTTTGTCGATGAGGCGGAAAGCATCGCCCGTCAGCTTAAACGCGGCCGCCAGGTGCTGGAGCACAATGAGGAAGTACGCAGTTCCGGCCTCGGCGACCTTTGGGAGGAACGTACCACCGACTTTGATCCCGTACTGGCGCGCAACCGCTACAAAGTCTTCAAAGAGAAAACCTACGACGCACTCGTCTCGCTCAAGGAGATCTTCCATTATCACTTCATCAACGCGCAGGCACCGCTGGAACTGGTGCAGGACAACATCATCCGTGAGCTTGAATACCAAAGCTCGCTCGAACTCGATCCGCGTACCTTCGACCAGTTGCGCGACCTGCCACTGGCCAGCGAAATCGTGCGCCACGCACGGCAGGATCTGGTGCGTCGTTTGGACAGCTACAAGGTGGAGAAGCCCGAACTCATGCAGGCCGTGGTGACCTTCATTCAGGACAAGATGATGCCCATCGTCGTCCGCCACGCCATCTCCGGCCGTGCCGACATTAACAGCGAGGACAATCTCTTCCATAGCGCCGAGGCACTGGCGATGCTCATCGACATCTTCTCCGAGCGCGGCTTCCATGCCACGGCGGACGTCCATCGGATCGAGATCCCGGACCGCTTTGACCTGCAAACCGGCAAGATTCAGTGCCGCAAGAAAAAGGTGTTCCGCTTCCGCATCATCTTCAAAGGCTCCGAAATTCGGCGCGGACAGTTCATGGCGTAAAGTAGTCGTGAACTTCAGTTCGCTCTGGAAAGCGTGTCCAGCCACCAAGCGCGAATGAAGATTAGAGGCTTCGATGCCTGACGCGCATGACTCAAAGCCGCCGCCCTCCCCTGCGCGACGCCACTTGCGCGGCCACATCGCCGCCGCTAGTCATCACGCCTCATGTCCACCATCGTTGTCACTCAAAAAAATGGCGTCGCCTGCATCGGCGCTGACACGCTCAGTTGTCTCGGCTCATTGCGGCAGAAGGCGCAGCACGTTGTCAACAAGACCAAGATCACCAAAATCGCGGACACCTACATCGGTCTCACCGGGACCTCAGCGAGTCTGGTGGTGATGAACAGCTACTTCTCCAATCCAGATCGTCCGCGCGATTTCTCCTCCTGCGAGGCCATCTTTGAAACCTTCCGATATTCCCACGGCTGGCTGAAAGCCGAGTACTTCATGGCAGCCGCGCCAGATAAAGGCGAAGAATTCGAGACCACGCAGTTCTACGGCCTGTTGGCAAATCCGCACGGCATCTTCGCCATCTACTCCTACCGCTCCGCGCAGCAGTTCCACAAATTCTGGGCCGCAGGCTCGGGTCGCGACTACGCGCTGGGTGCCATGCAGGCCGCGTATGACAAGTGCAAGACCGCCGAGGAAATCGCACGCGCCGGGCTCGAGGCCGCTGCTGAGTTTGACAGCGCCACCAGCGCGCCCCTTGAACTTCACAACGTGCCGCTGCTCTCCGCCGCGAAACCGAAACGCACGCGCAAGAAATAGTCCCCTTCCCCATTTCTCTCTTCCCCAACCATGAAGCGCATCCTCCTACCCTTCCTCGCTCTCAGCGCCGCCTTAGCTGACGGCCCCAAGGACAATCAAGCCGCCGATGTGCGCCCGGTACCGCCTCCGGGCGTGGCCGTGCCGGATGCGGATCGTGCCCGCCTCACGGAAGGTCTGAAAAAACTCCGCAATGCTATTGATGAAGCGGCCAAGGCGCAGGCGAAGAATCCCCAACTGGCTGATCTGCTGCCCGACATTGAGATCTACCACAAGGCCATCGATTGGGCGCTGCGCTACAACGAGGTGCACAAGCTGGGCGAACTCAAGAGCGCGGACGAAATCCTCGCCGAAGGGCAGCAACGCGCCGAGCAGTTCAAAGCGGGTCAGGCACCGTGGACGAAGCAGAAGGGCCTCGTGGTGCGCGCTTACCGCTCCAAGATTGACGGCTCCGTGCAGCCGTATGGCTTGGTCATTCCTGAGAGCTACGTGGGCGCTCCCGTTCGCATGGACATCTGGTGCCATGGCCGTGGCGAGACGCTCAGCGAACTCGCCTTCCTCGATCAGCGGCGCAAACAGACCGGACAGATCACGCCGAAGGGCGCGCTCGTCCTTCACGCCTATGGCCGCTACTGCTGCGCGAACAAGTTCGCGGGTGAAATCGATCTCATCGAAGCCATCGACCACGCGTCCAAATTTTACGCCATTGATGAGGACCGCATCATCGTGCGCGGCTTCAGCATGGGCGGCGCGGCGGCATGGCAGTTTGCGGTGAATTACGCCGACAAATGGTGCGCAGCCAGCCCAGGCGCAGGATTCTCTGAGACGCCTGAATTCCTCGGCGGATTTCAGAACGAAGATGTCAGCGGCGCACCTTGGTATCAGCAGAAACTCTGGCACTGGTACAATGCCACGGACAACGCCCTGAACCTGGAAAACTGCCCCACCGTGGCTTACAGCGGCGAGATCGACAAACAGAAGCAAGCCGCCGACATGATGGAAAAGGCGCTGCGTGGCGAGAACGTGGATTTGCTGCACATCATTGGTCCGCAGACCGCGCACAAGATTCATCCTGACTCGCTGATCGAAATCGAAAAGCGTCTCGCCAGCATCGCCGCCATGGGGCGCAATCGCGCACCGAAGGAGATACATCTCTCCACCTGGTTCCTGCGCTACAACCACATGTTTTGGGTCACGGTGGATAGTCTTGAGGAGCATTGGGTGCGCGGTCGCATTCATGCCCGCATCACCGGTCCGTCCGAGATCACGATCAAGCTGCAGAACATCAGCGCCTTCACGCTCGACATGCCTTCCGGCACCTGCCCCATGCCCCTGCTCTACAAGCCCGTCGTCAGCATCGATGGCCAGCTTCTCGAAGTCACCCGCCCGAAACTGGACCGCTCATGGCTGGTCCATTTCCAGATGAAGAACGGCAAATGGACGCAGACACTCGACAATGAAGGCGAGGGCAAGCTGATCAAAAAGCACGGCCTCGAAGGTCCGATCGACGACGCTTTCATGGACAAGTTCCTCTTCGTGAAACCCACCAAGGCTGGTGCTAGCGAGAAGGTCGATGCCTGGGCCAAGGCGGAACTCGAACGCGCACAGTTCGAATGGCGTCGCCAGTTCCGTGGCGATGCACCCATCAAAGACGACACCGCCATCAGTGACGCCGACATCGCCGCCAACAACCTCGTCCTGTGGGGCGATCCCCAGAGCAACGCCATCCTCGCCAAGATCGCCGACAAGCTGCCGATCCAGTGGTCCAAGGACAAGCTCGTCGCCAATGGCAAGACCTACGATGCGGCCACGAATGCTCCAGTCCTCATCTACCCGAACCCGCTCAATCCCACGAAGTATGTCGTGATCAACAGCGGCTTCACCTATCGCGAATACGATTACCTCAACAACGCCCGTCAGGTGGCCAAGCTGCCCGACTGGGCGGTGATCGACCTGACCAAGCCTGTCACCAGCCAAGCCCCCGGTGGCATCAGCGATGCGGGATTCTTCGGCGAGAGCTGGGAGTGGAAAGCCGCCCCTGCTCCCAAGAAGTAAGCCATGCAGCGCACGCTTTCCGCCTTCTTTCTGCTGCTGGCTCATTGCGCCAGCGCGCAGTCGGCCAAGAACGAAACGGCATTCTCCAACAGCCTGGAGATGCCGTTCGTGCGTGTCGCCAGCATCGGCGCACTAGTCTGCCGCTATGAAACGCGGGTGAAGGACTATCAACCCTTCGCGACCGCCACGAACATCGAATGGAAGAAGCCTGACTTCCCGCAAACGCCCGAGCATCCAGCGATCAATGTCAGTTTCGCGGAGGCGCAGGCCTTCTGCGAATGGCTCGGCAAGAAAGAAGGCCGCAAGTACCGCCTTCTCACAGATCAGGAATGGAGTGTGCTCGCAGGTTTGCAGGAGAAGCCCGACACCGCGCCAAATCAACAACCGCCCAGCACAGGCGTGCATCATTGGGGCAAAGCTCCGCTGTCCAAAATCGTCGGCAACTTCTGCGACGAAGCCTTTGGCAAAAAGTACCACAACAGCTACGACGCCAAATGGCTGGAGATGGACGACGGCCATCCCGACACCGCCCCCGTCGGCAGCTACCCCGCCGATGCCAATGGCCTCCACGACCTCCCCGGCAACGTCTGGGAATGGGTCGATGGCTGGTATGATCCGCCGAGCAACACGTTGCGCATCGTGCGTGGCGGAGCCTTCCGCACCGGCGGCGAGAAACGCCTGCTAGCTTCGTTTCGTGGACCGGACCCGTACAATGTGCACCTCGACAGCGTCGGATTTCGGATTGTGTGTGAGAAGGAGTGAGGTGCCCCAAGGAGCGGGACTTGCCAAGTCCCGGCTTGGAATCAACGCTCTCAAAGCTCCTCGGCGGGCCGTTGTGGCATTGAGGGGGTGCACTTTCCCAACATATGCTCCATGGCACTTAGCAAGTGCCACTCCTTGGGCTCACGCCATCATCGGCGGATGCATCTCAATCGGCGGAATCTTCGTGCACACCCTCCGGCCATCCGGCGTCGTCCCAAAGAACGACCCCGTGGCCGTGCTCTCCGTCTTAACAACGTGATACGAATTGTAGCTGAAGGTTTCCCCCGGCGAGAGATTGGGGAACTGGCCGACGACGCCGTCGCCTTCGACGACCATGGTATCTCCGTCCGTGTCACGGACGATCCATTTGCGGCCAAAAATGCGCACAATGTCGGGTGAGTCGTTGTGGATCGAAAGATGATACACAAATGGGTGCGGCCGGTCTGGCGGAGCAGGCCGTGTGGGATCGTAGGCGATGCTGTCCACCGTGACCGTGAGTCCTGGCAACGGATCGAAATTCATGGTGGCAGTTTAGTTCATACGCCGGATGCCACAAGCCGGGGTTTACGAAATCCGGTGCACCACGGTGAGGGTGTGGTGCTGGGCGGCGCTACAACACCCTACGCCATCTTCGGGCGAAGATGGCTGCATGCTCGCCGCGTAGCTTCTCGGGTAGGAGTGTGCGGCATTGTGATGGCATCCTTCTCCGC
>NZ_JAQSEA010000140.1 GCF_029946185.1 Prosthecobacter sp.
CCTGCCGGTTCTGACTCATGCCGGCGTAGTTTTTCAGCAGCGCCACGTAGCGATTGAGCTGGCTTTCCGGCGCGGTCATGATGGTCTTCATGGTGCCGTCCATGCGCGCACGAAACCGCGTGAAACTGTAAAATTTCTCCAGATGCAAGTCTGAGGCGCGGCAGCGGATGGCGGTGAAAAGCGCCCACTGCACGAGCTGCTCCGGTTCGTGGTTGGGATTCTGCGGATTGATCCGCGCCATGTCTTCGGGGGAGATTTCAACGACGCTGGAGTCATCCGCGATGGAGAGCGTGCTCCCCTCCATGGATGCCACCGCACCGGGATCAAAGGTGGCTCCCGCGCGGTTGATGGCCTCACGGATGCTGACGAGATCTGCCAGCACCGGGACGATTTTCACCGACGGATTGCCCATGGAGAGCCATTCGTCCTCGAAGGCGTAGCAGTCGCTGCTCTCACTGAGGAGGAAGACGACCTGCTTGCCGATGTAGAGCGGGTAAACATTATGCCGCTCCAGCAGGGGGATAGGAAAGAAAGTCTGGCGCTGCGCCTCGGTGGCGCTGTAAACCAAGGTGCGGCAGCCGCTGACGAGGTGCTGCAATGCGATGCCCAAATTGCGCTGGACGACATTGAATTGCGTGACTCCCAGGGCCTCCGTCTTGCCGGACTGCGCCTCATAGAAGCCTTTCAGCTTGGTGATCTCAGCCGGTTCATACGGATAGTGCTCGAGGAGCCACTGAAAGGTGCCGTCCAGGCCGAGATCGGAAAACACCTGCGGCTGGAGCTGCTCCATCGCGTTCGACTGCGAGATCGGCATCTGGCCAAAGCGCTGCACCAGATCTTTGCGGGTGTTTTGATACTGCTCGGGTGTGATGAGCACCCGGATTGTGAGGAAGTGTGGCACGCCCCACAGATCTCCGGCCCGTGGATTGTGATGCGCCATGACGAGCAGCGGGCCGATGGTGCTCACGGGGAGCCAAGGGTCCGCCACGTAGGGCACGCGGCCGAGCTTGCGGATGAGCCGCTCCGCATCGGGAGAGCAGCTTTCACGCAGGAGGGTGACGGGCAGCATTCCATGCTGAAGGGCGAGGCCTTCGATGGATTGAATCGCCAAGATAGCCGTCTGCCTCGCCTCAACAATCGTGTTAGGTGGATTACTCACAGCACCAAAGGATTTGGTTGCTAGTGGGTTCATTGGGCTCTGTAATGTGACAGACATTGGGTGTGGCGTGGCTGGCTCAGCGCCCAGCCGTTTTAAAGTTCGGCGGGAACACAAATGCCGTGGTGAAGTCTGTACCTTCGAAATTCATGAGTATTCCCGTGCCGCTCTTTCCTGGTTTGAGCAGTTCAAACAGTTTCCCCGTCCATCGCAGACGATGCACAGAGGCATCGCTGGAGGAGACTGGATTGTAGCGTGGGTCCATGAAGGGGGAGCCCGGCTGTGCGCGTTTGATATTGGGATCGCGATATTGCAGTGTGCGCAGGATGACCAGCTCATCCGCCACGGAGCCATTCATGGCATCAAACAGCAGTTCGTAGTTCTGCTGGGCGAAACGATGCACCGACTGGTTGAGTGTCTCCTGCCGTGACATGGCGAGTGCATCTTTGGAACCGCCTAAAAATTGGCCGAACGACAGCACGGCGATACCAGCCAGCGCGCCCATGATGGAAATAACAATGACCATTTCCGACATGGAAAAGCCATGCTCTCCGCCGGCAGGCAGGAAGGTGGTGCGATGTCCTCGATGTGCGGAGGGGGTCATGCCGGAGTGCGTCAGTAATAAATGATTCCGGTCGGGCTGGAGAGCGAGACCTTGGTCATGGACGTGATGGAGGGAGGAAAAGTGACGGTGTAACCGGACGGCATGTAGGCAGTCAGCGTCGTCTCCGCGAAGCTCAGGTAGTCGCGCAGCAGTTTGTACTTGGAGTCGGCAGATGAGGCCGCGACCCATTCCAGCGCGGCCTGGCTCCGGCCACGCACCTGGATGAAACTCGCCTGCGCCAGATTCAATGACTCCGCACGGGCGATGGCCAGATTGCGTTCGCTGTCACCCCGCATGCGGGTGACGGAAGGGATCGCCATGAAGGCGATGATGCCAATGATCGACACGCAGGCCATCATCTCTACCAACGAGAACCCGCGAATGAACGAGTGAGATTTTGAAGTGGTGGCGTGCATGGTGCTCAGCGGGAGGGCAGATTATTGATTGACCAAGTCCACATGGGGGAAATCTCCGGTCTCCCAGTCAGGCAGGGAAAGGTACTGCTGTGCATTGCTTAAAGCAGCGGTCTGCAGTTGAGAGGCATTGCTCGTGTAATCCGCGAAGTGGTCTGCGGTGGTCTGATCGAGGAAGCCGACGCGCAGATTGGGATCCGGCGAGGATGCATTGGGAGCCAGCAAATTGAAGCGAGCCTGGCTTGAGGCCAGTGCGTTGTAACTGGTGCGGACGCTTTCGAGGCTGCGAAACTGGGCGGTGTTGCTGACGCGCATCTGCGCCATTACCCAAGCGGTCAGGGCACTCTGCACTGAGGCCTGCTGCTGCCGCGCCATGACACGGTGGGCATCTCGCGAGGCATTCGAAATGGCGGCCACCACGATCGATGACATGATGCCGATGATGGCAATGGTGAAGATCGCCTCAACAAAGCTGAAACCTGCCCTTCTCTGTTTGCGAATTGTCATGTTGATAACCAGCGCCGCCTTATTTCCCTGTTGCAAAAAAACCGCCGGGGAGTCACCTCCCCGGCGGACGTGAATCGTCCGAAACTGAAGTATTAAACTCCAGCGCCGAGCGCGTCAGTACCGGTATTAGTAGGAGCCGGGGTTATAGACGACCTGGCTGTTGGCGGAGTCCCAGGTAAGGTAGGCAGCAGCTGCAGCCTGCTCCGTAGGATTGATCGGGCCAGAGGTGAATTTCTTGCCGCTGAAAGCTCCGGTCGAGGGAGTGAGGCCAGCGATCGCTGTGGTGATGAGCGTGGTGCTGCTGAGATCGGTGGTGGGTGCACCTGCTGCGATAGCGGCGTTGAGCACGGAAGCAACGGTCTGCGCATTGCGCTTAGCCGTAGCGTCTTTGGCGCTCGCGTTCAGGTTACCGATGTTCGGGATGGCGATCGCGGCGATGATGCCGATGATTGCGATGACGACGAGCATTTCAACGAGGCTGAAGCCTGCTTTGCGGGAGGTGTTGAGCTTAATGTTTTTCATAGTGTGTTGTGTGTGTGTGGCTGTTGGTATTGCTTCGAGTCGATCAACTCTGTGGAGATAATCAGCCTCGAATTATAAAAATTATAATTCACTGTGAATTTGTATTCAAGATTAATTTTCGTATTTTTTACATTTTCCATACAGTTAACCATCATCCGAACTCCCCTTATGCTTGGCTCCATGGGGATATCGTGTCGGGAGGGGGCGAGTGGGAACGTGTTTGATGCATGCTGTGCAAGAGCATTTAAGAGGTAAAGACCCGTTGATTGAATGCCATTTTTTTGAAATCAGAGAAAACACCTCATGGAGAGAAAAGGAAAGTCAGAATCAGTTTGATCAAAATAAATTTATGGTTATTTTAATATAAATGGATATTAAACAATTTTTCAAAGCGCGCCTACTTCCAGAAATGGTCAGTGATCGCCGCGCCTGGCTTTCGATATTTTTAGCGGTCAATTTGATCAATTTGCCAAATCTGGTCACTTGCTTCATTCCCTGCTTCACGTGGCTGGCCTTAAATCTGTGGATTTTCAGCATGGCATTGACCTTACTGGCCTGCGTTTTCGGCATGCGCGCTCGTCTCATGCTTTGGATTGCAGTGCCGCTGATATTGCTGGTCCCGGCCTGTCTGGCCAGCCTGTTTTCTATTCAGAATCTGCCCACCACGTTCTTGATTCTCGCCCTGCTAGAGACCAACCAAGCAGAACTGAGCGCATTGCAAGTTCCGGTGCTATTTTCGGGTTTAGGCACCCTGATTCTGGTCACGCTGTATGTGTGGTTTGTCAAAACACGGGTGCCCTCCAGCTTTCGACTGGGTCCTGTTGGCCGGGGGGTTATCATCTCATCGCTGCTCATCCCGATCAGCTACGACATACTGGCGCAGGGTCATGTGGTCGGACTCGCTGGTATCAAACAGCGTTGTCTCACCACCTTCCCATGTTCAACTTTGTACGGTGCCTATGAGGCCTTCGATATTCGATCCCGTGTCCAAAACCGCAAAGAGTTGGTGGAAGACCTTGCCCTCAAACAGGAGCAGGCGTTCCAAGATGAGCCGAACCGGCAGGTTCACATGCTTGTCATTGGCGAAAGCGCCACCAAGAGCTGCTTTGGGCTCTATGGCTATGACCGCCAGACAACGCCTCTGCTGGAGCGCACCGCCGGGCTGATGACGTTCCGCGACGTTTCCTGTACTGCCCCATGCACCCTGCTTGCCGTGCCTGCATTGCTCACCGCTGCAACACCGGGCAAATTGCTTGAAGCCACGCGGCAGGCCAGCATCCTCACAGCTTATAAGAAAGCAGGTTTTCGAGTTTACTGGCTTTCGGCACAAAAAAAACACGGCACCTATGACACCCTGACTTCCATTTTTTCCGCAGAGTCGGATGAAGACATCTTCTTGAGTGGACGATTTGATGACAATGGAAGAGGTGCTTATCAAGGTGCATGGGATGCCAGTTTGCTGCCTTTGGTGCGAGGCATCATGCAACGAAAGGAGCCCAAAGTGCTCTTTGTGCTGCACACCATCGGCAGCCATGGACCATACCCGACGCGCTATCCGCCTGAACTTGCCCGATTCCCTGCGGAGCCGCAGACGGTGATGGATACTTTATTTCGTATTTCTCTTGGTGGAGCCAGCACTCCAGAGGAATTGGAACTCGCACAGAACTCCTATGACAACACCATCTGCGCCACGGATTTCCTGCTCGCCAATCTGATCAACGAATTGAAGAACGCGCAGGCCTCCTCCTGGCTATGTTATGTCTCTGACCACGGTGAAAACACCTCCACCGCCCGCTTTGGAAAATTTCTGCACGGCATGATCACGCGTCAGGTCGTGGAGGTGCCCATGCTCATGTGGGTCTCCCCTCTCTATGAGCAGGCGCATGCTGGAAAAGTCGCCGGCTTGAAAGCCCACCTCAACACCCCCTTCAGCGCTTCCTGCACCTTCCACACCCTTCTCGACATGGGCGGTCTCTCCTGCCCAGACTTCAAGAAAGAGAGGAGCAGTGCCTCGCTGCAATTCTCTCCCGGCCCAAGAATCGTGTGCGATGCCAATGGCAACCTCATGGATTATGACGAAAAATTCCCCGTGCGACAGGATGCCGCCAATGTGCCGCCGCCGCAGAGCGCTGAAAAGATTCAACAGATTGCGGCTGGAGTGCAACGCCCATGAGTCGCTCCATCAGTATGAATTGAGATTTTAAAATGCATCATTTATTGGTTTCATGAAACAACGGCCTCTCAATGAATTCACCCAAACCAGCCGCGTCTGGTTTTCGGTATTTCTGGCCCTCAATCTGATCAACCTGCCGAATCTCGTCGCTTGTTGTTACTGGCTGCCCGCAAGCCAGTGGCTTTTCAGCCTGGTCCTGCCCTTGCTTGCCTGCGCATTTGGGATGCGCGTTCGTCTCATGCTCTGGCTGGCGATCCCGTTTATCCTGCTGGTCCCTGCCTGCCTGGCCTGCCTGCTCTCCATTCAAAATCTGCCCAGTACCTTTTTGATTCTTGCCCTGCTTGAAACCAATCAAGCCGAGCTTTCAGCCTTTCAAGCTCCGGTGATTATGACGGGATTAGGCACACTTTTGCTGCTAGCCCTCTACGTCGTCTTCGTCAAATCACGAGTGCCCGCTGATTACCGGCTGGGCCTCGTCGGGCGGCTTTTGGTCTTTTTCACCTTGCTCGTCCCAGCCGTCTGGGACCTGACATTCTATGGTCAAATTGTCAGCGTGGGGGCCATCAAGGAGCGTTTTCTTTCCACATTTCCATCCTCCACTCTTTACTATGGCTATGAGGCGCTGAGCATTCGCTCTCGGGTTCAGAATCGCCAAGATCTGCTGCAACAATTAACGGTCAGCCAAGAGCCGGAATTCCGCAATGATCCGCACCGTCAGGTACATATGATGGTCATCGGTGAGAGCGCGGCTAAAAGCTGCTTCAGCCTCTATGGCTACGAACGCGAAACCACCCCGCTTCTGGAGAAAACACCTGGCCTGCTGCCGTTCCGCGAAGTTGCCAGCACCGCCACGGTCACCCTGGTGGCCGTCCCCACATTGCTCACCTCTTCGCCAGCAGGCAAAGTGATCGAGGCCACACGTCAGCCGAGCACTCTTTCAGCCTACAAAAAAGCAGGCTTCCGTGTTTACTGGCTCTCGGCTCAAAAAAAACACGGCACGTTTGACACTCTGACCTCCATTTTTTCCACGGATGCGGATGAGGCTGTTTTTTTGGGGGGCAAAATCGACCTTGAAGGAAAAGGCATCTACGATGCGACAGATGCCAGCCTACTGCCCTTGGTTCGCGGCATTCTCCAACGCAACGAGCCCAAAGTGCTTTTCGTCCTGCACACCATCGGAAGTCATGGCCCCTACCCTGCACGCTATGCACAGGAACAGACCCGATTCCCTGCGCCCAAAGAGGCGGTTACGCTTGCCTTGCAGCGTATCCGAAGCGGCATGGCTGGCGATCCTCAGGATTTGGAACTCGTCCAGAACTCGTATGACAACACCATCTGCACCACGGATTTCCTGCTTTCCAGCCTCATCAGCGATTTGAAGCAAATTCAAGCCTCTTCCTGGCTGTGTTACATCTCTGACCACGGTGAAAACACCTCCAAGGCCCGCTTGGGAAAATTCATGCATGGGATGGTCAGTCGGCAGGTTATTGAGGTGCCGATGCTTATGTGGGTCTCTCCCCTGTATGAGCAGGCCCATGCAGGCAAGATGGCTGGCTTGAAAGCCCACCTCAACACTCCCTTCAGCGCCACCTGCACCTTCCACACGCTGCTCGACATGGGAGGCCTGTCCTGCCCGGACTTCAAACCCGAGTGGAGCGCCGCCTCCCCTCGCTTCGCTCCCGGCCCGCGTCTGGTCTGCGATCCCAAGGGAACCGTCATCGACTACGACCAAAGATTCCCTGCCCGCCAAGATGTCAGCCAAGTGCCACCGCTGCAGACGCAAAAGCTTGCCCCGAGTGTGACAGGCCCTTGAGGCATCCGCTTCCTTCCCCCAGCAAAGGTCTGTGAGTTCCGCTCGCCAACTCGCCACAAGGAGGCACATTTCAGCACTTCATGATCTCTCTTCTCATGCCTGCGCTCCTGATCTTCGGGCTCTGCACGACTGCCTTCGCAGCCGTGCCTCCCGGCAACCCGTTGCTACCACCGGCTGTGGTTGTTCCACCGGACATCCACGAGATCGCGCCGGATCAGGTGATGCGCCAGATGGTGGATCACCCAGAGACGGTGATCATCGACGTCCGTACAGAGGATGAGCGGCACACGCGCGGCTACATCCTCAATTCACTGAACCTCGACTATTTCCTTGGCCAGAGAACGCTGGAGGCACTGGGCAAGCTCGACAAGACCAAGCCCTGCATCGTGCATTGCGCGATCGGGGGCCGTGCGCAGTTCATCGCCGTGCAGATGCATCAACTCGGCTTTAAAGACATTTTCTTGCTCAAGGGCGGCTTCAACGCTTGGGCGGCCACCGGGCAGGCCATCGCGAAATGATGGAGGACAGGCCGGAGGCCTATCCTCCACGTTTCATTTCCAGATGCTCGCCACATTGCAGCACGCAAAAGGGCTGATCGAGACGATTGCAGGAGTCCACAAATTCGTCGGGCGTTTCGGTGTTGAACTCAAACATGTCGTAATGGCAGGGAACGACGAGCCTTGCTTCACCGACTTTGCCAAGTGCTGCGGCCTCGGTGCCGTTGAGGTTTCCCGCCACGCGGCGCTCGGGTCTGTTGCCATTGATCGGCAGCAGCATCAGATCGCAGGCGTACTCACGCGCCATTGCAACGATGTCATCGTGCCAAAGCGTGTCGCCGCTGTGGTAGATGGTGAACGGTCCGCAACGCACCAGAAATCCGGTGTAGTGGCAGTTGTCATGCTCATCACGCAGCACTTCATTGTGTTTGGCAATGATGCCGCGCAGCTCCCAGCGGTCTTCGAAATACACGTCATGATCCCCGATGCCGCAGTAGCTCACGCTGACTTCTCCCAGCCGCTTTCGCGCCTCGGGAATGATGGGGTGCGGCAAGTAGAGCCGGAAACCTGGATTCGCCGCCGCGAGCGGCACCAGCGTGGCAGCGTCCAGATGATCTGTGTGTAGGTGGCTCGCCGTTACACGGCTGATGCCGGTGAGCCGGCGCGGGTCGATGCAGCGCTCCGTCATCCGCACATGCGGCTTGTCGGTGGCGGCGTACTTTGCCGTCAGTGAATCGGAGAGGTAGGGGTCAACCAGGAGCCGCTCCCCTGCCCACTGCACGAGGAAGCCACTCTGCCCCAGCCACCAGACATGCAGCGTGTCTTCGTCCGTGGAAGCTGCAGCGATGTCCGCGAGGAGTGCGTCGTCTTTTTGAAAGGCTGATATCATGCACCGAACTGGATGGCTGCGATTTTTTCCGCCATGTCATGGCTGGCGCAGAAGACCAGCTCAGCAGCCGCAGCACGCGACAGCCGCGCATGCAGCGCCACCACGCGCCCCATGCTAAGGCCGTCCACATACGCCTGTACGGGACGGTGCTTGGGGTCGATGTTGCGGATCTCCACCGTGGTGTCGGGAGAAAGCAGAGCGCTGCGCCAGTGCGCAGGTTGAAGTACATTGGAGCCCACAAGCAACCATGCTGGCGTATCCGCCAGCAGCGGTGCCGCCCCCATGCTGCGCGCGTAGGCTGTCGATCCGGCGGCGGTGGCCACGAGGGCCCCGTCGCACACGAGTTTGGGAATACGACGCACGTTGTTCACTGTGATCTCCAACCATGCGGATTGGCTGGTGGCGCGCTCCAGCCATGAATCATTGAATCCATGCGCAGGGTGCCTGCGCCCCTCTTCGTCCTCAAATTCGAGGAAGAGCATGGGCATTTGACGAAAAATGACATCGCTCGGCGGAAAGGAATGTGCCGTTACTTGTTCCTGCGCATTCAGCAGAAAGCCGAGGTGCCCGGCATTGATGCCAAAGAACGGCAACCGGGTACGCCAGTGCTCGCGGATGCTGCGCAGCATGGCGCCGTCCCCCCCGATCACGTTGATGAAATCGGCATCTCCAGCGGCCACATGCCTGCCATCCAGCAGGGTGCTCAGCGCACGTACTTTGGGGATTTCGACGTCCGCCTGCAGAAAAAATTTCGCATCTTCCAGCGTCCCCCGCGCCCAGTTCCCCGGCACCGGTGCGCGATAGAGGCCGTAACGCGCCAGGTAGGCCTCCGCCCGTGGCGGCACCAGATCACGCACGCACTTCCCATGGCTCAAATGCTCGCGGATCTCTGTGCTGGAGCCTTCCACCAGATGCTCGATAAGCTGGGCGTGCGGTGGCAGATCATCGGCATGCAGCGTGTAGCCGGGCCGTTTGAGCACGGCAAAATTTGCCTGCTCCCACAACTCGAGGCCATGGGCCCAGGTCCGCTGGATCAGCGACTCTCCGCTTGCCCCCCCCGTGACCAGATCGGCACCCACCACATGCCACAGTTCCCCTTCGGCTTCAAAGCGCCGCTGCAACTCGTAATTCCGCGTGAAGGTCTCCTGCTCGAAATCGGAGAGATCGACCGTCACTTTGGCCAGACCGCCGAAGACGATGTCCGCCAATGCCGCCCGATACACTGAAGGCACGCTGTCGGTGACCGGTTTGTCTGGCCGGGGGCCGCATGGGATCACCCGCACTTCGTCAAAATCCTGCGCTAGCCGCAGGGCTATAGCGGCATGGTGGTTCCCTGGGGGATTGAAGCTGCCTCCAAAAATGGCGATGCGCTTGGGCATGCCGCACGGTGCCAGTGGTCCAAACGAGTGCAAGCTGTGAGAAGGCGTCGTTTAATCGAGGCGGGGTCCAGATTGGAACGCAGTGATGTATAGACACGGGCGTGAATACCAGGTGAAACAAAAAGCCGTGCCATCCGGTATGGACAGCACGGCTTGTGCGGGGAGAGGTGGAAACGGGAGCTGATTATGCATCAGCCAACGCTGCGGCCTCTTCATTCACCGTGGAGGTGGCGAGGTCGGTCAGCTTTTCGTCCGTCTGCTTTTCTTCTTCCAGGGTTTGGCTCAGGAGGTCCGCTGCTTCGTCATAGCCGAGGCGAATGGCCAAGGCCCGTGCGGTGCCGTAGCCGGCAATTTCGTAGTGCTCGACCCGCTGGGCGGCACCGATGAGTCCGGCGTCACGGACGGCATCTTCAGCGTCCTCGCTTATGAGCTCGCAACCTTCTTCAAGGAGTCCTTCCATGGCCTTGCACTTGTGGCCGGCGAGCTTGAAGTCGCCCGCTTTGGCGATGGTTTCAAGCCTGGTGACGTGGTTGCGTGTTTGCTCCAGGTGCTCTTCAAAGCCGGAGCGCAGTTCTGCATTGGTGGCGGCCTTGGCCATTTTTGGCAGAGCTTTCACGAGTTGGTTTTCGGCGCTGTAGAGATCTTTGAGTTCTTGAACGTAAAGATCGTGGAGGGTGTTGAGTTTCATGGTTTGTTTATGTGTGGTGTTGGACTGGGGTCGTTGTCTTTTTCGAGAGTAACAGCTCTTTCGGCCGTATGTGGAGCCCCCCTGATGATCGCTTCATGCCGTTGCTGTAGGCATTGACGGAATTTAAGCCTCTCGCTCACATGCGTCGGCTATTGGGGAAACCGGTGAGGACCGCAGACAATCTTCCCTGTGACAGTTTTGCGTTTCACACTTGCTGGGTGTTCTGACAAGACCGCGAGTCGGTAGTGCAACGATAAAAATGCAAGAACTGCACGCTGATTTGTCCATCCCCCAGCATGGGCAGTTCCCCACAATACCATCTCATGATCCTCGACGCCTCCTGCAACCTTGAATATGTGATCCACGAAGAGGTTTCGGCTATATTCATGCTTCGGCCCCGCAGTGGGTGGGCACAGTGGATCATGCGAGAGGACTTCGCGCTTACACCCCGCGTACCCGTTGTGGAATACATGGACCTCTACGGCAACTGCTGCCAGCGGATCGTGATGCCTCCCGGCAATTTTCATTTCTCGATGAAATGCCGGGCATGGGCGCCGGATGATCTGGACAGCAGACCTCTGGCCCCCCTGCAGTCTGTGGCGCAACTGCCCGTGGAGGTGCTGCATTACCTGCTGCCAAGCCGCTACTGCCAGTCTGACAAGCTGGGTAGCATCGCGAATTCCATCGTAGGCACAACGCCGCACAATCACCACCAAATCTCCCGCATCCGCACGTGGATCAATGAAAACATCTCCTATGAGCGAGGTTCGAGCGATTCGTCCACCTCTGCGCTGGAGACGGCAAACACGCGACGCGGCGTGTGCCGGGACTTTGCGCATTTGGGCATCGCCCTGTGCCGCGCGATCAATGTGCCTGCGCGCATGGTGGTGGGTTTTGTGCACGAACTGGAACCGATGGACCTGCATGCGTGGTTTGAGGCGTACATCGGCGGGCGATGGTACACCTTTGATGCCACGGAAAACAAGTCATGTGTCGGGCGGATCGTCGTGGCCTATGGGCGTGACGCGGCGGATGTGGCGCTGGTGTCGCTCTTCGGAAATTTTACATGCACGTCCATGCGTGTAACCGTCGAAGAAGTGGTGGAGGCCGTGGAAAAATGAAACGCTGAACTGCCTTACCCCATCCAATCATGTCCTATTGTCTTGGCATCAACACAGCAGACGGCCTTGTGCTGGCTTCAGACTCACGCTCCAGCTCCGGTGCCGACCAGGTGAACACCTGCCAAAAGATGCACCAGTTCAGCATTCCAGGGGAGCGCGTCTTCGTCATTCTCACCACGGGCAGCCTATCGCTGAGCCAGTCCATCATCACGCTGCTGAGGCAGGATTTTGATGCAGGGCTGGGGCTGGCAGCCGTAGCGAACATGTATGAGGCGGCGCGAGTGCTGGGTGCTATGATGCGCCGCATTTCGGACCTGGACCGGGCAGCGCTGGAGAAGGACAATTTTCGCTTCAATGTGAACCTGATCCTGGGTGGTCAGATCTTGGGCCAGCCCCACGAATTGTACATGGTCTATCCTCAGGGCAACCCGCTGCGCTCCACGCCGGACGCGCCATTTCTACAAATTGGGGAGAGCAAGTATGGCCGCCCGATTCTTGACCGGGGGATCAGCCATCACAGCACAACCATCTACCAGTCCGCAAAATACGCGCTGCTCTCGCTGGAGGCCACAATGCGCTCCAACGCCACAGTAGGCCCGCCAGTGGACCTCCTGCTCTACCAACTTGATGGTCTGCAGGTGACACACTACCGCCGCTTCTACAGCCAGGACATGGATCTGATCGAGATCCACAACGCGTGGGAGAAAGCGCTGCGCAACGCCGTGCATCAGCTACCGGAGATTTGTTTTGACGGTGGTGATGCCCGCTCTTCCCCACCCTACCCCGAAGCTGCAGGATGGCGGGAATCGACGGAAAAGAGCTAGCGCGGATTATGGTGCTCTCTGCAGACTGAATGGCTCACATTGAGCGCCAGCCTATTCCAGGCTGCCTCTTCATGGCTTGAGTGTGCCAGACTTCGGTGGGAGGGATGCATTGTCCATCGGCCAGTCATCAGTCCGAAAGGGAGCCGCAGGCAAAGCCGAGCCATTGATCAGATTGACATCTGGATTGTTAGCCCAAGCGTAGCGCACGGCCACGGGCTTTTGAATGCCAGCATGAGACACAATGATCTGCTTCCCCTCGATGCGTGCTTCCGCCCACTGCCAATGCTTCGTCTCATCGGCAATGGCAAAACCCTTCACGGCTACGCTGCCGTCTGCTGTCTTGAGTCCATCAGCATGCTGAAAATGCACCACCACTTTTCCGTCCTGAATGGCGTGACTTTCAAACTGCGGTCCACTCCACTGGATCTTCTCGCCATAGACCTTCGCCCGGGCCCACAGAGCGAGTCGATGACCGATCTGCTGTTTGTTGGTGGGATGAATGTTCGCGGCGTCGCCGATGTCGAGATTGATGGTCATGCCGGTGTGTGGCGTGGCTTGCGCCTTGGCCTGAGCCTCCCGCAGTCGCGCCCAAGTGGAGGGAGCCATGGGGTCAGTCTCGCGCTTTTGGAAATTGGGCAGTTGCACCCAAGCGAAGGGCATCTCCGCACCCCAACGCGTGCGCCAGTCACGGATCATGAGCGGAAGCTGAATGGCATAGAGCGGGCCGTTGCCTGCATTGGATTCGCCCTGGTACCAGATCACGCCACGCATCGCGAAGGGGATCAAGGGTGCGATTTTGCCATTGAACAGATTGCCGGGACGGTTTGGGTTGAGCGGATCGCTGCCTACGTAGGCGGGCTGGCGAGGTGCGGGTTTCTTAGCCGCGAGTGCTGCCTTCGCAGCATCCTGCCATTGTTTTTTAGAGGCATCGTTCTTTGCCCGGTTGTCCGGCTTCTCGAACAAATCCACATCCTGCTGCCAGCGCTTCAGCAGCGGCTGCAGTTGGGGTTCCTTCTGCATGGCTTCCATGCTGGTCCAAGATTCAATCGTGGTGCCACCGACCGATGAATTGATCAATCCCACAGGCACCTTCAGTGTCTGGTGCAACTCCCGGCCAAAGAAATAAGCAGCGGCAGAAAAATTCGCAATCGTACGAGGAGAACAAGCCTGCCACACGCCCTGGCACTGCTCCTGCGGCGTCGTGGCCGTGAAGGACTGCACAAAGAACATGCGAATTTGGGGGAAATCTGCAGCGGCCATTTCCTTTTCAGCGCCCGCCACGCCTTTAACCGTCATGGCCATGTTTGACTGGCCGGAACAAAGCCACACTTCACCCACGAGCACATTCCGGACCACCACCGTACTTTGGCCGGAGACACGGAGGATTCTAGGGTCGATGCTCGCGGGCAGCGGATTAAGAACCACCTTCCAGCGGCCATTTTTATCAGCCTTGGTGATCTTGGTCTGATCCGCAAACTTCACATTGATCTCGTGCCCTGCCTCGGCCAAGCCCCACACGGGGATGGGCTGGTCACGCTGCAGCACCATGTGATCTTTAAAAATGGCGGGCAGAGTGACTGTGGCGTGGGCGCAAAGCGTCAGGCCAGTGCCAAGAATTACCATCAGGCAGGTGCGCATGACACGCGAAGGGAGCTGGTTCACAGGACGATTGAGTTCGGAGCATTGTTTCATGTTTAAGTCTATACGCCGCGCCTGCGGCCAATTCCTCAGCGATTGGAAAGCACTCTCCGGTCAATCCTCGACGATGACAGGATTGTCGATCCCCAATGCTTCGGCGAGCTCCATGAAATGATCCTGCTCCTGAGCGATGATTTTTCGCAGCACTTCACTCAGCCCATACTCGCCCATGGCCTCTGCCTGCCGGATTCTCTGCCGGTAGTTTCGGATGGTTTCCATTTCATTGTCGAGGTCAAATTGCAGCATGTCCTTCGGCTGGTCTGAGGTCTTCACCGCTTTGGGTGTTGTCGTTGGAGCGCCATTGAAGTAGTCGATTTGTTTTGCGATCAGAATGGCATGGTTGAGCTCCTCTGCTGCATGCACAGCCAACTCGTCTGCAATGCTCTTGTATTCAGCACCTTTGAGAGTCTGGCTGTAAACAACGTAGGCAATGATGGCTTGGTATTCGCGGGAGAGATCTTCATTCAGAAGATCAATCATTTCCTGACGGCTGGGGATCGGGAGATCTTTTCTCATGGTGTTTGGTGGTTACCACCAGCCATCGTTTTCAGCCCGCGAGATGGATGTGCTTAATTACAGCCGCGCAAGATGACTTCACCACGTCCAGATGTGCAAGGAGGACCGATGTTTCTTGTGGAGTGAAGTGCTGCGGAAAAGCGGCACGTCATTCCAATCAACCTACACCCCCAACGAATATGAACACGACGACAGCCAAAGGCGACTGGAACATCATGAAGGGCAAGCTCAAGCAGAAATGGGCCCAGCTTACAGATGACGATCTGAAAGACTATGAAGGCAAGACCGATGAACTCATCGGCAACATTCAGAAACGCACCGGCGAATCACGGGAGGCCGTGGAGAAAGCTATGAAAGAATGCGATGACTGCAACTGCTGAGCCTCGCCTTTAAAAAGGTTCTAGCAGGACAACATGGGGCATGCCTGTGTTTAACTGCAAGCCAAAAACCCCGTCCTGCCTTTTAGGTCGAACGGGTTTTTTTCATGTGACGGATGGGACGCCGCGAAAAGAGCCTTCAATGACCGGGTTGGCTGTGGGATCGGCGAACGGTGGTTTCACGTTTCTGAACGAATAACTGCGCCACCCCGAGATCAAGTCGTGTGAAGATGAAGCGGGCCACTTTTTGTTTGAAACGCTGCCACCAGTTGGAAGGCTTTTTCCAAGACAAGGGCTTCACCCGTATGCTGTGACCCAGATCTCGAGCAAAGGTGCGGCGAGCCTGCTGTGCGAGTGAGGCGCTGCGTATGCGCAACATGATTTCAAAATTGATGGCGAGGCTGCGCGGATCGAGGTTTGAGGAGCCGATGTAAACAATGTCATCTACGATGAAGACTTTAGCGTGCAGGACCTGGGGCTGGTATTCGTGGATCTGCGCGCCACGCCGGAGGAAGCCTGAGTAAAGCGCACGCGCGGCTATCTGGAGCAACGGCACATCACTTTTCCCCGATAGCAGCATGCGGAATGTTCCGGTCCGCTTGGCGGCGTGGAGCAGCATGCGCTTGACGCGCCCCACCGGCAAAAAATAGGCAACGGTGATAGCGACGTTACGCGCGTGAAGCAGGTCACGGTGCAGAGCGCGCTGAAAGTCGCCGCGATGCAGGCCCGGTCGCGTGAGCAGCAAGGACACATCGGCACCTGCTCCCATCCAACCGCTGGGAGTCTTTTTGCGTACGCGCCATATTTTATTTCCTGCGATTTCGACCTGGGATTCAAAGGATGCGATGAGGTGCTGCACCACCGGACCTGAGATGGCGATGCCTCCATCCCGCCAGCCTTTGTGGATGCCGTCCCCGGCGTATTCGGGAGCGATGTTGCATCCGCCGATGAATGCCTGGGTGGTGTCCACCACCAACAGCTTGCGGTGATCCCGGAACGACCAGAAACGCCACCGCACGGGATTGAACCAGATGACCTTTCCGCCCAGATGGGTGATTTCACTGAAGTAATTTCTCGGCAGCCCCCAGCAGCCCACGTCATCGAGCAGCAGTGTCACCTGCACGCCCCGGCGTGCAGCGTCTGTCATGGCATCCCGGAAACGTTCCCCCACCGCCGAGGCGCGAAAGAGGTAGTATTCAAAGAGGATGCTGGTCTTTGCCTTGGCGATGGCGTCGAGCTCCGCCTGCAGATATTTCTCTCCCGAGTCATACCAGTGCATAGCATGACCGTCCGGCGTGGTGATGGGCGTTTGGGGCTGCACATGCATGCCGGGGTAAAACGCGCATGGCTGGGAAATATTCATGTCATTCGAGTCGGCGCTCCAGCACCTCACGCGCCTCCTTGAGCGAAGAAACGACCCACGTTGCGCCGGCTTCACTGAGAGATTTGGGATCATGCTCCTGTCCGGGAAGACCCCAGCGGCAGACAAGGATCTTGAGATCAGGCCGTTTACTGCGCAGTCTGCGGCAGAGAGTCTTGGCATCCAACTGAGCACGCTTGGGCATCGCGCTGATACAGACCATGGCGGGTTTTTTGTTTTCAATATCGAGCATCACTTCTCCAATGAGGCGGGGTTGGGCGGACACCTCCATTGCCAGGGTTTTAGGAAGCAGCAGGGCAAGCATCTCAAGTGCCTGCGCGTCAGGCTCTCCATGCAACGCGCGACCATAAATCTGGAGCGCTGGTTGAGGCGGGTCCGATGGGCCTTCTGCCAGCGCCAGTTCAGCAGCGGCGCTTTCCACCTCATCTTTAAGAAGGGTCAAGGATGCACGCATGCTTTGATAGATATGCTGCGCCTCATCATGATCGAGCTTGCCGAGAACCTCCTCATGCCGAGTCAAGGCCAAAGCGGGAAGGACCAGGCCTTCCAGCGTGGATTCCAGCCCGTCATTTCGCAGCGAGCTTTCAAGGAGAATTTGCGCAGAGTCTTCCTTGCCAGCCAGATGGTCTTGGTAATAGTTAAGGTGCGGCTGTGGCGGAGGATTGTCCGCCATCAGGATTCCCACCCATTCGAGCGAAGGTGCCTGCTTGCAGAACACTACGATGCACACGGTGAGCGGCGTGGCCAGCAACAGCCCGACCCCGCCCCATAGCCAGGTCCAGAAAGCCACGGCCAGGAGCAGTGCAAAGTCCGACAGTCCCACGCTATGCCCGTACAGCATGGGTTCCAGAAACATATTCGTCAGCAGTTCCAACGTGGCAACGAATGCAATGACCAGTAGTGGCTGCTGCCAGCCGTCAAAAATGGCCAGACTCAGGCCGACGAGCAGCACGGTGACAATCCACGGTCCGACATACGGAATAAAGCGCAAGATGGTTGCCAGTACGCCCCAGAGGAGGACATAGGGGAGACCGATCACGGTCAGCCCTATGCCGAGCACGAGACCGTAGATGGCATTCACCGTGCCCTGCATGAGGAGGTAACGGCTGATGCGGTCTCCAGCCTCATCAATGGCCTTGGTCGTGAGCGTGAGCCGGCTATACCCCACCAGGCGAACGACGCGCTGGCTAATGTCATTCAGACGTAGCAGCATGAAAACGACGAAGAGAATGACCACTGCGGCCATTCCCAGCGAATCCGCCAGCGTGGACACAACCATGTTCAATGCTTTCATCAGCACGGACTCACCATTTTGTGGTGGAGCGGCAGGCGGGGGTGGCGTGGGCGTGGCTGTGGGGTTAGGCGTGGGCGGTCCCACCAATGCTTCTGCATCAGGGAGAGTGGAGGGCTGGCTCACATCTCCGACCAACTGGCGCATGCGCTGGATGATTCCGGTTTCACCAATTTTCTGCAACGATTCGATGCGGCGCTGGATGTTGGACCGATGATTGGGCAGCTCATTAGCGAGATTCGCCAGTTCACCGCCCAACAACCAGCCCAGGAGCGCCAGGCTGGAAAAGCACACGATGGTGACCGTAGCCAGGCTCAGCACACGTGGAATCCCCCATCGGCAAAGCCGCTTGACCAAAGGATTGAGCAGGAAGGTGAAGAGGCTGGCCAGCGCCAGAGGAATCAGGATGTCCCTGCCAAGATAGAGGGCTGCGATGGCCAGCAGAGCGCCGGCAAACTTCAAAAAATATGATAGCGTGCGGTTGATAGGGTCCATGGAGGGATGTGCAAATTGCCAGGACCGCCCATGCCTTCCTGTCTTTATCAATCTCAATCAGCGGTGGAAGTGGCCGTATAAAAACCATGCACCTTTGCCATTCCAGCGATGAATGGCACGGCTTCTCCCAAGCACGCCTGACTAAGCATCTATTTTCTCTTCGATGTAATCAGCATGATGATGCCCCCCACGAGCAATGCACCCCCGATGACCGGCGGCAGGGAAACGTAATGCTGCCTTTCCGTGGTCACCTGAAGAGGGCCGAGATCAATCGCCTTCTCTTTGGTGGTGTATGTGAACCCCTGATAGGCCAGCATGACGGCGCCAATAACGATGAGGAGGATGGCAATAACGGAAGGTTTCATGGTGTGTGTTGGTTAAAGGGCCATTTCAGGGAGCAACTGCAAAAAACTGCGCTCTGGCCAGCCTGGTTTTTGCGACAGTGGATGACAAAGCCCGTACCGACCAAGTGTTGCTGATAAGACTGAGAAGCTTTATCAACAACGCTTGGAAAGCTGGTGTATTCGACTAGCGGGAGGCGCGCTCAATGTGACCACCCACATGCTCGACGTCCTGGCCGAAGCCACGCACGGTGCGGCAGCTGGTGCCGACAAGTGTCCAGACGGTGGAAGCGAGGAGGAGAAGAGCGAGGCGTTTGATGGATGTTTTCATAACGATGTTACAGTGTTCGCAGATTGTTGGTATTCGGGAAAAGGGAACCCCTTATGGAAGCAGGATCACGTGGTGAAGGTGCTTCCACGTGATGTCAATTACTTCTGCACAGCATCCACCTTGGCCTTGGCGGCTTCCGCATCGGCATCAGCCTTCTTTTTTTCTGCATCGAGCTGGGCCTGATCGGACGCCTGCTTGGCTTCGATATTGGCCTTGGCGATCTTGGCGTCGATTTCAGCCTGCTCTTTGGCATCTTTGGCGGCAGCATCCACGGCATCCTTCTGATGCTCGATCGCGTTTTGGGTGGCGTCGTTTTGGGCGTCGATGGCTTGTTTCTGCTTGTTGCAGCTGACAGTGAGGAGAGTTGCAGATGTAAGTAGTAAGAATATGATGTGTTTCATGGGTATCAGGGTTGGACATTAGCGAATCGTCAGGGAGAGATCAGATGGATGGGTGAAACTTTCGAAAATCACATTCAACGCTCATCAGGGGATGCAACCCTGCCCTGTTCAAATTGCCGGACAATCGCTATAAAAGGGTAAATAATCACGCATTCTGATGCAGCCGCCTCCCAACAATGCGGCGATGTGACACTGTCAGATTAAACATTACACCCCAAACTTGATTTATGACCTTTCTCTGGATGCTTCTCATCGGACTCTTTGTTGGAGCTATTGCCAAATTCCTCACGCCCGGCAAAGACCCCAGCGGCTGCCTGGTAACTATGATTTTAGGCGTGGTGGGCTCAATGCTCGCGGGGTTTCTCGGGCGATCCGCAGGCTGGTATGCCGAAGGTGAACCCGTCGGCTTCATCGCATCAGTCATTGGTGCCGTGCTGATCCTGCTGGTGTTTCGTATGATCAAAGGGCGTTCCTGAGCCACCGGTCTTCGGCACCTCCCCGCCTTGTGGGGAAGGTGCCTTCCAAGGTTTCACTTTTGAAAGTGCCTGCGTGACGGCATGCGGAACCTCCAGGCATTTTTGCTCCGCAGGAATCACATGATTGATGAGTTCCGCGATCCACTGGCGTGATGATTTCACTTCTGAAATCTCAAGCATGGTGGAGCTGATCACACGATAACGCATTGTGAGTTCAACCGACGCCTCTTCTCCATGGAGATCGAGACTCACGGAAATTTCCTGCGCCATGCTGTCAAGCCTGAGATTGGTGATACGCCCTAGCGGCTTGAGATGATAGCGATTGGCGAACCATTTGGCCAGTTGTTGCAGGGCGGCATCTTTGACCTTGTTGGCGAAAACATTGAAAAGCATGCTGATATATCGTTTGTGAGCGGGTGCCAGGCGGTCTTGCAGGCTGCAACTTTGCAGATTTTTTTCACAGTCATGTCATTCAGCATGCGATTCTGCAAAGACATACGGTCAAGCAAAGCCTGGGATGCGATATGATTGAAAACAAAAAGGAGTCATTATGTTATCTTGGGCTATCACATTTCTCGTCATCGCACTCATTGCAGGAGTCCTCGGCTTCGGCGGCATCGCAGGAACAGCCACAGGCATCGCACAGGTGCTGTTCGGTCTGTTTCTCATCCTCTTCATTGTGTCGCTGCTTATAGGGCGTCGTTCGCCGCCAGTTTAGCTGGCGTGTTTGCAGATCTTGAAAAGAACCTAGCCAGTCTTCGTTGCAGACGAAGGATGACATGAGGTATTACGCCTAGATGAGCGGAAGCTGGGGCTTCTGCTCAAATCAACCATGGGATGCACGAATTTGAATGCTCCATGCATGAGCGGACAATCGGGAAAAACTGCTTAGATGCGATGGGTACTACATCTTGGCAGGTGTGATGGGCGCGAGGATGAATACCTTGCCTTTTGCTTGCTCGCGAGGATCAAAGGCAAAGCGCAAAACAGAGAGATTGTGAGCTCCCTGTTCTGCGAAAGTTCCGGACCAGTTTATGGCAGACGATCGAACACCTTGATGGATTCCACCTCGTCATCCATTTCCCCGAGTTTGGCGGTGGTCGTGTTCGGGCCTATGACCATGCTGGTGTCTTTGAAGTCCTTGTCCTTATAAAGAACCAACCAGCAGCCAGGTCCAGTTTGAATACTGCTGATCATGCTGTCCCAATCGCGCCCTTTCAGGTGCTTCAGTGATGAAAACGATGCGGGACCCTGGATTTGCACCACTTCGCCGTGGAGGTCCGAATCTTCGTAAATATTCGCGTAGCAATTGGGATTGTAGTAAGCGGGGGATGTGTTTGGCAGATGCCCCGAGCAGCTCGCCAAGGTGAGAAGTCCGAACAGAGTGAGGAGAAGAGTGTGATGCAGTTTCATTGTCGTATGGGGTTAGATTTCCGTCCATGAGCTATCGGGTGAGTGTGTTGGTGTGGATGGGATAAACTCTTCATTGCCACTGTGCGCACATTGGTTTGAGAATTAATCCGGCCATTCAGGCGTTGAATTACGAAGCAAAGCTGAGCATCCAGCTCTAAACATTGGGGCACATTGCTCCATGAACCGCCCACTCTCCGTCCCACTGAACCTTATGAAAATAGACCCCACACCGAAACCCGCTGAACAGTTTGTCCACCGTCTGGTAAATGATGCGGAAACAATGGCCCGAAATGAACCCGCGAAAGCCATGGCTGTTGCCTTGGGACTGGGCCTCGTTCTCCATGTGCTGCCCACCCGCTTTCTCGTGGCAAGTGTGACCGCCGTCACACTCACCGTACTGCGTCCCGCGCTGCTGACTCTCGGCGTGGTCAAGGCCTTTGAACTCTGCACACCGCCCGTCAAACCCCAAATCCTGCTGCCATGAACGATCCCTCTGTCATTCCGCCCACCGACGAAGAAGTCCCTGTGCCTCAGCCACTTCCGCATACGCCCATCGGTCAGATCGAGGGCATGATACGTCGTCATCCAGTCATTGCCGCTTTGGCCACCATTGGCGTCGGCTGCGCCGTGGGCATTGTCGCACGGGAATTGCTGACACCTCCGCCGCCTCGACGTCGCGCGCTGCAACTGCTGGAGGATATTCAGCATCGCCTCGCGGAATTCGCCGAACCTGCGCATGACCGCGCCAGCCATCTGGCGGATGAAGGCGTCAGCGCTGTGAAGCGTGGACTGAATTCCGTGAGCTCCTCCAAATGGGGCAGCCGATTCAGTCATCTGTTTTCGTGACAGCGACTGCGTTTTTCGAAAAGCTGAAGAGCTGAAGTCCCTGACTTCAGCTCTTTATTTTCACGATGTTTTCGAAACAATGAGCCAGCCGTAAGCGAGGCATTGAGTTACTTTTTTTTGCTTTGTTCAGGATGCACCAGATTTTCGAAATTTGAGCCGTAGGCACGCACGAAGGCATTTTTGAAGATGTTGCCGATCATGGGCAGCACCATGGGCTTTGCAGCATCCACACGGCCCGCCAGAGGAATTACGGTGGCGAAACGTTCTTTGCGCTGATTGCGAAAGAGCCGCGTCATCGTCCCGACAATTCCTTCCCAGGCCAGCTTGAGCGGGTGCTTAATGTCCTCCTTCACATTTACGATGGCGACGTTGTCCATCAAGGGTTTCAAATAGCCAGTCATGCCGCCATTCACGGCAGTGAGTTCCGAAGTGATGGCGAGCGTGCCTTTTTCAAAATCAAACTTCGCGTAGGCACGGGCAAAGTCGTTGAACTTGACAATAGGGACAGGGCTCAGTTTGAAATCAAGATTGAAGGTGGGTTGTGATGTGAAAGGATTCACCTTCATAGCCAGATCCACCTGACCTGATTCAAAGGCGCGGCCCTTTGCCTGAATGTCAGCGGCGAGTTTTTTAGACAACTTCTGACTGTTGGTGAAGTTCGAACCGAGCATGTGAATTTGATCGATCTTAGAATCGACCTTCGGATGGCTGTGGAAATCACGGTAGTGAATAGTGCCGTTAAAAACTTCAAAGCGATTGAGTTCGAGCGGGAATAGGCGGGTGATGACATCAAGCCAGGGTTTGTCCACCCCGACTTGGGTTGTGGATTTCGAGGTACCATTCACAAAGTTGATGACGGGAGAGTCGAATACAATCTCACCCACCCAGGCACCGTCGAAAAGCGCCTTCCATTCAACGGAGAACTTTACCGCTTTGGCGGCAAAGAAGGGCACGGGAATCTTGCCGGTTGTTTTGATGATCTCGATGTCCTGAATCTCATAGGCCCCTTCCCAGAGCTTCATGTCCACATCACCCACCTGACCGGCGTAGTCGGGCATTTCATCCAGCACCCGGTTCACATAGCGTTGAACCAAGTGCGGCAGTGCGATGCGCAGACCAATGAGTGCCGCTACGAGGCAAACCAGAATGGTGTTCTGCCACTTTAAGTATCGTTTGAGGCGCTGAAAATTCATAACGTACGTTCTTGGTAAAGAATCGAATGGCTGTGGGATGGCTTCATGCAAAGTGCAACGTACCTCGCGCCTCTGGCGGCTGTATCATGCAGCATGCGATGAACACACTGGAGACTCAGGTGATGGCCATGGAATTTCTTTTCATGTGAACGATGCAGCCAGCGCGGAGCCCAGACGCGAATTCAATGAAGTTAACAATCCTTCAAATAATCATGAAAACATGTCTCATTACCTGTCTTTTGTTCAGCAGCATGCTGTGTCTTTCCTCATGTGATTATGGCGGTTACCCCGTGGGAGGTGTCGGCGTGAGCGCGGGATACTACAACACCCTGCCACGTGGGTACAACTCACCCTACTACCGACATAACAACCGCTACTATTATGGCGGGCGTTATGAGCCCGGCCGCTACAATTATAACGGACATTCTTACCACGGTCGTTACAACCACGGCGGGCACTACCTGTACGGTGGAAATCATTACGGCCATCGTCATTAAACGTGGATCTGATGCGGACGGCTTGATGCCACTGCCCATGGACGTCGATTTTGACCTGAACAAGTCTCGATACAACGCACCCACTTGATGAAAAAACGTCCCCGCGCCACTGCGCATTCCTGGGTTTCAGCAGTCCTGATAGCATCCTTGCTCTCAAGTTGTTCCATGGAAAAACATCGCGCAAAAGTCGCCCGCGAAAATGCTTTCATCGAATACCGTCCGCTGCTGGATAGCAGCGGACGGTTGCGTCTAGCGGTCAAAGACAACATTGACATGAAAGGAGAGGTCACCACGGCCGGCTCTGAATATCTGGCCCGTAACCAGCCACCGGCGACTCGTGACGCCCCCTGCCTCGCGATCGCGCGTGAGCGCAACGTGGTTATCGTTGGAAAGACGAACATGACGGAATTTGCGGTGACGGTCTCAGGCGAGAACAAACATTTTGGCACACCACGCAATCGCTTCGATGGCCAGCACGAAGTGATTCCGGGAGGATCCTCCAGCGGCTCTGCTGTGGCGGTGAAGACGGGCATGGCGGACGTAGCCTTTGGCACCGATACGGCTGGGTCCATACGCGTTCCGGCGGCGTGCTGCGGTGTGTATGGATTAAAAACGACGTTCGGCCTCGTGCCCATCAAGGGGGTGTTTCCCATTTCACCGAAGTATCTGGACACAGTGGGGCCACTGGCCAATGACATCGACCATTTGGTGCAGGGCATGGAGCTGCTGCAGCGCGGCTTCGCAGGGCTCTACGCCAAAGCACGCGCGGCGAAGCCTACGGCAAGGCAGATCAAAATAGGGAGGCTCTATCTCGATGGCACCGATGCAGCCATCGACAAAGCCATTGATGAAACCCTCGCAGCTAAACACTTTAGGGTGGTCCGCCTCTCCTCCGAATTCAAGAAGCAGTGGGAGCAGGCGCAGAAGGATGGCAAGGTGGTGGCCGCGGTGGATGCCTGGCTAAGTGACCGACAGTATGAGAACAAAAATGGCGTCAGTTTTTTGACGAAAGCGGTCTTTGCGCTGGGCGAGCTGCAGTACCACATAAGCTACGATGGTGCGCTCAAACGCCGCGCACAGTGGCAGCGCACACTGCGGGAGACATTCAAAGACGTGGATATCATCGCCGTACCGACTCTGCAAAGTCTGCCGCCCAAATTTCCATTCTGGGGTTCTAACGTGTTGTTTGAACTGAAAGTGTTCGACATGCAGAACACGGTGGGTGTGAACTACGCTGGCAATCCTGCATTGGCGCTGCCCATCCTGCTGCCAGCTCACAAAAAAGCCATTCCGGCGACGAGTCTGCAACTGATCGGTCGCCCACGCAGTGAAGCGGAATTGCTGAATGCGGGCCGCCTGATCGAATCCAAAACCTGACCAAGCCATGCAACTGCGATTACTCATTCCTATTTGGTGGGCCACCTTTTTGCTGTTGGGGGCAGGTGCCCTCTCCTGCCCGGCCCAGACCGCAGACGAACTCATGGGGAAGGGAGACAAACATGATCTCACCTTCGAGCCAAACCGGGCGCTGAACTATTATCTGAAGGCGGCAGAAACGGAGCCGAACAACGTACCGCTGCTGCTACGCATCGCACGGCAGTATCGATATCTGATGGCTGAGGCCAAGTCTCATGAAGAAAAGCTCAAGCTCGGCAATTCAGCGCTGGGATATGGACAGCGTGCGGCGAAGCTCGCGCCACTGAATTCCGAGGCGCAGCTTTCCCCCGCCATCACCTACGGGAAGATGCTGCCCTATGAAGGAAGTAAGGCGCAGGTACAACTCTCGCCGCTGATCAAAACCGCCGCCGACAAGGCGATCCGGCTTGATCCGAACAACGACACCGCCTGGCACGTGCTGGGCCGCTGGCACCAGGTGCTCGCCAAAGTGGGCGTGGTCAAGCGCGCTCTGGGCGGCCTCCTTTACGGCAAGCTTCCTGTCACCACCCAAGAAGCAGCGGCGAAGTGTTTCACCCAAGCCATTGCCATCAATCCCAGTCGCCTGCGGCACTATATTGAACTCGGCCATACCTACGCCCTGATGGGCAACAGCACTGAAGCAAAGCGCTTTCTGAAAAAGGGCCTGTCCATGCCAAACCACGAGTATGATGACCCTGAACTGAAAGTGAAAGGTCGCGAAACACTCGCAAAGCTGCCTTAAGATGGGCGGTGGATTAAGAGAACGAAGCTCTAAGCGCGAGGTGCAGAAGCCATTCCGCATTCGCCCGCAGCACACACAACCAACGGGACAAGCAGCGGCGATGCTCAAGCATCCACTCTTACTTATGAATACCCACGTTGCCGATCTCACTGAGGAGGAATGCCTGAAGTATTGCCTCGACTGTCACCACATCTGCCTGGAAATGGCGATGCGTCACTGCCTGCAAAGCGGTGGCAAACACACCGAACCGATGCATTTCAGGCTTATGCTCAATTGTGCGGAGATGTGCCAGACCAATGCGAGCTTCATGCTCAGCAGCTCAGATCTGCATGTGCTCACCTGCGGTGTGTGCGCCGAGATCTGCAGACGCTGCGCAGCGAGCTGCGCAGAAATCGGCGAGATGGAGGCCTGTGTGCAGGCCTGTATCGACTGTGCCGAATCATGTGACCGCCTGGTGGCCCTGCACGCGCTCGAAGAGGCTGTTGTGTGATTCCGCAGCCGGATCTTTCGTTCAGGCAGTGGCCGAATGGACCTGATGCGTGCGCCGCTCTCACCCGATTTGATCTACGGGCATGAAAGCTACAAACGTTATCATACTCGCTTGCGCAGCAGCTTTATCATTCACTGCTGCCGAAGATAAAACAACTGGCGAAAAAGGCCGAGGATAAACCCTGGCAGCCGAACATGCGGTGGTAAACGGCAGCAAAAAAGCCGACCGTGCCATCGCCGATGCAGTCACCAAGGACTCGAACGCCGCGAAAGTCGATGTGACGATCAATGACAGCGACATCTCCCTGCCGATGAAAGCAGGCGCACGAAAGACCGCGTTCATGGTGAAAAACACCGGCAAAGAAACACAATTCCCGCATCCAAGGCAATTGGAAATGTGGGGGACACGTCGCTGCCATGAAGCAGGCTCGATAGCTCGCAGTAAACATGGAAATAAAACTCCCTGATAGCGCAATGGGGTGAAACCCTCACTTTTTTCACTCTATCAAGGCCAACGCCACCCGCAGTTCCGAATACTAGGCCGTAGCAAAGACGAAAAAACACACATCATGGAAACAAACCGTAACGAAGGTGTCGCTATCATTGGCATGGGCTGCCGTTTTCCGGGAGGAATCAATGATGCTGAATCATTTTGGAAGCTTCTCATCGAAGGCCGCGATGCGGTCTCTGAGGTGCCCGCGAGCCGCTGGAACGTCGAACGTTTTTATGATGCCGAACCCGGCGTGCTTGGCAAAACCATCGCCAAGCGTGGCGGCTTCATTGAAGGCATCGAGCAGTTTGATCCACAATTTTTCGGCATCTCCCCACGCGAAGCCCCCTACATTGACCCGCAGCAGCGCCTGCTGCTGGAGACGGCGTGGGAAGCGATCGAAGACGCAGGCCTGGTGCTGAATTTTGAGAAAGGTACGGACATCGGTGTGTTCGTCGGCATCTCGCACAATGACTACCAGGGCATCCAGCACACCTCCACGGACCGCAGCGGCATCAGTGCGCACACCCCAACCGGCAGCGCGCACAGCATCGCCGCCAATCGCATTTCCTATTGCCTCAATCTGCACGGACCCAGCCTGGCCATGGATACCGCGTGCTCATCCGCACTGACGGCTGTGCATGTGGCCTGTGAGCATCTTTTGTCTGGTCGCTGTAAAACCGCCATGGCTGGCGGCGTGACGGTGATGATCAACCCGGATGGCTTCATCGGCTTCTCGCAGGCGGGGATGCTGTCTCCTGATGGGAAATGCCAGGCGTTTGCGGCCGACGCCAATGGCTTTGTGCGAGGTGAAGGCGCCGGGATGGTGCTGCTGAAGCGGTTGGAAGATGCCATCAACGACGGCGATCCGATCCAAGGCGTGATCATTGGCACAGCCATCAATCAAGACGGCCATACCAATGGCATCTCCCTGCCCAGCGGTGAGGCTCAGGCGCGACTCGTCTGTGATGCCTGTAATGATGCGCAGATTGATCCTTGGGAAGTCGGCTATGTTGAAGCCCATGGCACCGGCACCGCCGTGGGAGACCCCATTGAAGCCATTGCCCTTGCTGACGCCCTCTGCGCCGAACGCACTGCGGAAAACGCGCTCGTCATTGGCTCCGCCAAGACAAACCTAGGGCATCTGGAAACCGCCGCAGGTGTGGTGGGACTCATTAAGGCGGCACTGGTGCTACGGCATGGTCAGGTGCCTGCCAGTCTGCATTTTAAGGCACCCAGCCCGCACATCGATTTCGAAGCGCTGAAGCTGCGTGTGCCTACCGCAATGGAACCGCTGGCCGGGAAACCAGGCTCGCGGATTGTCGGCGTCAATTCATTTGGTTTTGGTGGTGCCAATGCCCACGTCATTCTCAAAGAGGCACCGCCGCAGCAGCAGCGGGCCTTGCTAAGCGCTGCCACGGACCGCACCTGGCCGCTGATGATTTCTGCCCGTTCCGAAGCTGCGCTGCTGGCTAATGCCTGGCGCCTCAGCACCTGGCTGGAGGATCACTCACACATGAATGGCAGCTCCCCCCTGCTGCCAGACATGACTTACATGCTCGGCGCACGCCGCAATCACCACTCGCACCGCCTCACGCTGAACGCACGCACCATGGCGGAGGCCGTGCAGGAACTCCATGCCTTCGCCACCGGCCAGCCAGGGCCCAAGCTGCGAACCACCTTCACGCCACGGCGTGAGCAACCCGCGCGCGTGGTTTTTGTGATGAGCGGTCAAGGCCCACAGTGGTGGGGCATGGGCCGCGAGCTCATGCAGCATGAATCCGTGTTCCGTGGCATGATCGAGGCCTGCGAGGCCGCCATCAAGCCATGGGCGCGCTTCTCACTCATGGAAGAACTCGCTCGCGTGGAAGCGGAGTCAAAAATGCAGCGCACCGAAATCTCACAGGTCGCCATCTTTGCCATGCAAATGGGACTCGCCGAATTGTGGAAGTCGTGGGGCGTTCGTCCTGCGGCAGTCATCGGCCACAGTGTGGGGGAAGTCGCTGCCGCATGCGTGGCGGGCATCCTCACTCTGGAAGAGGCAGCTAAGATCATCGTCTATCGCGGACGATTCATGGATGAATGTGATGTGCAGGATGGCACCATGCTTGCCGTCGGCATGGCACCCGACGAAGCACGCGCCGTCATAGCCCGGCATGGCCGTGCAGTGAGCATCGCCGCATTTAATGGTCCACGTTCGCTGACCTTGTCAGGGCCGCGCCTTGAACTGGACGCCATCGCCAGCGAGTTGGAAGCCCAAGGCGTCTTTGCGCGCTTCCTCAAGGTGAGTCACCCCTTCCACCATGCACTGATGCAGCCCGCTGCAGATGCGCTCAAGCGGGTGCTGGGGGATCTCCAGCCGCAGACAGAAACAGTGCCATTTTTCAGCACGGTCACAGGCAAGCAAATGGACGGACAAGACTGCACCGCAGATCATTGGTCTAACGGCGTGCGGCAGCCGGTGGAGTTTGCCGCCGCAGTGGGTGCCGTGGCGGACTTTGGCGCGGATGTGTGGCTGGAACTCGGCTCCCACCCTGCCCTGGTGCGTTCCATTCAGGAATGCCTCGGCGACCGTGCCGCCAAGCAGTCCATCCTCGCTTCAGTGCGTCGGGAACGCGAGCATGAGTCGCTGCTCGACACGGCTTTGGAGCTTCACCTCGCCGATGTCGCGCTGCAGTTTGCGTCAATGACCCCATCACGCCGCATCCTCACGCTGCCTACGTACGCCTGGGACAAGAGCGTGTGGTGGCATGAGTCCCCCGAAGTGCGCGAAGGTCGTCTCTCACCAGGGGGCAGCGGGCTCCTCGGCGTGCGGATCTCACGCGCAACACCCACCTGGGTGGCACGCCTTGATAACCGTCACATGGCATTCCTGAAAGATCATAAGGTCGAAAACCTCGTCGTGTTCCCGGCTGCAGGATTTGTCGAGATGGTGCTCGAAGCCGGTGTGCAACTTTTTGAAGGCCGGCCGTTTGTGGTCGAAGATTTCGAGATCCGCAAGCCGCTTATCGTGCCTGATCCCCCCACCGGACTGCAACTGGAGCTGTCCTATGAGCCCAATGAGCGCACCTTTCTGATCCAGAGCCGCTTTGACAATACGTCTTCGTGGTCGGTGCATGTGGTGGGCTCCATGCGTGGTGAACGCACCGAGTCACCCTTTGCCACGTCAGCGTGGAATGACACGCCCGCCTCCACCCTGCCCGAGGTGAAAGTGGACACCTTCTATGAACACATGAATGACATGGGCCTCCGCTATGGCGAGGAGTTCCGCCCCATTCGTGAACTCACCGCCGGAGACGGCAAATCCACGGGCAGGGTTTCCTTGTCCGAAGCCATCGCCCATCGCTCCCCCGAGTATCCGCTGCATCCCGTTCTCTTTGACGGCGCGCTGCAGATTTTCTCCGCCGGAGCAGCCACAGTGGAAGGCCGCACTGCCGGCATGCGGCTCCCAGTGCGCTTCGCCAGAATCGTATTCCTGCGTTCCCCTGGAGCATCCAGCCTTGTTAAAGCTGGCGTCAAAGTGGCCAATGATGAACTGGTGGAAGGTGGTATCGACCTTTATGACGAAACCGGCAGCCCCTGTGTCCGCATCGACGGCTTCCGAGCCATCAGCGTGGAAGGTGCGCGCAAATCAAGCAAGACCGGCAAGGGCCGCGATCTCGTCTACAACGTCGCCTGGGAGCGCACACCCGCTGCTGCCAAGCCCGCGCCGCTCGCCCCTCTGCCCCTGAACCACCTGCAAACGGCAGCCCAGCGCGCGCTGGACTCCGCCATGGACATGCGCGGCCGCGATCATCTCCAGACCGCCAGCGCAGCGGTGGATGACCTCACCGCCACCCATGTGTGCAGCGCCTTGAATGAAATGGGCGCGGAAGGCGTCTTCACCGCGGAATCTCTCGGCGTCGCGACACCCATGCGTCCCGCTTTCCATCAATTAATGGCAGATCTTGTTCATCGCGGTCTGTTGGTGCATGCAGAAAACGGCTATCAGCCCACCCCTGCCTTCCTCACCACGGCGTACTCCACCGCAGAAGTCTTTCGTTCCACCCTCGCCGCGCACCCCGGACATCTTCCGGACGCGCTGCTCAGCGAAGCCGTCAGCGCAGAGCTCGGTCCCATCTTGCGTGGGGAGAAGGAAGCCGTGCAGGTGCTCTTCGGCGGAGTTCACTCCGATGTACTGGATCAGTTCTACGGCGACGGCCTTTTCTCCAGCACCTGGCTCTCAGCCATTGCCAGTGCAGTTGAGGAAGCCGCGCGTCATCTTCCCGAAGGGCGGGGCCTGCGCATCCTCGAGATCGGCGCTGGCACCGGCGGTCTGGCCTCACAACTACTGCCCCTCATTGAGCGCGGACTGCACACCTATGTGTTCAGTGACGTTTCCGCAGGATTCTTCCCTGGAGCCAAGCAGAAGCTGGCGGCCTTTCCTGAGGTCGAATACCAAATTTTTGATCTGGAAAAACGCGGCACGGAGCAGGAGCTTGAAGCCGAATCCTTTGACATCATTCTTGGCTCCAATGTGGTTCACGCCGTGAGCGATGTCCGCTCCGCACTGCGCAACATTCGTGATCTCCTCACCCCCGGCGGCACGCTGATGTTTGTGGATGTGGCCACGCCTCACCTCTGGCTGAACGCGGTCTTCGGCCTCACCAGCGGCTGGTGGCTCTTCACAGATCGTGATCTGCGTCCGCATCATCCGTTGCTCCATCGCCCGCAGTGGGAAAAGGTGCTGCACGAAGCAGGCTTCAGCGAGACAGCCTCCCTGCCCGGCTTGCTGCGCACGGACGGCGGCGAAAGCCTCATCGGCCTCTTCGCACGCAAAGAATGGGTCGCACCGAAAGTCCCGACGCCAGATGCATTCGAAGCACCCGAAGAAAAGTCCTGGCTGGTGCTCGCGGATCGCGGCGGCCTCGGTGACCGGCTCGCCACAGAGCTGAAGCTCCACGGCATGCGCTGCCGAGTTGCCTATCGCGGCAGTTCGTTTGAGTCGGACGAGACCGATGTCTTCATGCTCCGCGCCGAAGTGCAGGAGGATTGGAACCGCCTGCTCGAAGCATGCGCTGAGGAAGCACCTGAGCGCTTTGTCTGCCTGTGGAATCTAGATGACAGCATGGCCGACGTGAAAGACGACGCCACCCAGCTCGGCACCGATGCCCTGTTCCACCTGACCAAGGCCCTCGAAAACCACAACCCCGCTACCAAGCGCCGCATTGATCTCATCACACGCGGTGCCCAGGCCGTGGGCAGCCAGACCCAGTCCGTGGCCATGGCACAGTCAGCCGTCATCGGTTTGCTGCGCGTGGTGGCCAATGAGCACCCGCAAATCACCTGCCGCAGCATTGATCTCCCCTCCCTCGCATCACCTGCGGACCCCCGCATGCTTTGGAGCGAGCTGCTGCAAAAAGATTCTGAACGCGAAGTCACCTTCCGCGGCGATGGGCGCTACGTCCGTCGCGTGAGTCGTGGGCTGGCCTCGCGTGAGCAGATGCTTGATCATTCAGCGCCCCTGCGTCTGGAGTCCCGCGAGCGCGGCCTGCTGGATTCCCTGCGCCTGAGTTCTTTCGCCCTGCCCGAGTGTTCTGCTGGCGAAGTCATGATCGAAGTCAAAGCCGCCGGCATGAACTTCCGCGATGTGCTCAAAGCACTCGCACTCTATCCGGCGGAAACGGCGGACGCCCGCATCTTTGGGGACGAAGTGGCCGGCATCGTCAGAGCCGTCGGCACTGACGTCACTCATGTGAAGCCCGGCGACAGCGTGTTTGGCCTCGCCGTCTTCGGTCTTGCCACACATACCATGGCACGTGGTGGCGATGTTCGCCTCATGCCTGAGTCCCTGTCATTTGAAGCCGCGGCAACTCTCCCAGTGGTCTTCATGACCGCATGGCACGCGCTCAAAACCGTGGCGCAGATGAAGCCGGAAGAATGCATCCTCGTCCATGCTGGCGCAGGCGGGGTCGGCATGGCCGCCATCCAGATCGCTCATCATTTGGGCGCGGTGGTGATCGCTTCGGCTGGCAGCCCGGCCAAACGCAAGCTGCTGAAAGACTTGGGCGTGCGTCATGTCATTGATTCACGTCGTGCGGACTTTGCAGAAGCCGTCATGGACCTCACCAACGGCAAAGGCGTGGATGTAGTTCTAAACTCTCTCGCCGCAGAAGCCATCCCCATGGGCCTTTCCTGCCTGGCTCAGTTCGGCCGCTTCATCGAGATCGGCAAACGCGACATCTACCAAAACTCGCGCATCCCATTGTGGTCACTGCGGAAAAATGCCTCGTTCCATGTCGTGGCCATGGATGCCATCTTCAGCGGCGATGAAGCGCAGACGCGCCAGATCCTTCAAACCATCGCCGATCTGGTGGATCAGGGCTCCCTGCATCCGCTGCCGTTCCGTTCCTTCCCTGCCTGCCGTATCGACGCGGCATTCCGTCTCATGGCTCAGGGCAAGCACACCGGCAAGGTCATCGTTTCTTTCCCAGATCCTTTTGTGCCGCGCCGTGGCGAGCCGCTCGCTTCTGGCTTCGCCGTCCAGACAGAGGGTGCCTACCTGATCACCGGAGCCTTCGGTGGCTTTGGCAAAGTGCTGGCCGAATGGCTGACCGACTGCGGTGCCCGTCATCTTGTGCTCACCAGCCGCAAGGGTGCCTCCACACCGGATGCCAAAGCCTTTGTGGAAAAACTGCGCGGGCGTGGTGTTAAAGTTCAAGTCGTATGCGCAGACGTTGGCTCCGCCGCCGATGTGAAGGAGCTGTTCAAGGAGATCGCGACCGCCGGACACGCGCTCAAGGGTGTGTTCCATCTGGCGATGGTGATTGATGACGCCCCCATGGCAGCACTCAATCGTGAACGCATGCACAGCGTCCTGGCACCCAAGGCCTATGGTGCATGGCTGCTTCATGAAGTCACCCGCAACATGAAGCTGGACTGCTTTGTGATGTTCTCCTCCGTATCCAGCATCTTTGGTAATCCGGCCCAGGCCAACTACGCTGCGGCCAATGCTTTCCAGGATGCGCTGGCACATCACCGCCAGGCCGTCGGTCTTCCTGCGCTGGTCATCAACTGGGGTGCGCTCGGTGGGGAAGGCTACGTGGCGCGCAATGAGCGTGTGGCGGAGTTCCTCGCCCGTCAGGGCACCACGGCGCTGTCTCCGCGCGAAGTCGTGGGGCTGTTGGAAATGTTCCTCGCCACCGGTGCCACGCAAGCCATGGCCCTGCGGGTGGACTGGGCCAAATGGCGGCAGTCGTTCCGCAGCAGCCAGGATAGCCCGCTGCTGGAGCGTGTCTTCGCCGCAGGCGTCGAAGGCGCGGAAACCAGTGGCACCAAGAGCGACTGGCGCCGCAAGATCGAGTCCGCCGCCCCCGAAGAGCGCAGCGAAATTGTCGGCCACGCAGTGCGTGATGTGGTGGGCGGTGTTCTACGCGTGAAGCCTGAGGGCTTGCGCGATGACCAGCCGCTCACCGATCTGGGACTTGATTCCTTAATGGCCGTCGAGATCGAAAACTCGATCGAAAGCGTCATCGGGGTGGCATTGCCACCGGCCAGTCTGATGCGTGCGCGCACCATCGGCCAGATTGTGACGCTGATCGCCGAACATGTCGGTGGCACCGCCGCAGCCCCGGCAGCGGCAGCAGCGCCTGTGCAGACAGCGGAACCGGTGGATGCCGGGACCGTGGATCTGGAGGCGCTATCAGACGAGGATATCGACCTACTGCTGGAAGATGAAGCGGTGCATGAAGACCAGGCCCCGCAGTGGAACCCCGAGCCCGAAACACCCGCATGTCCCAAGACACTCGATCGCGTTTAAAACAGTGGCTGGAAAGCGGAGAGGCCCGTCTGCAGCCGCTAACATTCCCCCAGCAGGAATTGTGGCAGGCATCTCCGGTGCCTGCCGGAGATGTGGCGAACCATATCTGCGCCTTGATCAATGTGCGAGGGCCTATCACACCGCAAGGGTGTGAGGCGGCAGTGCAGAAGGTCTCGGAACGGCAGGAGGTGTTTCGTCTCTCCTTCCTGCCAGGCAAGGAGCAGCCCATGCAGCTCATCAGAAGGAGCAGCCGTCAAATACTGCAGTTCCGTGAGCTTTCACCTGAGCAGCAGGAGCCTGAAGCAGTGGAAGAACTGGCGCAGGAGATTTTCCGCAAGCCCTTCAACATGGTCGGCGGCCCGCTCTTTCGAACGGAAGTATTGCGGCGCAGTGCCGACGACCACGTGCTGGTGGTGGCCATCCACCACGCCATTGCCGACGGCTGGACCGTGGGGGTATTCGTTCAGGATCTCTTTGCAGCCTACATGCAGGAGCTGCGCGGCATCCCTGGCGGGCTGCCGCCGGTTCCCCTTTCCTACTCAGATTGGGGCGCAGCCGAACGCGCTTACTGGCAGCCTGCGCTGCTGGGCGAGCGCAGCATTTTTTGGAAAGAACGTCTGGCCAACATCACGCCGCTGTGGTCCCCGCCCACGGGCCCTGCAGCACTCTCAGGCGAACGTCGGCGCTGGGTCTTCTCCGCCCCTGCCGACGTGGGCCGGGCGGTGCGTGAACTGGCCAAGCGTAATGGAGCCACACTCTTCAGCACCCTGCTGGCCGCGTTTCAGGTGACGCTCTCCAAATGGACGGGCAAAGATGACATCCTCGTGGGCACACCCGTCGCCAATCGCAACAAGCAGGCGGTGCGTGAAACCATGGGCTACTGCGCCGGCATCGTTCCCTTGCGGGGTCACATCGACCGGGATCGCACCTTCTCCGAACGTTTGCGCAAAGTCCATGAAGACACGGTGGACTCCTTCGCCAATGCGATGCCTTTTTCCGAACTGGTAAAAGGGTTGGGAATGACGCCCGCCCCCGGGTGCAACCCTATTTTCCAGGTGCGCTTCGCGCTGCAAAATCATCCCGTGCCAGACATTTCCGTGAATGGCATGTCCCTTCAGTTGCGGATGCGCTCCACTGGCACCCCACGCTTTGACCTCGCTTGTGAAGTCACCGAAGAAGGCGATGCCTTCGAAGTAGTCTGGCTGTGCCGACCGGGCATGTTTTCCGGGGAAGACATCCACCACCTGCACCGCATGTACCTCGGGGTCCTGACGAACGTTTGCAGTTCGCCTGAAATCCTGACCGCCGCACTCATGACGACCACCCTGTGAGCATCATGGACAAACTATCATGCACATGATCCAACTGCTACTGCCGCTCTACACGCGCGATCAGCCGATGACGCCGGCTGATGTTCTGCATGCCATGGTCAAAGCGGAACTGACGCGATACTTTGGCCGTTGCGAGGCCCACACCCGTTCACCTGCAGGAGGCCGGTGGCTGGAAGAAGGTCTGGGCAGACGCGATGAAATCGTCATCTACGAAGTCATGGCCCGCCTGCTCGATGCCCGATGGTGGAACTGGTACCAAGAAGTGCTTGAGACCCGATTTCGCCAGCAGCAGGTGATCATTCGCGTGCTGCCGCTGATTCATTTGTGATCATCAGATGCACGTCACAAAAACCACGTTTTTATACAACCAGAGTGGATGACCTGAGCGTTCTCTCCGCAGTTAATCCAGCTCCCATTACCGGACCTATTTGTGATCGCGGCAGGGGCAGGTTTTCTGCGGTCACTCGCAGGTGTGAATGCTGCCAGCCTCGTCCGAAAATACCCCAACCCCCAGTTTCCCCTAACATGTCTGCACCTGCCCCAACAAGCTCTCCCATTTCCCGAGTGCGACTCGCAGTCGTAGATGATCACGCCATCATCCGCGGTGTGTTTGTGACGCTCGTAGAGGACGCGCCGGAACTGAACATGGCGTGGACGGCCTCCTCTCTGGCCGAAGCAGCGGATAAAATCCAATTGGATATTCCCGATATTCTGGTGATCGACGTAGGTCTGCCCGATGGCAATGGTTTTGACTTCACCAAGGAATTGCTAACCCGCGTACCGGGATTGCCGGTTTTGATTGTGTCAGCTGATACCGAGTCCAGTTATGTGGAACGTGCTGCGGCCAGCGGTGCTAAAGGATTCATTGCCAAAGAAGCGTCACTTGAACTGCTCGTGGAGGCCGTTAACACCATCCAACAGGGCGGCCAATGGTTCCACCCAGCCGGGTAAACGCGGCAAACACAACCGATTGGGCGTTCGGCGGCGATTCATTTATTGATGGAAACCGATCTCACAGTTCTTGCACACCGTTCGACCTTGGTTGAATCGATGCACCTCACCCTTCAAAAGGCCGTGGAGCTTAAGGGTCTTCATCTGAATGAGCTGGGCATTGAGAACGTGGCCGATACCGAAGCCATACGCAGCTCTGTTCACCCAGGGTGCCTGGAATGGAATTTGGACATCAGATTTAACTGACGAGAAACCTTACCCCATACACACCATGAGCCCGCATTTAATCCCCAACTACCGCCACACCACGGAACTGGCAGCCGATGCCATGATCAGTGAAGGCGGTGCGATCCGACAACCTACCATGAGAGATGCTCAAGCCGTCTATGCTCGTCTTCACACGCCCTGTGGCGGATTCTCAGCCGCACTGCGTGAATGGGTGCAGAACCCCGCCGCCATGTTCTTGACAGGCCTCGCGACCGGACTCGCACTCGCGCTAATCAATCAAAAAATCCATAGGGACACGCAGGCATGACTGGTTGGAGGAGAAGGAGAGTAAACTCCGGCGTCAAAGCAAGAACCTGTGGCACAAAGAAAAAGGTAGAACCTAATATGCAAAAAACCCGCCCATCGCTGGGCGGGTCAAGTTGCATTAAGGAATGAACCGTTGACCGGGACTACTTGGCAGCCATTTCTTTGATCTTGTTCAGATGCGTACGCAGAACGGGCAGCGTTGCACTGGCAAAGGATTTCACCTCACCGTCTGCTGCATTTTTCTCCGCATCCTCGAAGGTGGAGATGGATTCCTTATGGGAACTCTCCAAGTGGTCGAGAAATGCTTTGTCGAAGTCCTTGCCGCTTTCCTTTTCCAAGTCTTTGAACATCCCGGCGGAATCAGGATTGATGACTGCGGAAAGTTCGACCTTCTTGGCCTCAGCGAGTGCGGTGAGCTCTGCATTCGCCTTGGTGTGATCTGTAACCAGCATCGTGGCGAAATTTTTGACATCGGCGCGTTCAGCTTTCTGAGTTCCGAGAGTTGCTATCTTCACTTCAGCCATTCCTGCCGCGCCGGCCTGCTTGACGAACTTTTCATCTGTGGAATTCAAGCTGGACTTTGTGTCTGCCGCGCAAAGCATGGTTGAAAAATTACCTGCGGCGATGGCAAGCAGAATGGCGAAGGTGACGGGGTTTGTTTTCATGGCATTAAGTGGTTTGGTGTGTTGTGTGTGCGAAGCTTTTAGTTAGCAGCTCACGCAACCAAGTCATCGGCACGAACTTTCCGTCCGGATGTGTTGCTGATAACACCATTCCTTCCCGCCCAAAATGCCAACGAGCTGTTTCACCGGGAAAACCGCCATTATTTGGCATTTTTTAGCGAGGTCCCTGATGCGCAACTCAGGTGGAAAGACCATGTCTTCCAAGACAAAAAAAGCCCTGGCCAACATATCATGCCAGCCAGGACCAAGGGCACTTCGGTTACTCAGTCCATCGCTGGTCGAGCTGCTTTTCATGCCTCATCCGTATATCGCCGCAGTCATGAATACGGATGTGTATCGCACACAAAAACACAACCACCTAAATCGAGAGGACCGCATTCGGCTAGCGGCTACAAATTGGCCTCGCGATTGACCCATTCGACAGCGGCGCGCACGAGTTCAGGGGCGGTCTTCAACTGGAGCTTCTCCTTGATATGCGCACGATGAGTTTCGACGGTCTTAACACTGAGGAAGAGCGTGCGGGCGATTTCGCGTGTGCCTCGGCCTTCCCCAACTGCGCGGAAGACTTCGATCTCGCGGTCGCTAAGCTGTTCAATGGTCGAGGTTCCGACGTTGGTAGCTCGGCCATTGAGGAAGGTGTCAAGCAGCCGCCCGCCAATGGCCTCGCTGAGATAGAGGCCGCCGCCGAGTACGCGACGGATGGCTTCGATGACTTTTTCTGATGGGGCCGCCTTCATCACATACCCCCGGGCACCGGCGCGCAGCGCCCGCTCGGCGTAAACGCTCTCGTCATGCATGGAAACCATGAGAGCGGGCAGCTGGGGGTGCAGGGCACGGATGGACTTCATCAGTTCAATGCCGTTGGTGCCCTGGATGGAGATGTCTAGAACGGCAATGTCCGGCTTGAGTTGTTCCACAGCGCCGAGGGCCTCGGCGGCGGAGCAAATTTCTCCGCAGACGTGTAGATCAACCTCATGATTGATAAGTTGCGTGATGCCATTGCGAAAAATGGGATGGTCATCCACGATCAACACCCGTCGCTTGACCTGCTTCACAGCGGGCGGCGTGGCGTTGGCAATGTCGTTGGAAGATTTGGAAGGGGTTTTCGCCATATAAGCAAGATGGAGTTCGGGACCAGAGCAGGGATATTGCAAAAGGACAGAGATCAGGCCTTGGCGGGCAAGCTGCACCGCACCACGGTACCGCCGGTGGGACGGGCTGTAATCGAGAGGGTGGCTCCAATGGAGCTGGCACGGCAGCGCATCAACTTCAGTCCTATTCCGGCGGACTGGTCGTGGTCTGGCGGCAGGCCGACACCGTCATCAGTGATGGAAAGGATGATGTCCTGCTGCCGGACACCCAAATGGACGTTGATATGGCGGGCTTGTGAGTGGCGGGAGGCGTTAACCAATGCCTCCAAGACGATGCGGTATAGATGCATGGCGACATCATTGTCCCGGACAGGGATGGCTTCGTGACAAAACAGCGCGCACCGGACACGTCCCGGCACGTCATAACTGCTGACGAGATTTCGCAGGGAGGCAACCAGACCACTTGCATCCACATCCATGGGATGGAGCGCCCTGGCGACGTCTCGTGCATCATTCGTGGCGCTGCGGATGAGGGTGGCGATCTCCTTGAGCTTGCCAGCCATTTCAGGGTCGGATCTCTGGCCGCAGACATCACTCAGAGTGGTGGCTATCATGACGAC
>NZ_JAQSEA010000141.1:0-10470 GCF_029946185.1 Prosthecobacter sp.
CTCTCCGCCCCTTTGCGGCAAAACCGAAAGTTTCCACGGCTTTCAAAGCTCATGAGCCATGAGTGCCTCCACACGCGTCATTCCGAAATCAGTTTCGGAAAATGCTATAACCGAAGGCCATTCATTCCCGGCAGGAATGGCACTCATTTAAGATGTGATGCTCGTTCATACTGCAACTGTCTTCTCTCAGCACCAAAGGTGCGGTCTATCGCAGCCCAGGGCATGCCGAGCCTAGGCGAGGCCGCCCTGGGTCAATGCCCACCTGTCCGGAAAGCAAACCCAGCGACTTCTACGCACGCCGCGTTCCCCAGCAGCGTCTGCAAGCCGCTCCGCCGCTCACATGCCGCGATAGATCCCCCATGCATGCGCGGCATCCTCCCAATCTCGCAGTACAAAAAAACCGCCATGCAGGAACCCTGCATGGCGGTTATGATTCAATCAGTCAGCCCAGCTTACTTCGCAGGCGTGCCATAGACCTGAACTTCACAGTAGTGGTTCATGTCGTTGCTTGTGTTGCCGTTGCTCCAGAGACGCACATAACGGGCCTTGGTGCCCTTGGCATCAATGACGCGGCCATGATTGGTCTCGACGTAGGCTGGATCGCCGCCCTTGCCCATGCCGGAGGAGTCGTCGTGGTCGGAGTTAAACAGGGTGGTCACACCCGTCTTGAACTCAGGATCGTTGGACACCTGTACTTCCACGTCAATGTAGGCCTGGGCCTGCTTGTGGTAGTGCCACATGGCGATCTTGTAGAGGTTGGACTCCGCACCCAGGTCGATCTGCACCCACTGCTTGCCTGGCATCAGTTCAACGAAGGAACCGTCAGCACCGTCGGCATCACCGTCGGTCACGAGGCTGAGTTCACCAATGATCGGCGCAGTGTCAGAACTGGTCACCGTCTTGCCTTTGGCAAGGTTGGTGGTGCCCTTTGGGACCATGATGGTCTTGATCACCTTGCTAGGGTCGGCCTTCTCAAGGTTCGGCAGCTCAGCAGGCACCGGCGTACCGATGAACATGGGCTTCGGAAATTCGAGTGCGATCTCGACCAGGTCACCAGCAGGAACTGCAGGAGCAGCGTCTGCCGCAGCGCCGGCTTTCGTTTCTTCTTTCTTGCCGCAGGAAGCAAGCGTGAGGACGAGCGCGAGGCCCGTGAGGATGTGCAGGGTGTTTTTCATGGGGAAATGGAGTGAATGTTAAGTGAGTGTGGAATTTTCGAGGCAGATCAGGCCTGGAAGTCTTCGGGCTTGAAGATGTATTTGCCACCTGCCTCCTTGGCCTCGTAGGCCTTGAGCACAGTGACGCAGGCCTTGAAGGCCTCCACGACGTTGCAGGTAAGGTGCGCAGGATTTTTCATCTGCACCGCCTCGATGAAGTTTGCCACGTGCGGCGTATGCGGTTTGACCTTGAGTTTTCTGGCCAGTTCCCATTGCGCCAGCGCCTTGCTCTCGCGCACGTCTGCCACGCTGACTGCGCCATAGGATGGGGGCTTCGGCTTTTCCCAGTCACGCGGCTGCTCCCAAAACTTGTTCTTCGCCTTGTCCGCCGCCTTCATGATCGGCGGGTTGTCACCCAGCGCATAAGCTTCCCAGTCCTGGCCGGGCTCGGCGTAGAGCTGGTTGCCATTCGTGTCGAGTTCGGAGATGATGGCCGTACCGCCGACGCCCATGTGCTTCTCATAGGCACCTTGGGAACCCGTGGTGGTCAGCACCTGATAGTAGGCGCGGAGAGCTCCGGCTGCCGTATTGAATTCGTAGATGCACATCATGTTGTCAGGCAGTTCGAATTTCGGGCGGCCTTCCGTGCCATCGAAGTAGTCCACCCCGCCGGAGGCAATGACCGAAACAGGTGTGGATTCATACATCCAGTTGAACATGTCGATCTGATGCGCGCCCAAGTCGGACAGCGGGCCCGCTCCATACTTGGAGAAGAAACGCCAGTTGCGGTACTCTTCCAAGCTGTTGTAGCCATGTTTGGTCAGCACTTCCTGGGAGATGTCATACCCCTTCACCGCACCCTGCGGGGCGCTGCCGGACACACCACGGTTCCACTGCGCATACGCGTGGGTGATCCGGCCCAGCATCTTGCCGGGCTTGATCACATTGTCGCGCAGGTTGATGTAGCGCGGATTGGAATGGCGCTGATGGCCGATCTGGAAAATCCCGGGGTTCGCCTTGCCGGCGCGCACCATGTCGCGTGCTCCCTCGATCGTGTTGCTCATCATCTTCTCGCAATACACGTGCTTGCCCTTTTCCAGGCAGAGGCGCGAATACGGAGCGTGCATGAAGTCTGGCGTGGCGATGAACACAGCCTCAATCGACGGCTCCTTGTCCAGCATCTCGTTGATGTCTTCATAGACCTTGATGTCGCCTTCAAGCTGAGCCTTGTTTTCACCCAGGAAGCCACCACGCGTCTTGGCGATCGAGAACTTCCAGATGTCGCACATCGCCACCCACTGGATGCCGGGCACGTCTTTGGAGGCCACACGCAGGGCATTGCCCTGAGCACCGCAGCCAACAAGCGCACACTTGACCGTGCGGCCTTTTTCGCTGGCCTGCGCGACCGCGTTCTTGCTGGTGGCGAGATAGATTCCGCTGCTCGTCAGAGCACTGGTGCGGAGGAAGCCGCGACGGTCCATGAAACGGGACAGCGGCGCTGGAGAGGAGGGAAGGGGCTGGGAATTCATAGGTGCAATCAGGCGCGTGGGTTCACTGCCAAATGACGACGTGCAGTCGTTGTTATGCCTTCTTGCGGCAAAGGAGGCCGTCGATCGAGAAGGTTTTTGCCTTCGCGGTCACAAGTGCGGCTGCCACGATGAGAATCGAAAGGCCAATGTTGCTGACGACTTCCGTGTCATCCGGCAGCGCGGCGAGTCCCAGACCCAAGGAGAGGAATACCAGGCCAGCGGCGAGAAGTCCGAACTCAGTGAAAATGCCAATCGCGACCCAGATGCCGACAGGGATAAGAATGTAGCCAATGCTGGAGGCAAAGGCATTGCACGCCCACTCAGGCATGAAACTATTGTCAGACATCAGCTTGGCCAGGGGGCCGGTTTTCTTCGGATAATTTTCGAGGCCGAAGCTCACCGTCGGTCCGTTGCCCCAGCGAAATTTGTCGAGGCCTGCCATGAACAGACGCATGCCAACCCAAAGGCGGAGCAGAAGATGAGCGAAATCGTAACTGAGGCTGCTGCAGCATTTGGAGGAGGAAGAGTCGGACATGGAATAGGGGCAGGTTGGCGGGTTGAAGTGAGGGTGACGATTTTGAACCGATGCCCTTAGAAATCCAGCAAAATCTAGGACGTACATACTACGCTTGTGCGAATGAACGGTTATCGGAAAAATGCCCCAGGGCTAGTTTTCCGCCGATGGAACAATTTCAGACTTTCGGGCTTGATTCCACCGCTTCCTGCTCGCGGTGCTTGCCATTCTAGGCATCTCCGCTTAAAAAAGACTGCTTAATTCAACCTACCCGATTCCCATGAGCTCCCTCTCGTCCCCAAAACTACCGGCCCAAGGCATCCTCGAACCTCTTGGCGACGAAGACCGCGACATTCTCAGCGGTTACGGCGAATTCCTCCCCGTCCAACCGGGTCAGCACCTCATCGAAGAAGGTCAGCAGCAAAACAGCCTTTTCTTTGTCGTCTCCGGCAAGTTCCACGCCACCGCCATGCGCGGCGGCCACAAAGTACTGCTCGGTTCCATCCAAAAGGGCGAAACCATCGGAGAAATCAACCTGCTCGACCCCAATGTCGCCAGCGCCAGCGTGACCGCTGTCGAGTTTTCCCAGGTCTGGCGCATCGACGGCGGAACCCTCGAAAGCTACATCAACGAATACCCACGTGCCGCTGCCTGGCTGCTCATCGGTGTCGGTCGCACCATTTCACATCGTCTCCGCGCGGTGAATGAGAAGATTGCCGCCTTCTACAGCGCCTGATTCATATCTGTGAGGCGGATCGCTTTGCGCATGAATGACTCGTGCGTTGCAGTCCTCCTTTCACGATGGAAAACTTCCTCATGTCTGGCCTGCTGCCATTTCCTCCGCACACTTGGCTGGAAGCCATCCAGGTCATTTTTCTTCTGTTCGCCGGCCATGCGCTGATGGACTACCCCATGCAGGGTGAGTTTCTCTCCACCTGCAAAAACCGGCACCTTCTCACCAAACTTCAGGATCCCACCCGTCCGGTGCAGATCTGGCCTTGGTGCATGACCGCCCACTGCCTCCTCCACGCCGCCGCAGTCTGGGCCATCACCGGCTGCTTCATCCTCGGTTCCATCGAGTTCGTCCTGCACTGGCTCATCGATTTCGCCAAATGCGAAAACAAGACCACCTTCACCCAGGATCAGGCCCTGCACTTCATCTGCAAAATCGCCTACGTCATCGCTGCGATGCTCTATTAAGCTCCAAGTTCAGCCTGAGCGCCGATTCGTTCAGACAACTTGAAACTTGAAACCTTAAACTTGCAACTTAGCGAGCCATGCAGCGCACCGCCATCCTCAACGTCGTCGGCCTCACCACCCGGCTCATCGGCGAGCACACCCCGGCCATCCGTGCCTTCATCGAGCGCAATCGCTCCACCCTCATCGAGCCCGTCCTCCCCGCCGTCACCTGCACGGCGCAGGCCACCTACCTCACCGGCAGACTCGCCCGCGATCACGGCGTCGTCGCCAATGGCTGGTACGACCGCGACTACGCCGAGCACCGCTTCTGGAAGCAGCCCGAGCAGCTCATGCACGGCGAAAAACTCTGGGAGGCTCTCCGCCGCGTCGATCCCCAGTTCACCTGCGCCAAGCTCTTCTGGTGGTTCAACATGTACTCCACCGCGGACATTTCCATCACCCCGCGCCCGCTCTATCCCGCCGATGGCCGCAAAGTCTTCGACATCCACACGCACCCGATGCCCCTACGGGATCGCATCAAAAAAGACCTCGGCCCCTTTCCCTTCCGCCACTTCTGGGGCCCCGGCTCCGACATCAAATCCTCCATCTGGATCGCCGAAAGCGCCAAATGGATCGAAGAAAAACACTGGCCCGGTCTCTCCCTCGTTTACCTCCCCCATCTCGACTACAATCTCCAGCGCGTCGGCATCGACATGGAGAAAATCAGTTCCGATCTCCGCCAGATCGACAACGTCGTCGGCGATCTCATCCGCTTCTACGAGACCCGGAATATCAAAGTCGTCCTCCTCTCCGAATACGGCATCACCAACGTCGAGCAGCCCGTCCACCTGAACCGCGTCTTCCGCGAGAAAGGCTGGCTCAACATCAAAGACGAACTCGGCCGCGAAACCCTCGACCTCGGCGGCTCCAAAGCCTTCGCCATCGCCGACCACCAGATCGCCCACATCTACCTCAACGATCCCAGCATCCTTCCGCAGGTCCGCGCCGCCCTCGAAGCCACCCCCGGCGTCGCCCAGGTCCTCGGCAAAATGGAAAAGCATCTCTTCGGCCTCAACCACGAACGCAGTGGCGACCTCATCGCCATCGCCGACGCCAAAAGCTGGTTCACCTACTACTACTGGCAGGACGACAAAAAAGCCCCCGACTTCGCCCGTTGCGTCGATATCCACCGCAAGTGCGGCTACGACCCCGCCGAACTCTTCCTCGATCCCACCATCAAGTGGCCCAAGCTCAAGATCGCCGGCAAGCTCGCCAAAAAAGCCCTCGGCCAGCGCATGCTCATGGACGTCATCCCCCTCGATGCCACCCTCGTCAAAGGCTCCCACGGTCGCATCCCCGAAGACCGCGCCGACTGGCCCGTCCTCATCGGCGACTTCGACTCCCTCCCCCGCACCGGCATCCTCTCCGCCCACGAAGTCTGCAACCACCTCTTCCGCCTCTGCTCCAGCGGCCACGGCTATTCCGGCGTCGCCCGCTAGGCCAGTCGTCCTCCTGCTCGAACTCGGCTTGCTTAGCGAAAATGGGTCCTCGATCTTACTGCTCCGCTTCACCCAAGTGCTTCAAGAGTTCCACGTTCGCCCTTCATCGTCTCTCTCAATAGACCTGACACGCTGGCCACGTTTTCACACATCGTGAGATTAATCACTACAAACTTCGAGCCAGCCAGCCTTGAAGGCCAACGGCCTTCCGTATTATAGCCCATGGATGCCGAGCTTTAGCGAGTTTATCGTCACAAAAACGGGAAGCAAACCCAGCACTACGCTACACCACGCGACCACCAGCAGCGTCTGCAACAAGCCCCGCCGCATGCCTGCTGCTTTCGGTAACCCCCTGCATCGCTCAACTAGCCACTGATCTGACCCCTCTACCCCCCCGCCGTGATCTGCACCACCTCGATCACATCCCCCTCGCTCACCGCTGCCCCCTCAATCTCCCTCGGCAGCAGCGCCACCTGATTCTGCTCCACCACCACCGGTTTGCCCCCGAGTCCAAGACTCTCCAGCAGCGATCCCACCGTCTGCGGCTCCGTCACTTCACGCTTCTCTCCATTCAAAGTAATTTTCATGGTCTTCTCAAAAAATTAGGCAGTCATCGTGGTCGCCAAAATCGAAGCATCCCAATCCTTCCAAACCGGATCCAGCCCCTGCTTCCTCAGCATCTCCGCCACACTCTGCGGCGATCTCTGATCCGCGATCCCAAACTGCCCCTCGGCCCGCTTGGTCTCCTCCGTCGCTTCCACCTCCACGCGCTTCCCACGCACCGTCAGATGCAGGTCATCATTCCCCGCACCCGTGTATCCACCCGGCTCCGTGTGACTGCCCGCGCTCATCACCGTGATACCCAGCGGTGCCAGCGCATCACGCAGCGGCGCTGACTCACGCGTGCTCAAAATAATCCCCACCTCCGGGAACGTAATCCGAAACGCACAGATCGTCTGCACCAGCGCCCAGTCCGGAAAATCAGTCATCGGCGTAAACCCACCCGCCGCCGGCCGCAGCCGTGGAAACGCCACCGTAAAGCTCGCCTTCCAGCAGTGCTTGTAAAGATGCTCCAAATGCGCCGCCAGTCGCAGCGCCTCCAGCCGCCAGTCACTCAGGCCAAACAAAGCCCCAATGCCGATGCGCCGAAACCCGCCCGCATACCCACGCTCCGGGCACGCCAGCCGCCATTCAAAATCCTTCTTCGGACCCGCCGTGTGCATGTCCGCATACAGACCGCGATCATATGTCTCCTGGTACACCACCAGGCCCTCCGCACCTGCCTTCACCATGCGCTCGTACTCAGGATCCTCCATCGGCCCCACCTCAATGCCAATCGTCGGCACAAACTCACGAATCGCCCGAATGCATTCCTCCAGGTAGCCATCACTCACAAATTTCGGGTGCTCACCCGCCACCAGCAGAATGTTGCGAAACCCCTGCGCCACCAGATGCCTCGCCTCCGTCACCACCTGCTCAATCGTCAGCGTCACCCGCAGGATGTTGTTGTTATCACGTGAAAACCCGCAGTAGCTGCAGTTGTTCACGCACTCATTGGAAACATACAGCGGCGCAAACAGCCGCATCGTCCGCCCAAAATTCCGCCGCGTGATCATCCGCGACTCCCGCGCCATCGCCTCGATCTGCGTCGGCCCCTTCGCCTCCAGCAACCCCGCAAACCTCTCCATCAGCGGCGTTTTACGCGCCGGCAGGGCATCAAGCGTGGGAATGAAGGTGGTGTGCATCGGCAGTTCATATAATACGCCAGCCACGAGATGCAATGAGCAGGGCGGAAATGAAAATCCCAGCCGAACTCACCGGGGAAGGGGACCCGCAAAACGCACCGGCACAGCAGGGCTGCCCCACCACCCCGCTTCCTCGTCATTCACCCCACATACTGCGTCATAAACACCTCATTCCCCTCCGCATCCCGAAACACCCCCAGCAAAATCGGTTCACCCTCCCGCTGCTGCGGCGACTGCAAAATCTTCGCTCCGCCCGTCGCAATCGTCTCCGCCATCGCCAGCACATCCTCATACTGAAAGCTCAGCCCCGTCGGATTCCGCGATCCATCATGCCCGCCATGCAGTGCGATGATCGCATCCCCAAACCTCAGCTCGCTCCAGAAATCGCTCACGAAAATCTCCTCCAGGCCCATCACATCACGGTAAAAACTCACCGCCCGCTTCATATCGGCCGCCATCAGCATGAACTTCACTTTTTCGGGCTTCATCGGCGGGAGGAGTCGTTGTCGGGTTTCGCTGGGTCTGCGGCAGCCACTTGGCTGTAAAACCGCGCTTTGGCTTGGGTGAATCCATCATCAAATCGTTTCATGAAGATCAGCATGCCCCACACCGCCAGCATCCAGATCAGTCCTCCGCCCAAAATCACCCCTGGGGCAAACCACAGCATCCATGTGTCCTGGATGAATGCCTGCTCAGGATTTTCGGCATCATAATAAACGACGGCTTCATCACCCCGCTTGAAATGATCCGAACGCGCCGCCCGCGATGATTTCGCCTGATTCACCACACCTCGAGAATCACGGAACTCCACCACCGGGTAGTAGCTGGTCACCTGCTTCGCGTGCTGGGATTCCCCAGGACTGCGCGTGCTCCGAATGGCCACCACATCCACGATCACTCCGCTGGCCTTTTCAGCGCTGTAAAGAAACCATGCCGTGCTGACTCCCCATATCAGCCCAACGCCTGCAATCAGCGCTCCGAAAACAAAAAAGCCCCACAGGATTCCCTGCATGGTCCATTTTTCGGGGTCCAATTCGAACATGACGCCGAGGTTAGTCCCCTCCCGTGATCCGGCAAGCGAAGAACACACGCGCAGGGCTTGCGCATGAACAAAGTTCAGGCCGAATGCACTCTCTCATGGCGCAGAAGGTATCACCCGACGCAGCGCCGTTCGCCTCAATCCGGTCTGACATCTATTTTTGCAATTGCCTGAGTCTTACCATCCGTCCGCCTTTGCCTCCCTCCAGTTTTGCAGCACCCCACTTGGCGCTGCCCCGATTCCGGTTACACTCGACCCATGTTGAAAAACATCCTCATCCTCCTGCTCGCTTCGGCTCTGACAGCTTTGCTCATCGACCGCTATGAGGTCGAACCGCCGATAAAGCCCGTCCAGCCCATCCAGCCTCTCGTGCCCACGACTCCTCCCCCGAGTCCCATCGCCACAATGCTGCGTGCCGCCCTTGCGACTCCCGAACTCTCCGGCACTGCCATCGGCTTCTCGCTCCTCAACAGCAAAGGCGAAGTCGTGATCGATGAGAATGCCACAACAGCCCTCATCCCCGCCTCCAGCTTCAAAACCCTCACTACCGCCACCGCGCTGGAAATCCTCGGTCCTGAATTCCATTTCACCACCGAACTCAAATCGACCGCCCCCATCCAGGCCGGCATCATCAAAGGCGATCTCGTCATCCTCGGCGGTGGCGATCCCATGTTAAAACTCGAAGATCTCAAATCCTGGGCCGCCGATTTAAAACAGCGCGGCGTCACCCGCATCACCGGCGGCATTCGCACAGACGCCAGCATCTTCACCGGCAGTCTCTACAACGACTTCTGGAACTGGGGAGACATCGGCAACGGCTACGGCAGCGGCGTCTCCGGCCTCAACCTCAATCACAACCGCTACATCGTCGTCTTTCGCGCCGGTCCAGAAGTCGGTTCCCCAGCCGAACTCCTCGGCATCAATCTCGAAATCCCCGATGCCGCTTGGAAAAACGACGTCACCACCGGCCCCGCTGATTCCGGCGATGGCGTCATCATCCATGGCGGCGAAAGCACCACCGCCATCCATCTGCGCGGTACCATCCCACTGGGGGCCGCAAAATTTCAGTCCAAAGGCGCCGTGCCAGACCCCGCACGTTTTGCCGCACATCATTTCCGCGCCGCACTCGTGGCCGCCGGCATCCAAGTGGGCGGCACTGCCGGCACCGCCCCCGCCACTCAGTCATTGCTCAAACACGACTCCCCACCGCTGCTCGACATCATCAAAAGCATTCACGCCACCTCCGACAATCAAGAAACCGAATGCGTCTTCCGCATGCTCGGCCTGAAGGCTGGCAAACCATCCGCTGAAGTCATCCGCGAACACTGGAAGACACGCGGCCTCGAATTCATCGACCTGCGCATGGAAGACGGCTGCGGCCTCGCCCGCGCCGATTTCATCCGCCCGCTGGATCTCGCCCGCCTGCAATACTTCGCCGGAAAAGGTCCCCAAGGCGCCGCCTACAAAGCCTCGCTCCTCACCAAAGACGGTCTCACCTGGAAAGGCGGTGCCATGTCCGGCATCCGCACCTTCACCGGCTATGCCAAAACCAAATCAGGCCAGGAATACTGCTACGCCCTCATGGTCAATCACTACACCGATGGCAAAGCCGTCTCTGAACTCAGCCAGCAAGTGATGGATGCCATGATGGGCTTGTCCCTCCCCCTCTCGGCACATGATTAACTGATCTAGAATTTCTTCCATGACTGGCCTCACCGTGCACCCCTTGGCGGAAGTTAAACACAACACTCATTTGTAAGCGCAAGGATCGCCGAACTCGCGCCCGAGGCAGGCAGCGCCCCAGGAGCGCG
>NZ_JAQSEA010000141.1:10570-39697 GCF_029946185.1 Prosthecobacter sp.
GACTTCCAGTCCGCAGCACTCCGCAAGCACCCACCCCACCGCACGTCCCTTCATACCCATCGCTCTCTCTCCCCTGTGACCTCCATCCAGTCCCCCCTCGCGCCTCACCGTGCCCCCCTTGGCGCAAGTTTAACACAACACTCATTTGTAAGCGCAAGAATCACCAAACCCGCGCCCGAGCTAGGCAGCGCCCGAGGAGCGCGGACTTCCAGTCCGCAGCACTCCGCAAGCACCCACCCCACCGCACGTCCCTTCATATCCATCGCTCTCTCCCTGTGCCCCCCGCGCCTCACGCGGACTTCAGCGAAGCCATATCAATGGAAAAGCGATACTTCACATCGCTCTTGAGCAGACGCTCATACGCCTCGTTGACCTGCTGGATCGGGATCACCTCCACATCGGAAGTGATGTTGTGCGTGCCGCAGAAATCCAGCATCTCCTGGGTTTCGGCGATCCCGCCGATCAACGAACCGGCAAGTTTCTTCCGACCAAACAGGAGACCAAACGCGGACACTGGCATGGGTTTGTCCGGCGCACCCACAAGGGTGAGCGTGCCATCGATTTTCAACAGGTTGAGGTAGGCGTTGATGTCATGGTCGGCCGAAACGGTGTCGAGGATGAAGTCGAAGCTGCCGGTATGCTTTTGCATCTCGTTGGCATCGCTGGACAAAATCACTTCATCCGCGCCGAGGCTGAGGGCGGAGTCCTTCTTGTTGGGCGATGTGGTGAGCACCGTCGTGTGAGCACCGAAGGCATGGGAAAACTTCACGCCCATGTGGCCGAGGCCACCCAGACCGATAACGCCGACCTTCTTGCCCTTCAGATCGCCCCAGCGACGCATGGGTGAGTACGTGGTGATGCCTGCGCAGAGCAGGGGCGCGACACCCGCCAGGCTGAGATTACCTGGAACGCTGAGCACGAAGTGCTGATCCACGACGATGCTGCTGGAGTAGCCGCCGTAGGTCACCGGAGCGGTTCCGTGTTTGTCAGGCGAATTGTAAGTGAAGGTGGAGTGCGGGCAAAACTGCTCAAGATTGGCCTGGCATTGCGGGCAGGTTTGATCGGAGTCCACCAAGCAGCCGACGCCGACGATGTCGCCGCGTTTGTATTTTGAAACGCCGGAGCCCACTTGCGTGACGCGCCCCACGATTTCATGACCGGGGACGCACGGATAGGTGGTCGGCATGGCGCTCCACTCATTGCGCACCTGATGCAGGTCCGAGTGGCAGACGCCGCAAAAAAGGATTTCGATTTCGACATCCCGCTCGGTGGGTTCGCGCCGCGGGATTTGAGCGAAGGCAAGCGGTGACGTGTCGCTGGTGGCGGAGTAGGCTTTGGCGTTGGGCATGTTGGGAGCGGGTTAGGCGTTGGGTTGAGTGAATTGATATTGCTCGTCGGTCACGTGCTCCAGCCAGTCCACGACCTTGCCGTCGAGGCTTTCCTGGATGGCGATGTGGGTCATCGCGGTGGTGGCCGAGGCACCGTGCCAGTGCTTCTCACCGGGCGGAAACCACACCACATCACCAGGACGGATTTCTTCAATGGCACCGCCCAGACGCTGCACGCGACCAAACCCAGCGGTGACGATCAGTGTTTGCCCCAGCGGATGCGTGTGCCATGCGGTCCGCGCACCGGGCTCAAAGGTGACACTGGCTCCTGCCACGCGTGCTGGCGAACCTGCCTGAAAAATCGGGTCGATGCGCACGCTGCCGGTAAACCATTCCGCAGGGCCTTTGCTGGAGGGTTTGGAGCCGTTTCGTTGGATGTCCATGGTGTTGTCGCGGTGAATACGTTTGGGAGCGGCGTGGCGTCCTTGTATTTGTGGCTCTTTTTCTATGACGCAATGGGGCTGCGAGAGCAAGCCCGGCAGGTCGGATGAAAGAGTGGTACATATGATATAGCGTTTTCAAAAACTGATTTCCGGATAGCGGCGCATGGCCACGCGTCTGCCCAGCGCTGGTAGGGCTGGCTGTCCTCAGCCAGCCGCCGTCGACCTGTCCTTTGTAGCTCGACGCAGGAGAGCGAAGAAGGAAGCCCATGATCTGCGATCAAGAAACAGCCTGCTAAACGGAAATGAGTTTTGCGAACCGCTATAGGTGTAGAGTAGCACCATGGCACGGCCTTCTTTGAACGACATCGCCCTTAAGCTCGGCATTTCCAAGATGACGGTCTCTCGTGCGCTACGCGGTGGGAAGCATGTAGCGGCCGCCTTAAAGGAGAAAATCGTCCAAACCGCCACCGAACTCGGCTACCAGCCTGATCCCGAAATTGCGAAGCTGATGACGCACATGCGGCGCACCCGCCTGGTTGCCTCCCCCCTCACGCTGGCTTTTGTCTGGGCGGAACGCAGTTCGCAGGAAATCGAGCACTCCTCTTGGTCGCAGCAGTTGCTGCTGGGCGCGCATCAGCAGGCTGCGAAACTCGGCTTTCAACTCGAAGAATTTCATCTGGCCGCACGGGGGATGACCGCACGCAGGCTGTCCGCCATTCTCGAAGCGCGCGGCATTCCCGGTTTTATCCTCTCACCCCTCGTGTCACGCAGTCGCGGCCACGTCTCCATGGCATGGGAAAAGTTCTGCAGCGTGGTCATCGGCTTGGGCTATGCGCGGCCGCAACTGCACCGCGTTCATCACCACCACTTCCTCGGCATGATGACCGCACTGCGCATGCTCAAGAAGCAGGGCTACAAGCGCATCGGCTTTTATTGTGGCAGCACGATCAATGAGCGCATGTTCCGTGCATGGTCGGCCAGTTTTCTCGCGCATCACCCGCTGGCCCAGCCCGGTGCGCTTCTGGCGCTTCGCAAGTCACCCAGTCGCAATGATTTCCTGCAATGGCTGTGCACCGCCAACCCGGATGTCGTCATCGACGGCGGCCATCTTGTGAAAGACTGGCTCAGCACCCTGCCTCCATCCCGCCAGCCGGACCATGTCTCGCTCGGTTGGCGGGCAGACGTGCCTGAAGTGCCCGGAATAGACCAACAAGCTGACGTCCTCGGCGCGGCGGCGGTGGATCTGCTCGTCACTCAGTACCAGCAAAACGAACGCGGTATCCCCGCATCGCCGAGAATTGTGATGACCGAAGGTGTATGGCGGCCAGCTCGGACAGGGCCAGCCCCTGAATTGAGCGTAAAACGCAAGCCATGACCTTCTTTGTGAGCAGAACCTCTCAGGAACGGTGACTGCCGCCTGCAATGGCCCACGGGAATCCTGTTTTGACCTGCGGCTCTTTTTGAATCTTTTGTCTATCTCCCCTCGCTATGGAGATTTTTCCAGTCAAAAACTTAATCTAAAAGCTTCGTGAAAATAAAAATAAATTCTATTCTAACGTGGCGCTGAAGCTTTCCCACAAGCCACAGCACTGGTGTCGGGATTGGGGGTAAAACCCCCTATCGAGGGTATATCAATAGGCCAAAGTTAGTGGCTTCCTATGGTCAAGAATGGAACCACTGTACATCTCAACTCGGAAATCCCTCATGTATGCAGGCCTGCTGGCTGGCCTGCTCCTCTGCGGCTGCCACCAAAAGAAGGGGGCTGACGTTCATGAACCCGAACATGCAAAGGCTCATGAACATGACGATGACGACAAGCATGAACACGAACATGAGGAAGCGGAGTCTCAACTGATTGTGACCATGCCGCTGAAGCGGGATACGATCGTCGCGCGTGAATATGTCTGTCAGATTCATTCCTGCCGTAACATTGAACTCCGTGCCGTGGAACGTGGCTACCTGCAGTCCGTTTTTGTGAAAGAAGGCCAGCTTGTGAAGGAAGGCGACCCCATGTTCAAGATCCTGCCATTGGTTTATCAGGCAGAATTGACAAGCGCCGAGGCCGAGGCCCAGATTTCCAAGGTTGAATATGAAAACACCAAGAGGTTGACGGAGAGCAAGGTGGTGTCCGACAAAGAGTTGGCCATTTCCAAGGCCAAATGGGAGCAAAAGGTGGCGGTGGTGAACCTCGCGCAGGCGCACCTCGGCTTCACCAACATCAATGCGCCTTTTTCAGGACTGATGGACCGGCTCCGCCTGCGGAATGGCAGTCTGGTGGATGAAGGGGATTTGCTGACCACGTTGTCAGACAACAGCGAAATGTGGGTCTATTTCAACGTCCCTGAGGCTGAGTACCTGGATTACATGTCTGAAGTTCAACCGGAAGAGAGAAAGAAGGTCGATCTGTTGATGGCCAACGGCAAGATTTTTAACCAGCCTGGACGGGTCAACGTCATCGAGGCTGAGTTTAACAGCCAAACCGGCACCATTCCATTCCGTGCGGATTTCGCCAACCCAGACCGCCTGCTCAGGCATGGGGAGACTGGCAACATTCGCATGAATAAAATGGTGAAGGGTGCGTTGCTGGTTCCACAGAAAGCGACGTTCGAAATCTTGGACCATCACTATGTGTTTATCGTCGGAAAAGATGACATCCTGACTCAACAGCGCATTCATATCAGCGAAGAACTGGAGGATGTTTTCATTGTCAGCGAAGGTTTGACAGACAAGGACAAGATCGTTCTCGAAGGAATGCGACAGGCCAAAAGCGGTGCGAAAGCAGTGTACGTTTTCAAAAAGCCTGAAGAGGCTTTCAAGGATATGAAACTGCATGCTGAATAATCAGAGGATGTGACCCATGTTTACGAAGATTCTGCGTCGGCCGGCACTGGCCATTGTTATCTCACTGATCATCTTGTTCCTCGGGGGACTTTCGATGATCACCCTGCCAATCTCCCAGTTCCCTGATGTGGCGCCGGTGGCGGTCATGGTCACCCTGGACTATCCAGGAGCAAGTGCGAAAGTTCTAGAGGAGTCCTGTTTGATTCCTTTGGAACGTTCGATCAACGGGGTGCCCAACATGAAGTACATGACCTCCGACGCCACGAGCGCGGGGGAGGCCACCATCCAGGTGATCTTCCACATGGGCACCGATCCGAACCAGGCAACGGTGAACGTGATGAACCGCGTCAACCAGGTCATGAGCCGTCTCCCCCCTCTGGTGCAACGCGAGGGCGTCATCGTGAACAACTTGACGCCGAACATGCTGATGTACGTCAACCTTTTCAGCACGGACAAAAATGCTGACATGCAGTTCCTGTTCAACTACGGCTACATCTACCTCATCCCCGAACTGAGCCGTATTCGCGGCGTGGGTTCCGCCAAGATTCTGGGCACCCGCCAGTACGCGATGCGCATCTGGTTGAAGCCGGACCGCATGCGAGCCTACAACGTCTCGACGGAGTCGGTGATGCATGCGCTTTCGGAGCAGAGCTTGATCGGGTCTCCAGGGCGAATCGGGCGGGCGGACAGCAAAACTTCCCAGGCGTTGGAATACGTGCTCACTTATGAGGGCCGATATAACGAGGTCGAACAGTATGAGAACGTCATCCTGCGCGCCACGGAAGACGGGGAACTGCTGCGCCTGAAGGACGTGGCCTCTGTGGAACTGGGCAGTGAGTTCTACGATCTCTATTCAGACCTCGATGGGCTGCCCTCAGCAGCCATCGTGATCAAGCAAAGCTTTGGGAGCAACGCGAACGAAGTGATCAAGGAGATCAAGGCGAAGCTGGTGGAGATCAAGGAGAAGACCTTTCCTTCCGGGATGGACTACAAGATCAGCTACGATGTGGCCAATTTCCTTGATGCTTCAATTGAGAAGGTGCTGCATACCCTGATCGAGGCTTTCATTTTGGTGGCACTGGTGGTGTTTGTTTTCCTCGGTGACTGGCGCTCCACGCTCATTCCGACACTGGCCGTGCCAGTGTCGCTGATCGGAGCCTTCTTCCTCATGCAGATGTTTGGAGTGACGATCAATCTCATCACACTCTTCGCGCTGGTGCTCGCCATCGGCATCGTGGTGGACGACCCCATCGTGGTGGTGGAAGCCGTGCATGCGAAAATGCATGGCACAAACATCACTCCCTATAAGGCGACCCAGATGGTGTTGCATGAAATTGCCGGTGCCGTGATCGCCATCACCCTGGTGATGACCGCAGTGTTTGTGCCAGTGACTTTCATGACCGGCCCGGTGGGGGTCTTTTACCGGCAGTTCTCCATCACCATGGCTGTGGCCATCGTGCTCTCAGGCGTCATGGCGCTCACGCTGACGCCCGTGCTTTGCGCTATGATCCTGAAAAGGTCTGAGCATGGCCCTGACCATGGTCACGAAGACGGTCACAAGAAGCGCAAATGGCGCGGGCCCATCGCCTTGCTGCTCGCTGCCTTCAATCATGTGTTTGAGAAGGTGACGGATATCTATGTCGCCATACTCAGGCGCATCGTCCATCGGCGGCTGGTGACTTTCTCCGTGCTGGTCCTGGCCGCTGTGGCGATCTACTTCATCAACGCAAAACTGCCCGCAGGCTTCATTCCGGCGGAGGATCAGGGAATGATCTATGCGATTCTGCAGACGCCTCCGGGATCGACCTTGGAACGCACCTCAGCCAAGTCCACTGAGCTTCAGCAACTCGCCAAGACGATTGAAGGTGTCGAATCTGTCTCATCCTTGGCGGGCTACGAAGTGCTGACGGAAGGTCGCGGCTCGAACGCCGGCACCTGTCTGATCAATCTTCACAACTGGGATGAGCGCACACTGACCGCACCGCAAATCATCGCGGAACTGGAAGAAAAATGCAAAGCCATCTCCGGTGTCACCATCGAGTTCTACGAGCCTCCAGCAGTTCCCGGTTACGGTGCGGCGGGTGGTTTCTCGCTCCGCTTGCTGGACAAGACCAACACTGGTGACTACGACAAGCTCCAGGTGGTGAACGATGCGTTCATGGCAGCGCTCGGAGAGCGCAAAGAGCTCCGCGGCCTCTTCACTTTCTTCAGCGCCAACTATCCCCAGATCGAGCTCGTCATCGACAACAAGGTGGCCATGCAAAAGGGCGTCTCCATTGGCAAGGCAATGGATAACCTCTCCGTCATGATCGGCAGTACCTACGAACAGGGCTTCATCAAGTTTGGCCAGTTCTTCAAGCTGTATGTTCAGGCACATCCGCAATACCGAAGACTGCCCAAGGATCTTAAGGACTTGTATGTCGCCAATGAGAAGGGCGAGATGGTGCCGTATTCAGCTTTCATGAGCCTGAAGCCGAAGCTCGGCTTGAATGAAATCACCCGTTATAACGCCTACCCGGCCCCGTCCATCCAAGGCGCACCTGCCGCAGGTTTCAGCAGCGGCGATGCCATCAAGGCGATCCAGGAGGTGGCTGGTAAAACCCTGCCGCGTGGCTTTGACATCGGCTGGGCCGGCCTCTCGTTTGACGAGGTAGGGCGCGGCAATGAAGCCGTGTATATTTTCATCGTGGTGCTGCTGTTCGTTTACATGGTGCTGGTCGGACAGTACGAAAGCTTCACTCTGCCCCTGGCAGTCATCCTCTCCCTGCCGGTGGGTGTCATGGGTTCCTTTGCAATGCTGAAAGCAATGGGTCTGGACAACGACATTTATGCGCAGGTAGGCATCATCATGCTCGTGGGCTTGCTGGGCAAGAACGCCATTCTGATTGTGGAGTTTGCTTCGCAACGGCACTGCGAGGGACTCAGCATTCTTGAAGCGGCCATTGAAGGGGCCAAAGTACGGTTCCGCCCGATTTTGATGACCTCCTTCGCCTTCATCGCAGGGATGCTCCCCTTGCTGCGTGCCTCCGGCGCAGGTGCCATTGCCAACAAGACCATCGGCGCATCCGCAGCCGGCGGGATGTTCCTCGGCACAGTGATAGGTCTGCTCGTTGTCCCTGGCCTTTACTACATTTTCGGTACCATCTCTGCGCGCGGGAAGCTTCTTCCAGATGAAGACGACATGCCTTTGACTGAACTTGGAGAATACGGCCACGGCCATCATGAACATGCAAAACCTGAAGAACAAGCTCCTAGCATTTAATTTCGCCTGTCTAATCGTTTTGGTGCAGGGGTGCTCGTCCGTGCTCCGTCGTGACCCTCTGCCATCAAGCGATCCACCTCTCCCCGCCAACTTTCCAGGCACCAGCGGCACCAAGAACTCCGCCCTCATCGGGTGGAGGGAGTATTTCAAGGATCCAAACCTGACCGCCCTCATCAGCACCGCGCTGAGCAACAATCAGGAATTGAACATCCTGCTGCAGGAGATCGAGGCGTCCAAAAGCGAGGTGCGTGCGCGCAAGGGGGCTGTTTTCCCCTTCGTCACCGCAGGCACCACTGCCGGGCTGGATAAAGTCGGGCGCCACACCGCTGCCGGTGCTGCGGAGGACAACACCGCCAACGAAATCGCGACAGGAGTCCCCATTCCCACGAACTTGCCCAACTTCGGTTTCTCGGCCGACTTTGACTGGGAAGTGGACATCTGGAGAAAACTTCGCAACGAGCGGGATGCCGCGATCCTGCGCTACCTGGGCACCCAGGAAGGCCGGAACTTCATGATCACGAACATCGTCTCTGAGATCGCCGAGACCTACTATGACCTGGTGGCGTTTGACAACCAGTTGTCCACCCTGAAGCGCATGATCGAGATTCAAAAGAATGCACTCGAGGCGGTAAAGCTGCAGAAGGCGAATGCCAGGGTCACAGAGCTTGCTGTTCGCCGCTTTGAGGCGGAAGTGCTCAAGAACCAAAGCCACATGTTCCAAGTTCAGCAGCAGATCACGGTGACTGAGAACAAGCTCAACTACCTGGCCGGTCGCTACCCCCAGCACGTGAAGCGCAAGTCTGATGGCTTCGAGCAACTCATGCTTTCTCAAATCTATACCGGACTGCCGGCCGAACTGCTGCGCAACCGCCCGGACGTGCGCCGGGCAGAGCTGGAACTGGCAGCGACCGGATTGGATGTGAAGGCTGCTGCAGCCAGATTCTACCCGTCCCTCAGCATCTCGGCTGCCTTGGGATTGCAGTCCTTCTCGCTGGCCTCCGCGTTTACGACTCCCGCTTCATTGGTTTATGGTGTTGCTGGCAATGTGATGGCTCCATTGATCAACCGCAGTGCCATCAATGCCGCCTTCCTCGGCGCGAGTGCCCGCCAGATCGGGGCCATCTACTCCTACCAGCAAACGGTGCTTAAAGCCTACGTCGAGACAGTGAACCAGCTCGCGCAGATCAAAAACTACGGTCGAAGCTACGACCTCAAGGCCCAGCAGGTGGCGGCTCTGAACGACTCCATCAGCATCGCCGGCCAGCTCTTCTTCAATGCCCGCGCGGAATATACCGAAGTGCTATTCACCCAGCGCGATGCCCTCGAGGCCAAGATCGATTTGATCGAGCTCAAGCAGGAGCAGTTGACTGCGTATGTGAAAGCCTACAAGGCCCTCGGCGGCGGTTACAATCGCGCGGCTGGCGGCTCAGGCAATTCCACCCAAATGGCCGTTCCCAAATCTGCCGGCCAGCTTCGCGGCGGCTCCTAGTCACACGCGTGTCATACCTCGGTTCATGCGTAAAACCCGCCCGGTAGAGCAATGGTTCTTGTGTTGCTAGTCAGCATGGCTTTGATCGCAGCCCCAACCATGAAACCACGCCTCCTCCTCGCCGCCCTCGCCCTGGCCTTTTCCATCCCCGTTTTCGCCGACGACTTTGTCCCACTCTTCGATGGCAAAACACTCACCGGCTGGAAGAACCCCTATGACTGGGGCCAGATCGAAATTGTGAACGGCGAAATCCATCTCACCGGCGAAAAGAAATTCTTCGTCGTGACCGAAAAAACCTACGGCGACTTCATCTTTGAAGGCGACATCCTTCTCCCCGCAGGCCAGGCCAACAGCGGCTTCATGTTCCGCGCCCATGTCGAAAAGAACAAAGTCTTCGGCTATCAGGCCGAGGTGGACGGCGATGCCAACCGCAAGTGGAGCGGTGGCCTATACGATGAAGGCCGCCGCATGTGGTTCATCAGCCCGATCAAAGGCAACAAGGAAAGCGAAGCCGCCTTCCGCGCCCGTGCAGGCGACGCCTTCAAGCGCAACGACTGGAACAACTACCGCATCGAATGCCGTGGCAAGAGCCTCAAAATCTTCGTCAACGGCGTCCTCACCACCGATGTGCAAGACGACAAGGATGCCACCGGCGTCATCGCCATTCAGCATCACGGCGAAAAGGGCCAGACCTACAAATTCCGCAATCTGCGGATTCAGGAGCTTAAATAGGTTATTACCCATCAGTGGAAACAAGCGGGTGTCACGCAGGAAACTCGGTGGCGTGACACTCATGGGCATTCGGTGGCACTCTGCTGAATCTGCTTTTGTTAGCTCCTTTGCACAAAAAATAGGGTCCTTACGTGTTGAGATACATTTCTTTCGTCATTTCACTTCGCGCCCACACCAGCCCCAAAGGGGCTGAGCATCATAGCGAAGGGTTGCCGAGCCTCGGCGAGGCTACCCTGGATCCCAAGCATCAAATCCGGGAAGCAAACCCAAAACTCCGCCGCACTTGGCATTCACCAGCAGCGTCTGCAAAGCGCCCCGCCGCGCTCAGGGCGTGTCGCTCCATTCAAAATTCACGCCAACGCTCTGTTACCGTAACAAGCAACCCATGATTGCTTTCCCCCCCCATCCTCGTTTAAAATCACCTCAATCATGAAATCCGTCCTCCTCGCCACCCTCCTCACCCTCGGCTCCGCCAGCGCCCAGCCGCTCTGGCTCGAAGCCGAATCCTTCTCCAACCCCGGTGGCTGGGTCCTCGACACACAGTTCATCGATGTCATGGGCTCCCCCTACCTCATGGCCCACGGCATGGGCAAGCCCGTCAAAGACGCCACCACCGAGATCGACCTCCCCGCCGGCACCTACACTCTCTGGGCCCGCACCAAAAACTGGGTCGGCCCCTGGGATGCCAAAGGCGCACCCGGCCGCTTCGAGATCAGCGTCAACGGCACCAAGCTCGACCACCAATTCGGCACCACCGGCAAAGACTGGCAGTGGGAAAAATCCGCCCCCATCAAAATCACCGGCAAGACCACCACCCTCGCCCTCCACGACCTCACCGGCTTCGATGGCCGCATCGATGCCCTCATCCTCGCCAAAGACGGCGAAGACTTCACCCCGCCCGCCGACCTCGCCACCACCAACAAGCTCCGCCGCCAGCTCCTCGGCCTCCCCGACAAAGCCCCCGAGACCACAGAGTACGACCTTGTCGTCATCGGCGGCGGCTACTCCGGCATGGGTGCCGCCATCTCCGGCGCACGCCAGGGCCTCAAAGTCGCCTTCATCCAAAACCGCCCCGTCCTCGGCGGCAACGGCTCCAGCGAAATCCAAGTCTGGGCCATGGGCGGCACCCGTCGCGGCCTCTACCCCCACCTCGGCGAAATCGTCGAAGAATTCGCCGATCGCGCCAGCAACAGCCCCGCCGCCAATCCCCAGGAGTTCAACGACAAGCTCAAAGAAGACACCGTCGAAGCCGAAAAAACCATCTCCCTCTTCCTCAATACCCACGTCTACGGCGTCGAGATGGCCAGCAGCACCACCATCCCGGCCGCCACCGCTTCCGGCAAATACACCGGCAACATCCGCAGCGTCATCGGCCTCGACACCAAGACCGGCAAAGAAACCCGCTTCCTCGGCAAACTCTTCGTCGACTGCACCGGCCACGGCAGCGTCGGCGCACTCGCCGGAGCCGAGTTCATGATGGAAGAAAAAGGCCGCATGGGCATGAGCAACATGTGGGTCATGCAAAACCTCAAAAAGCCCGTCTCCTGGCCCGCCACCCCCTGGGCTCTCCCACTCACCCTCGAAGACTTCCCCGAGCCCCGCGCCCTCGCACCCGTCGGCAAAAAGAACGCCGCCAACATGACCGGCTACGACCTCGGCTACACCCCCGTCCCCGACCCCGAAGACTACGTCCACGGCGAATGGTTCTGGGAAAGCGGCTTCGACAAGCACCCCATCAACGACCTCGAACTCATCCGCGACCACAACTTCCGCGCCGTTTACGGAGCCGTCTCCGCCCTCAAAACCCTCAAGGCAGACAAATACGCCGACTTCGACCTCACCTGGCTCGCCTACATCGGCGGCCCCCGCGAATCCCGCCGCATCGTTGGAGACATGATCCTCAATGGCGAAGACATGGTCAAAGGCACCATCCATCCAGACGGCTGCGTCCCCACCACCTGGGATCAGGACCTTCATTATCCCAAAGAGCAATACGCCAAAAACTTCCCCAACAATCCCTTCATCAGCCGCGCCGAATTCGGCAAGCACACCGACCGCAAAAGCGGCTACCCCGTCCCCTACCGCTGCTTCTACAGCAAAGACATCGGCAATCTCTTCATGGCCGGCCGCACCATCTCCGTCGAGCGCCACGCCCTCGGCTCCACCCGCGTCATGCGCACCTGCGGCATGATGGGCGAAGTCGTCGGCAAAGCCGCCTGGATCTGCGTCCGCCACCACACCTCCCCCCGCGGCGTCTATGATCAGTACCTCGACATTCTCAAAGACCTCATGAACCAGCCCGGAGCCATGCGCCGCGACACCCTCGAAAGCGCCCTCTACCTCCCCGCCAACGCCAAAAAACTCCCCGAAATCGCCGAAGACAGCATCAATCCCGCCAAGCTCGAAGGCATCGTCATCGACGACACCGAAGCCGAGCTCACCGGCAAATGGGCCCACGGCGAAGGCCTCAAGCCCTACGTCGGCAAACACTACAGCTACACCAGCGAAAAAGACGCCAGCGCCCGCTTCCCCTTCAGCGTCAAACAGACCGGCAGCTACGAAGTCCGCATCTACTTCCAGCCCCACGAAAACCGCGCCAAAACCGCCCCCATAACCCTCCTCACCGCCGACGGCGAAAAATCAGTGACCGTCGATCAAACCAAGTCCCCCAAAGACCCCCAGGGCGCCTACAGCCTGGGAACTTACAAGTTCAACGCAGGTGAAGAGTCCGCAGTAATCTTCCGCACCGCCAACTCCGGCGGCAACGTCCACCTCGACGCCGTCCAAATCCTCCCAGCCAAGTAGTCCAGTTGCGCCGCAACTGGCTTCAGATCTCAAGCCCGTGGGGCTGCCACAATCGTAGCCGTGGGTGCCAACCCACGGACCGCACATCGACAAATACATCGCTACGCGGAACCGCGTAGCGGTGATCCAAAGCGCCGCATTCTGCCAATGCCACGCCACCGCGTTCTTCATTCCCCCGGTCCCGGAGAGCCGTAGTGAAGCGAGGACAGCCGAAGGCAATCAAAGAAGGCAGCCAGGGGTAAGCTCGCGCAGGGATCTGCGGCCTGATGCCCTGTTGTCCGAGGGCAGTAGGTTTGATGCAACACACAGCCGCGCCAGCGCGCCCTGACGATACATGGCAGAAGTTCAAGTCCTCCCATCGGTCATTCCATGCCTCGCTTCCTTCACAAGTCTTTTGCCCCGGTCGATATCGCCTGGCTCGCGTTCTTTCGTATCCTTTTCGGCTGCGTCATGCTCGTGGAGGTCATCCGCTATTTCGCCTACGGCTGGATTGAGATTTTCAACGCCTCCGATTTCCACTTCGGTTTCTACGCCTTCGAATGGGTGAAGCCATGGCCGGATCCTGGCATGCACCTGCATTTCGCCGCGCTCGGAGTTTCTGCGTTGTGCCTCGCGCTGGGCTTTTGCTACCGCTTCATGGCCGCCTTCTTCTTCATCGGCTTCACCTATGTCTTCCTGCTGGATGAGACCCGCTACCTCAATCATTTTTATCTCATCTCCCTCGTTAGCTTTCTCATGATCTTCCTGCCCGCCCACCGCGCGTGGTCGGTCGATGCCTGGCTCCGTCCCGCGATTCGCTCCAGTGTCACGCCCGCATGGACGCTCTGGCTCATGCGTGCCCAGATCGGCATCCCCTATTTCTTCGGCGGCATCGCCAAGCTCGACTCCGACTGGCTGCACGGCGAGCCCATGCGCATGTGGCTCGCGGAGCGCTCCCACATGCCCCTCATCGGCGCGTACGTTCACACGGAATGGCTCGTTTACTCCTTTGTCATCGGCGGTTTGCTCCTTGATCTCCTCATCGTTCCCGGCCTCCTCTGGCACCGCACTCGTCTGCTCGCCTTCTGCGCTGCCGCATCGTTTCATCTTCTCAATTCCCAGCTCTTCCACATCGGCATCTTCCCGTGGCTCATGCTCGGCGCCACCTTCATCTTTTTCCCTCCAGATGCCGCACGCCGCTGCCTCCTCAGGCTGGGCATCCACCCCCGCTCCGCCACCGGCAGGGCTGTTCACAGCACCGTTCCTCGGTGGCGGCCCCGCCAGCGCGTGCTCGGGGCTCTCGCACTTTATCTCGCCGTCCAGGTGTTGGTGCCTCTGCGGCACTTCGCTTATCCCGGCAATGTCCACTGGACGGAGGAAGGCCATCGCTTCTCCTGGCACATGAAGCTGCGCACCAAGTCCGGCGATGCTCTTTTTGACCTTGTCTCTCCCTCCACAGGCCGCACCTGGCTTGTGGACCCCCTGGATCATCTCAGTGAAGCAGCCTATGCGAAAATGACCACGCATCCTGACATGATCCTCCAATACGCCCACTACCTCGCCGCACAGAAGCGGCGCGAAGGCTTCCCTGACATCGAAGTCCGCGCACGTGCCATGGTCTCCCTCAATGGCCGCCCACCTCGGCCCCTCATTGATCCCCGCTTCGACCTCGCGCATGAGCCCCGCTCCCTTGCCCACGCCGCTTGGGTCCTACCCCTCACCGAGCCGCTCTCTCGCCCCTCGGTTCGTCTCGAAGAAAATGACCGCCACTTCATAAGCGGCACGGAGTAGCCTCCTGCGCGGGCGCTTTCGGCCCAACAAGGAGTGGGTAGGGGCACACCCCGCTGCCAGTATCGGGGAGAGGTCGTCATGCATCCAGTGGAGAAGGGGCACCCGAAGCCTCCTACGCACCCTGACGGGCGCAAACAAACAACCAAAACAAATCATATGAAAACAATGACCCTCTTGGCAGTTGCGATCGGCATGTTCAGCACCCTGCCTCTCTCAGCGCAAACCGTCGTCAAAACCACCACCGTTGCAAGCCGTGGCACCGTCTCCACCTACGACCCCGCCACCAGCTTCGTCGTGACCGAAGCGTCCGGCCCCGTGACCTACTACTACTCCCCGAACGTCGTTTACAGAACCAGCAGTGGCGTGGTGATCCCCGCCGCCGAGCTCCAAACCCGCCTCGTCTCCGGCGCCCCGGTCCGCGTGCATTACGTCCAGGACGGCGACCGCCGCGTCATCCAGCGCGTCGTCCTCCGCGATCGCGGCGACAAGGATGATGATGACGACGACAACTAAGCCGTCTGAAGAATGCCATCCGTACCTGCGGTCTCAATGACCGCACATCCGCGCGACCCGAACCAAAGAAGCCGTTGGGAAATCCCCCAACGGCTTCTTCATCACCACGCAGCAAACAAGGCAGATATAGCGATTCGCAAAACTCATTTCCGACATGGCGGGTATAACGTTTTCCAAAACAGATTTCCGGATAGAGGCGTATTGCGACGCTCGACGGCGCTTGGAGGACTACTCGCACCGAGCATGCGCATGCCCAGCGCAGGTAGGGCTGGCTGTCCTCAGCCAGCCGCCGTCGAAGCCCATGATTTGCTAGCAAAAAACAGCCTGCTAAACGGAAATGGGTTTTGCGAACCGCTATATGAGGAGGTCATACCACGAACCATTGAAACCAAGTCCGGTTCTCTTTGCCTCAACCAGCCCCGCACACGCACCAGCCCTGAAGGGGCTGCGGATAATAGACCAGGGATGCAAGCTCGTCCTCCGTAGCTTGAGCGAAGGAGGAAGCCTCAGCGAGGCCACCCTGGGTATGGCAGACAATTCCGGGCAGCAACCCAGCACTCCTCAATATCACGCCGGGTTTCAGCAGCTTGTCCTTCGTAGCTTTAGCGAAGAATGGGCGTCTGCATCGTGCCCCGCAGCACGCCTCTGCCGCAGGCTTCCATGGGTGCCAACCCACCGATCGAATGCCCCATCCATTCACCACCACGTGAAACCCCGCAGCGCTGCCACATTCACAGCACCTCCTGCATGCGCCAGCAAAGTGGACCGCACCTCGCGAAGCGCGCCGAAGGCAATCCCCTTTGCGATCCTCCGCAATCTCCCGCCCCTCCGCATAAATTCTGCGAGATCCCACAGCACCCTCTCCCCAAGCCCGTAGGGCTGCCACAATCGTAGCCGTGGGCGTCAACCCACCAATCGAATGCCCATCCATTCACCACCACGCGGAACCCCGCAGCGGTGACAAATTCACAGCGCGTCGTTCATGCGTCAGCAAAGTGGTCCGCACCTCGCGAAGCGCGCCGAAGGCAATCCCCTGTGAGGCGCTCCGCAATCTCCCGCCCCTCCGCACAACACATCCCCAACAACGCGGAGGAGTCACCCGACTCCCCCTTCCTCAAGCCCGTAGGGCTGCCACAACCGTAGCCGTGGGTGCCAACCCACGGACCGCACATCCACAAATTCACCACCACGCAGAACCGCGTAGCGGTGATACAAAGCGCCGCATTCTGCCAATGCCACGCCACCGCGTGTCTTGTTCCACGATCCCGGAGAGCCATAGCGAAGCGAAGAAAGTAGCCCAGTTGCGCCGCAACTGGCGTTGTATTCTGCTGCCACGTCTCTTCAAGCCCCAAAGGGGCTACGTAATACAGCCCAGGGTTAGCTGAGCCTAAGCGAGGCAACCCTGGGTAATCTGCGACACTCCGGAAAGCAAACCCAGCGCTTCCTTCACACATCGCGCCCACCAGCAGCGTCTCCCCGCCCCTCCGCCACAGGCATCACGCGTCCAACAGCCGCATAAACCGCCTCCTACCCCACCACAACCCCACTCCCCAAACCACGGTTGTCTCACCCGCCCTTCGAGTTTAATAATCCCCCATGTCCATCACCTACGAAGCCATCATGGATGCCGCACTGCAGCTCGCTCCAGCGGACCGCTGCCGAGTTGCCGCAGTTTTGTGGGACTCCGTCGGCAGTTCCGGAGACGAACTCGCGCCAGATGAGTTGGAGAAAATGCTCACTCAACGCGAGGCCGAAATGGACCAGGATCCCTCAAAAGAGATCAGTCATCAGGAATTCCTGGCCCACTTCTCAGCCCGGCGTCAAGCGTGAAGCTCTCGTATCACAAAGCCGTCCAGCACGAAGTCGATGCCGCCTGCACCTGGTACGACGACCGCAAAGAAAAGCTCGGCGACGAGTTCTTCCAAGAAGTCGAGCGAACCTTGGGCTTGATCGCGGCCAATCCACAGGCATTTCCCCTCGCCCCCTATGGCCGTCGGAAAGCCCATCTCAAACGATTCCCCTACGCCATCTGCTATCGCATCCTCGAAGATCGCGTTCGCATTCTGTCCGTCCGACATGACAAACGCCATCCCTCTTACGGCGTCGGGCGCAAATGAGTGCCTGAGAATCTCCAAAGTGGTCCAGCCGCGCCGCAACTGGCTGTGTTCTCTACCGCCACATAAGAGCCAAGAATGCCTGCTTCAATATTCTCCAGATTACTCTGGCGGACAGCCTGTATTCTTGCCAACTTACCTAAGTTCTATGACCAAGAAACAAAAGAAAAAGGCCATTCTCGCGGCAGTAGCTGTTGCCGTCATTGCTGCTATCGCACTGCTGTTACCTAAGCTTTGGCAGAGCGACTTCCGCACCGAACTTGCGAAGGTCCTCAATGAAGATGCCAAACAGCTCGTGCTCAATGTTCCACCTGCCGATGGTCTGCTTCCTGGGTCGATTTTTGTGAAGGACCATCAACGACTCATCCCTTTTAAACGTACCCTGCGCAATGAAACGGCCATCACTCAGGGAGCCGATTTTGTCCTGGGCTGGAATCAGATGGCTGATGCTTCTGGCAAAGCCGGCATGGGCAAGGGGGGATTGGGGGCGCTGTTTGGCGATACTGAATCAGCCAAGATTGAGGTTCGGGCCACGCAATGTCGGGTGCTCGACATGGACTCCAGCGAGATCACCAAGCGCGTGAAGACGCAGGAAGTCATGGATCTCGCGGCTGATGAGACCAAGGAAGTGGCCGTGATAGTGCGCGCTTACGAGGGCATCTTGGAAACTAAAATTCGCAGGACCTCGCAGGCGACGGCTGAGGCATGGCGGAAAGTTCAGGAACAGGCCAAGTCAGCTGAGTCCGTATCAACAACAGGTGGCAAGGCATCCGTAGCGATCCAAGGCAATACGGATGATGAAGTCGTGGTTGTTTGGAAGGAACCCGTCGTCTTTGCCTGCGTGGTTCAAAAGGTGACATTCTTTGCTAAACATTTGGGAACAGATCCTGACGAGGTGATGCTGGAGAAACTCGATGGCGAGCAACTCAGTCTCGACACTGCGGCGCTTCCTCATAACGCTTCCTCCTCTCCTATCGCCCCCGAGAGTCCCTGGGCTTTGCTCACCATTTCATCTGGCTACTACCCGAAGAATGCTGGATTGCGCCAGGACTGGAATGCTATCAGTGCCGGGGTGTTTGAATCCTCTTTGCAACCGTGGAAGCCGGCGCTGTCTAGGCACCTTTGGGCCACGAGCAATGCTCCGTTGCAGCGCGAGGCTTTACTAGCGGAGGTCCGGGATTTTTTTCCTCTGCCCGTGCTGCCGGGGCTAAACGGGCGGTGATCTACTATGTTGGGCATATGGTCTCCAGTCGCACGGGGGACCTGCTACTGGTCATGGGAGATGCCACCCCTGCTTTGGTCCGTGAGATGAATCAGCGTGGCCCTCCTGTATTGGTGCCGAAGGAAAGCCCGCTTTCGGCTGCGGGAAATCTGCTCGACCTCAATGCACAACTTAGGGAGATCGCCAACCGATCACAAGTGCAGGTGGACGCCGCCAGCGGCAAGGTTGGAGAACCCAATCCTACGCCTGGATTTCTCACCTTGGACTCCCTGCACGGCACAGCAGTCATGGCTGGCATCCCTTTCTGTGTCGTCGTGGATGGTTGCTTGCAGGATGTGAGCTTCATTGAGAGCATGACAGCTCTTGGCTTCCAATACGATGAAAAGAACCCGTCTCAGTTCTACTACGTAGGACAGTCTGAGGTGGTGACGCGCGAGGCTTGGGATATGGCGCAAGCAATGCGTAATTTCGGACGGCAACGTCCATTCCTCTCCAGCAGCAATCCCGTCACCTTGGCAGCCAAGCCTGGCACCTTCGCCATGGCGCAGGCCAATCCCTTTGTCATTGGTGGCCCGGCCATCGGTCCTTTGGCGCTTCGCGCTCACCGTCTCGCATGGCGCACGATGCTCAGTCGCGAGCCATGGGATCTGTTCACGCTTGTTAGGCGGCTCGCTGAGTTCAACGGAGTTGGTGAAATCAATTTGGAAGGTTCCATTAGCTGGAGCGATTTCGACGGCTGGAAAAAGGCGCAGCCATTCGCGGTGAGCACTCCTGATGCGCCAGTACCAGACGTGAAAGCAGAGGACACGGAACTCTCCGCAGTGGTTAAGCGTTTCAAGCCAGGGATCGGTACCATTCAAGATTTTGCCTATGCCGCAAATACTGGCGAGTTTTTGCTCTCCGATTTCAAGGAAGGCATCTGGACGTGGCACGAGGGTCAGCCTGCTCAACGTGTGGAAGAGGAACTGCCGTTTTCTTCTCTGGGAGCACTCGCAGATGGTAGCCTGCTCTATTATGGCGGACAAACGAAAGAGCTGCGCTCTGCTGGAACTGGGCATCCTTTAATCGCTGGAGAACTGTATCTTGGTTTCATGGCGCGCGGGGCGGCTGAGAAAAGTCTGCTCGTCGTGGAGGATGACAGTGTGATCGAAAGCCCGTCGAAAATCTCGCACTACTCGGGCGGCAAACTCGCGGGGTTTGCCGAGCTTGAGACCACGGGAATGCTCTCCGCAGTCGAGTGGCCGGAGGGGGTCTTGTTCTACACAACGGATTCCAGTCTCATTCAGCGCTGGGAAAAAGGCACAGTGAGTGAGTTTTGTCGCGGTCTGTCTCAGCCCCAATGGCTGGCATGTGACGATGAATTTCTCTACTGCCTCTCTGCCACCAGTCGAACGCTGCATCGAATCACCTCCACCGCCCAAGTCTCTCGTGCAAGCCTGGACCCTTGTAAACTGAATCGAGCACTCACGACCCGTGCTTTTCAAGCTGCCGGATCGAAGCAAATTTTCATCGCGTCGGGTGAGGATATTCTAGTTATCGATACCTCAAGGCTCCGGTGGAAATGAAATCAAATTCGCCTTTCCTTGGCGCATGGGACGCCACCGACATCCCTGTTGCTCGAAAGCATGTCAATTACGCCCCCCCCCGCCTCCGGCTAAACAGCCCATACTTCGGACTAAAAACATACGCGATCAGGAAAAACACCCCCAGCACCACAATGATCGTGGCGCTCACGCTCCACCCCAGCGGATACGACAAAAAGAACGCCGTCACCGATCCCACGGCTCCAATAATCCCGCCGCCCCAGAACAACGTCCGCGCGTTGTTCGTCAGCAGATACACCGTCGCCGCCGGAGCCACCATCAGCCCCACGCTCAGAATGCAACCCACCGCCTGCAGCGATGAAATCAGCACCAGAATCGTCACCGCAAACGTCGCATAATTCAAGAGCCGCACCGGCACACCCAGGCTCGCCGCAATGTTCGGTTCAAACAGATAAATAATCAGCGGACGTTGCAGCGCCGTCAGCGTAATCACCGCAATCGCGCTGATCCCAAACGCGATCCACAAGTCCGAATCCGCCATCCCCACGATGCTGCCAAACAGCCACTCATCCAGCTTCTGTCGCATGTCCAGATTCTTCAAAATCAGCACCCCGCCCGCAAACGCCGTCGTGTACAGCACTCCCATCGCCGTGTCCTGATCCAGCCGCGAAGTGCGCGAAAGAAAGATCGAACCCAGCCCCACAATCAGCGCCGCAAAGATCGCTCCCGCCAGCGCGCTCCATTGCGTGAGCCCACCAATCAGCACCGCCAGCGCAATCCCCGGCAGCAGCGAATGCGACAGCGTCCCGATTTTGAGCGCATCCTTCCGCAGCACCACAAACGCACTCACAAACCCATTGGCGAACCCAATCATCAAACACGCCATCAGCGTCCGCTTGGCAATCGGTTCAGCAAGGAAATCAGTAAACGTGGACATCGTAAGTTATGAGGCGTTGATTTTAGTTCTGATCCATCCGCGAATTCCCCTCATTCGCGTTGGAGCGATGGGCAAAACCTACTTCTAGCAAAGAGTGCTTATGGGCAGCCTGTTCATCGCAGAGGGCCTCTGACCACAATCTGGAAAATCTCTGCGGCGTTCCCAACTCTTGCGGTGCAGATCTCCGGCCATTCCTTTGCCCAACCATTCCTTTGCAAAAAAGCAGCGCTCTGTCTCGGAAACCCGTGTCGAAAAAATCTGTCACCGCTGTTGGCCGAAGTTTCATAAATCAGGCATTCCTCAAGCTTGGCTCCCCGCCGCTTCCAGACTGTTATACGCCGCCGCCACATGCGCCGGAGTGAACACCTCCGCCACTGGCCCAAAAGCGACCTGATGCCGACGAATAAGCAGCACGTCATCAAAGTTGCCCGTCACCGTCTGCAGATCGTGATGGCTCGCAATCAAGAGCCGCCCCTCAGCCGTCAGCTCTTTAAACAACCGGCTCAGATTCTCCTGCGCCGGCTTGTCCAGCCCCGTAAAAGGCTCATCCAGCAGCAGCACATGCGCCTCCTGCGCCAGCGCCCGCGCAATGAACGCCCGCTGCTGCTGCCCGCCCGAAAGCGCGCTGATCTGGCGATCCTCTAAATCACACAACTCCATGCTGGCCAGTGCGCGCTCCACAATCTCCGCATCATGCCGCGAATACTGCCGCCACCAGCCCAGATTCGGGTATCGCCCCATCTCAACCAGCCCCCGCACCGTGATCGGAAAATTCCAATCCACATCCCCCCGCTGTGGCAGGTAAGCGATCTCATGGCTGCTCCGCGTCAACGGCTTGCCACGCCACAAGATCTTGCCACTGCCGCCGGGAATAAGGCCAGCAAGGGATTTCAGCAGCGTGCTCTTCCCCGCACCGTTCGGACCAATCAGCGCCATGCTCCGACCACACTCCGTCGCAAAGCTAATCTTCTCCAGCGCCTTCACCTCCTGATACTGCACGCTCAAATCAATCACCTCCAGCCGGTGATGCTGCGTATGCTCACATCCTCCGCCCCAGCAGACGTGCTCCTTCGTATGGACATGGGGAACTGCGGCACTCATTTCCATTCAAAGGTGATGACTTCATCCAGACTCCCAGCAGAAGACCAGCGCGTCTCGCTGCGTGAGGCCAGACTGTCAGGCTCAAGCTCAATCGTGATCGAAGTATCCGGCGTTCCCTCAGCCCAAGTGGCGCTCAAAAAAACATCCACACCATCTTTGACGGAGAGCAGGGCGGTTTGCAGTTCGATGGGCGAGGCCGCAATGTCAGTGATCACTTCCTTGTCAGCAATCTTCACGCTCAACGTCGTCGGCTTGTGCGCATAACGCAGCTGCACCAAGCTCTTCACACTCTGCGATTCCGCAACCTTCGTGGGAGCAGGCTGCGCATGACTCACCGTGCCAGTGAGATGGCTCAACGGCACCGCCAGCACAACGAACGTGAGGGCGAGCAGAAAAATCTGAATGGGCGGGAAACCACGCATGATATCAGGAACGGTTAAAAAGGCGGTACAGGGTGTTCATTAAACCGCAGAGGCTGCACGGACGCAGAGAGGTGTGGTTCATCGGCTTTTCCGTTCCTCTGCGAGCGTCCAATCTCTGCGGTTCATTGTGTGGGAAGATCGGCATTGGGTGAATTCCCGATGTTCAGGCATTTGCATCGCTTCAACAGTGGAAGTGATTCGAGACTTCCGGAGCGTCATAATGCTCTGAAATTTAAACTCCGAACCTCTGAGTTCCTTAGTGACATCTGTGGTGAACTTCATGAACTCGCGTCACACCTCATTTCACAGCAGCAGGAGCCAGTGCCGCCACAATGGAACGGACATTATGCGCCAGCATCGTCTCAAACGTGTGCGCCACCTTCGCCGTACCATCAGCAATCAGCGGCTCACCAATCTTCACACCCGTGCTGCGCGCAATCTCAACCAGCACCTTCGGATTCGCCTGATCCTCTGGAAAGATCGCCTTGATCCCATGCTCGCGGATCTCCTCAATCGTCTCCGCCACATGCTTCGAAGAAGCATCATCACTGCGTCCGATGCCAAGCAGGGAGATAGGCTCAAAACCATATTCCTTGCAGAAATAACCAAAGGCCCCGTGCGCCGTCACCAGCAGGCGGTCCTTCCGATTAACCTTCGCGATCTCCTTCTGCGCCCAGCTCTTCAGCTCTCCAAATCGTTTGCTCGCCGCCTTCGCACCCGCTGAGTACGCCGCCGCATTGGCAGGATCCAAAGCCGCAAGCTCATCCGCCACGATGCGCGCCGCGCGCTTCATGTTCTCAGCGCTGTGCCACCAGTGCGGATCTACGGCACCATGATGGTGATCATCATGATCTTCGTCAGCATCCTTCGCGCCCTCATGATGATGAACATGCTCCTCAAAAGGAATGGAAGGAATCTTCTCACCCACTTCCACCAGCTTCACACCAGCTCCCAGACTGTCCCGCAGTTTATCCAGAAAGCTCTCCAGCCCCTTGCCCGAAGCCAACAGCAACTTTGCACCCCGCATCTCCGCCAAGTCCTTGGGGGCCGGCTCGAAATGATGCACATCCGCACCCGGCTTCAGAATCTCCACCACCTCCACATTCGCACCACCGACCTGCCGAGCGAGATCAGCCAGAAGGGGGTGCAGCGTGGCGACTTTGGTGGCGGCAAAGCAGGGAACTGTGGCAGCCAGAAAACCAAGGGATCGAAGGAGTAGCTTCATAAAACAAAACTAGGGTACGAAATTGAAAATACAAATGATTTGCAATTGCAATCGGTTTGCACATAACTCGGCCAATCATGCAAAGCACTTGCACTAACCGCCGCCGCCTCAGCCTTCCGATTCTCCTCGCCCTCCTTCCAGGGTCTCTTTTTGCTGAATCCGACACAAGAATTCAGCAGGCTGTCCGCCAATCCGCCAGCCTTGAGGAAGAAATTCCTATGGATGAAATGGTAATCACAGCTCCTCTAGACCGCCCGCTCTTCCAGCAAGCCCAATCAGCCTCCATCCTCAGCGGCCAGAATCTCTCACTCGCCCTTGAACCCAGCCTCGGCCAGACCCTGGCCCGCCTGCCCGGCGTCAGCAGTTCCTACTTCGGCCCAGCCTCCAGCCGTCCCATCATCCGCGGCTTGGATGGAGATCGCATTCGCATCCTGCAAAACGGCCTCAACACCATCGACGCCTCCGCCACCAGCGTGGACCACGCCGTCAGCTTCGACACCTCCAACCTCAAATCCGTCGAAGTGGTGCGCGGTCCCGCCACTCTCCTCTATGGCTCGAATGCCATCGGCGGCGTCGTCAATTCAATCGACGGACGCATCGTGGACGAAAAAATCGACGGCACCATCCGAGGGGCACTCAACGGGCGTTACAGCTCCGTGGACAACGGCTACCTCTCCAGCGTCATGGTCGAAGGCGGTTATAAGGGCTTAGCCTTTCACATTGAGTCTTTTACGCGTGCCGCCGAGGACTTTCGCATCCCCGGCAATGCTCGCACCACCAACGAGCAGACCATCAATCCGCTGCCCCCAGGCGAGACCGAAACCAGCAAGATCATGCCCAACAGCAACCTGCGTTCCGAAGGTATAACCAGCGGCCTGAGCTACATCTGGGACAAAGGCTTCGTTGGCTTCGCTTGGACAGAATTTCACACCAACTACGGCTCTCCTGCCGAGGAGAATATCGTCATCGACATGCGTCAGCAGCGGCTGGATGTGCGCGGTGCTTTCTATAAGCCTTTCACTCTCATCAAGGAAATCAGCTACAAGCTCGCTGGCTCCAGGTACCAGCACACCGAGTTCGACAGCGGAGAGACTTCTACTTTGTTCAAAAACAACGGTTACGATGCCCGAGTGGAAGTGAAGCACGAAAAAATCGTCGGGATGGAAGGCGTGGTCGGCTACCAGTCAGACCGCAGTGAGTTCAGCGCCTCAGGGGATGAGGCCTTTCTACCATCAACCATCACGCAGGCTAACGCCGTGTTTCTCTACGAGGATATCCGCCGTGGCCCCATGAGCTTCCAGTTTGGCGGGCGCTACGACCACATCTCAGTGGAGTCACTGAACAGTGCCGCCTTTGGCCCGGCACTGGCACGCACGTTTGACAATTTGAGCGGCTCGGTAGGCATCGTCTTCACCCCGAATGACGAATACTCCGTCGCATTCACCATCAACCGTGCGGAACGCGCACCCACTTATCAGGAGCTGTTTGCCAACGGCCCACACGCAGCCACTGGCGCATTCGAAATCGGCAACCCCAATCTCCAGCAGGAGAAATCAGTGGGTTTTGATCTCAATGTGCGGAAGCGCATCGGCTGGGTCACGGGCAGCATCGGTGGTTACTACAATCGCTTCACCAATTTCATTGGTCAGTTCCCAACCGGAATCGTCCGCGTGGTCGGTGGGGAGAGCTACAACGAGCTGATTTATAAGGCGACAAATGCGGAATTCTTCGGTTCCGAACTGGAGGCCACCTTCCACCTGCTGCATCCCATCACCACCGAGCCGCCCGAGCACCAAAACAACCTGCATCTGCAACTGCGCGCAGACGTCGTGCGTGCGCGTGATACCAAAACAGGCCTCTCACTGCCCCGCATCCCGCCCTTCCACCTTTCCAGCACGCTGATGTTGGAGCGCGGTGCCTTCGGCGCTCGTCTCGAAGGCGTCTATGCCGCTCCGCAAAGCCAGCTGGCGATGAATGAGGCACGGACCAACAGTTACTTTCAGGTCAACCTCTCACTGACCTACCGCATCAAGCAAGGGCCGACCACCATGGACCTTTATCTCAAAGGCATGAACCTGACCAATGAAGACGCACGCGAGCACACCTCCATCCTCAAGGATCGGGTGCCCTTGCCGGGACGCGGATTGGTTGCCGGCCTCAAGGTAACCTTTTGATTGAGTGCGAGGTAGACTAGAGAGGTTGTGATTTATCAAAAGTGATATCCTGAAAGGATTTCTTTTTCAAATGTAAGATAATTATCATAGTATTTGATTGCATCTAAATATGTATTGAGTATAATTTAGGTATTCACTACATTTAAAAGCCATGCCAGCAACCAACTCCAATACCAACATCCTGGGTTCAGGCGCGGCTTTGCAGGCTCTTGAAGCACGGCGTGCGTGGCGGAAAAATGAGCAGGTGTCCCCCCACTTTTGGGTGCTCGTCAGTGTTTTGGGCGATTTGGTGATGGGGATCTTGGCGGCTTATCTGGCTTTTTGGCTTCGATTCCACACGTTCATGCGTGAATTTGGAAATTTCGACTTCATGACGTTTCGGCAGTATGGCGGCCATATGGCATTAGGGAGTCTGTCGCTCATCCTAGTGCTGGGCTGGCAGGACATATATCACAAGAATGTGCTGCTGCGCACCCGCTGGGTGTCTTCCAAGATTGCCAAGGGGGTGCTCGTCTGGACGGCTGGGTTCCTTGCCATCACCCTCGCATTGAAGCTGGAGCCCAGCATTTCCCGTGTCTATGTGATGCTCAATGGAGCGACCGCGCTTCTTCTTCTTCTGGGCTGGCGCACGCTTTTCGTATCATGCTTGCGAGCGCCGGGCCGTATTGAGGCTTTGCAGCAGCGCACCTTGTTTGTCGGCTGGAATGCAGAGGCCGTGGCCTTGTGGAAGACCATGAAGCGGGACCAAACCGGTTCCTTTGACATCATGGGCTGGGTCAGGACGGGAAATACTGAGGATGGCTGTCCTGAGGACGAAGTCGTACCCTGCCTGGGGGATGTTTACGAAGTGGAGCATTTGGTCCGCACCCATGCCGTGGACATGGTCGTCGTCGCAGACTTGCATGGCCCACGCGAACAGATGATCACCCTCGCCAATCTATGTGAGCGTGAAATGATTCAGTTCAAGGTCATACCCTCGTATTTCAGAGTCTTTGTTTCTGGCCTCACCCTTGAAACGATTGCCGGGACTCCGGTGCTGGGGGTCACGCGTCTGCCTTTGGATGACACTCTCAATGTCATGTCCAAGCGCATTGTGGATGTCGTGGGTGCCACGATTGGGCTCGTGCTGAGCGCTCCAATCATTGCATTTTTTAGCACGGTGGTCTGGTTGGAATCACGGGGGGCGGTGTTCTACCACCAGCGCCGCTGGGGTTTCAATGGAGTCCCCTTCGACATCATTAAAATCCGTTCCATGAAAGTGAATGCTGAGTCCGCCAACGGCGCGCAATGGTGCGTCAAAGACGATCCGCGCCGTCTCAAGGTGGGGGCTTTCATGCGCAAGTGGAACATCGACGAACTGCCCCAGTTCTGGAATGTGCTCAAGGGGGAGATGAGTCTCGTCGGCCCGCGTCCGGAGCGTCCTGAACTCATTGCCGGCTTCAAACATCAAATTCCGCACTATAACGCACGTCACCATTCCAAGCCCGGCATGACCGGCTGGGCGCAGGTGAATGGCCTTCGGGGTGACACCGATCTCGGGGAGCGCATCCAGTGCGATCTCTGGTACTTGGAAAACTGGAGCCTCTGGCTGGATCTCCAGATCATGCTCCTGACCTTCTTCAAGCGGGAAAACGCTTATTGAGGATTGAGTCGGATTGAGTGAAATTGCGACTATCTAGGGCTCTGCCATCCTCCCATGCCGCTGTTCACGGTCTTTACGCCCACCTTCAATCGAGCCCACACGCTCCACCGCGTGTTTGACAGCTTGCAGGCGCAGACCACTCGCGATTTCGAATGGCTGGTGATCGATGACGGTTCCACTGACGACACCGCGGCCTTGATGGCTCGTTACCAAAGCGAAGCGGGTTTTTCCGTGCGCTATCTGCGGGAGCCACATCGTGGCGCACACTATGTGCATAATCTCGCACTGCGGGAAGCCCGGGGCCAGCTCAGCATCAAGCTCGATTCCGATGACGGCTGTGTGCCGGAGGCTCTCGCACGCCTGAAGCATCACTGGGAAAGCATTCCTGCAGACAAGCGCGACTCTTTTTCTGGAGTCACGGCCCTATGTCGGGATCAAAATGGCCAGCTCGTCGGTTCACGTTTTCCATCCGACCCGCTCGACTGTTCCGCTGCCGAACTGGAGTACCGTCATAAGGTGCGCGGAGAGAAGTGGGGCTTTGTGCGCCTGGATGTGCTTCGCCAATTCCCTTATCCCAAGGATGTGTCCGGCAACTTCATCCCCGAGTCCTATATCTGGTGCCAGGTGTCAAAGCATCATCAGACCCGCCATATCAACGAGGAACTGCGTATCTACTGGATGGATGCGCCCTCCTTGGTTCATGGCCCCGCCAGTCCTCGCACCAATGCCGAAGGGCATCGCCTCATGTTCAAGATGGTGCTCGATCTCGAAAGCGGCTGGTTCTTCACCGCCCCGCTGCGGCTGCTGCGGGCTGCCGCGCAGTACAGCCGGTTTGCCTTCCTGAGCGGCGTCGGATTGGTGCCGCAGTTTAGCGCTTTGAAATCGCTCGGTGGCCGCCTGCTCTGGCTGACGGCGATGCCGGTCGGTTTTGCATTGTGGCGGCGGGATTGTCTGAGATTTCCTCAGGCTTGAGGAGCTTTCACCGCCGCACCAGCGCGGGTTCGGGATACTCAAAAGTCTTGCCTTCGTAGTTGCGGATGACCACGCGTTGTTCGTCGCGGACCAGCACGTAATCAGGATTGAGCGGCACTTTACCGCCGCCGCCGGGGGCGTCGATGACGAACTGGGGAATGGCGTAGCCGGTGGTGTGTCCGCGCAGTTGTTCGATGATGTCGATGCCATCAGCCACGCTGGTGCGCAGGTGGGAGCTGCCTTGGATCAAATCACACTGATAGAGGTAATAGGGGCGCACACGGCACATGAGGAGCTTGTGCACGAGGCTCTTCATTACTTCGGCGTTGTCGTTCACACCGCGCAGCAGCACGCTTTGATTCCCCAGCGGGATGCCGTGGTTGGCTAGCAGGGCCAGTGCGTCGCGCACTTCGGTGGTGAGTTCGCGCGGGTGGTTGGTGTGAATGCTCAGCCACAGCGGGTGGTGCTTTTGCAGCATCTTGCAAAGTTCGGGCGTGATGCGTTGCGGCACGAAGATGGGCACGCGGCTGCCAATGCGGATGAATTCGATGTGCTTGATGGCGCGCAAACGTGTGAGCATTGCGTCGAGCT
>NZ_JAQSEA010000142.1 GCF_029946185.1 Prosthecobacter sp.
AGAGCACGCGGGATGACTGCCTGGCCGCTGAGACGCGGCTGGCCTCACTCACCCAGAAATTGCAGGAGGGTCAGGAGAAGGAAGCCGGCCTGGAAGACCGCATCCGTACACTGGAGCAGAAGTCCGGGCAGTTGGAGAGCCAGACTCAGGAGCAGACCGGGAAGCTGGAGGCGCTGCGCCAGGAGCGCATTGGCACCGAGATCACGCTGCAGCGTCTCAGCCAGGAGCATGAAGAGGCGGGCATCCGATTGGAAGCCCGTCATTCAGAGATCGACACCGCTGCGGTGCGACTGCAGGAGGCGCTGCATGAATGCCAGCAGGCCGAGGAGCGGCGGATGGCCCTGACCCATGAAGTGGAAAATCTGCTCATGCGCCAGCAAAATCAGGAGATGATTTTGCGTGAAGTCGAAGCGCAGATCGCCCGACGCGAACAGGAGCGGGAAGCATCTGCCGCAGCAGTCCGCCAGTCCCAGCAGGAGTATGTGGCTTCTGCCGCGGCGGTGGTGGCCACGCGCAAGGAACTGGCTGAGCAACAGGCCGGTGTGACGGCGGCCACGGCCAAGCTGTCCGAACTCCAGGCGGTGGTGCAGACGACGGAGCAGAACCTGACGACCACTTCAGCCAGTCTGGCAGGCCAGGAGCAAAAGCTGGTGGAAACCCAGACCGCGCTGGATGCTGTGACGCAGGAACTTTTGATGGCGCATGACTTGAAGGTGACGCTGGAAGCGCTGACCTCCCGGCAGGCCAATGTGGCTGATGCGGAGCTGCGGCTGGGACTGCTGGGACGGCAGGTGGAAGAGGCTTCGCAGCGGCGTGCCCAGCTTGACACTGCCCTGAACGACATCACCCAGCAGCTTGCCACGGCCACGGCGAGCTGTGATTCCGTCAACCATCAGGAAATCGAGACCCGCAAGCGTCTGGAGCTGATGACTGCGCAGGAAAAAGACCTCCGCCAGGAAATCGCGACGCTGACTTCCTCTGCCCAGCAGGAGCGGGTGATGTATGATGAACTGCGCTCCTTGTCGAAGGATGCGCGTCAGTTGCATGACCAGGAAAGCGCCGCACTCACCGTGCAGATCCGAGACGCACGCCAGCAGCTTAGCGGCTGGGAGACGCAGATCTCCACTTTGCTGGAATGGAAAGAGCGGATGGATCTATGCCTGAACCGGCTGCAGCAGGCCGAGGCGGATTCACCTGAATCTCGCAGTGCGAAGGACGAGATCCTCATGTCACTGGGCGCGCTGCGTCACATCATGGAGCGCATTCAGTCCAGCAAGACGGAGGCTGAAGGCGCAGCAGCGCGCGTGGCTGCGGTCGAAGGCTTCAGGGGCGGCAACGCAGCGGATGAAGCTTCTGCCACACCCGAGACGAAAGCGGGTGTTTCGATGATCAGCGAACTGCGGCCAAACAGCCGGCTCAGCCGCCTGCGTGATGATCTTCAGCGTGAGGAGACGCGTCTGCATTTTCTGCGGCAAAACTCGCGTTCCCTCGAACTCCGCGCCCGCACACGGTCGCACCTGCCGGCGGTCTCGGATGGTCAGAATGGGGGTGCGCAGGAAGGCACGACTCACTGGGAGGAGCGGATCAAGCGCGCTGCGATTGATGAAACCAATCTCCTGGAAAAAATCGCAACGCTCAAAGGTCAGATCGCGGAACTTCGTGGGGAATTCCAGACACCGGCCGCCATGGCCATGGAAACGAGCGGTTGATCCTCGTGAGCAAGTACGCGGGAGTTCAAGAGGTCTTCCAGATGCCTTGGGTGGCTATCTCCTCCGGGAGCGACGGCGCGTGCTGGCGCGTCGGGCACGGGCGCTGAGCTGGAGCTTGCGGCCGATGACGATGATGACCAAAATCATGGCGGTGAGGATCATCCACCAGTGCTCATGGAGGGAATCTGTGGGTGTGTCGGTGGGGTCGATGGAGCTGGCGAGTGTGACGGCGGAATTGCCAGTGGCTGCATTCGTGAAGGCGGCAGGCGAGCCGTCTAGCGCTGGTGCCAGCCTTGCGGTTGGAACTGCGTAGGGTGGCTCTGCCGCCGTGGGAGAGGGCAGGGGAGCGTTTGTGAAGGGCGGAGCCGAGGGTGCGGCTTTCTTCTTCGCCGCGTCCTGCACGAAGGGATCGTCCGCGTAACCGGTGTCATAGAGATACTCCGGCTCTTGCGCGGTGAAGGTCACGTCTTCAGTGCGGCCGTCCTGCTCATAGAGGGCGTGGACCGTCTGCATCGGCCCGGTTTGCTCGAAGATATCGAAGCTCAGCCAGAAGTCCTCCAGCACCTTGCCCGTGATGGTTTGCACAAAGGTCACATCCACCTTGCGCGCCGCATACTCGGGCTCGGCCATGGGGGGCGTGTGCGCGGCATCCGGCCAGAGCATTTCAAAACGCACGCCGGAGCCCAGCAGGGCTTTTTGCTGGTTGATCTCCACATGGATGTGCTGGTTCAGATACGTCGCAATGCGTGGCTGCGCGGCGGCTAGCTCGGCCATGCTGATCTTTGCATCGCCGTCCTCATCAATACCGGTGAATTGCGTGAGCGTGAGGAGGTTGAACGTCAGGCGGATCTCCAGTTGCTGCATCTTGGGCCGCACGCGCATCTCGCTTTGGTCGGCGGGGTGGGCGTGGGCGGAATGACTGATGATCGATGCCAGAATGACGAAGGCAGCCAGAACACGGAAGCTCTTCATGCCTGAGGATGTAGAAGGCGGCGGCATCGGATGATCCCATCAATGAGCACAGACAGAGCGAGGGCAACAAAAAGTAATCTCAAGAGGCAAACGCAGGCGTTTTTGATTGTTCTTTGGCATGCGGTACGCTTGATTTTCTGCTTTCCGCAGACCGGAAAATTCACACCACGCCTACACCCCACTCCATGAAGAAAATCGCACTCACCCTGATGCTTGCCATCGCCAGTCTTGGTTCTGCCTCCGCAGATTCAGTCATCAAGGATGTCATGAAAAAGGACTTCAAGCCCGAGGATGCCATCGCCAAGAAAGTCGGCAAAGGCGCAGCCACCGACGCCGAGCTGGACACTCTGATCCAAGGTATCGAGGCGATCTGCGCAGCCACGCCATCCAAGGGTAACAAGGCGGTCTGGGAGGAGAAGACCAAGGCGCTCTCCGCCGCGCTGGCCAAGGTGAAAGCGAAGGACGCCAGTGGCATGAGCGAGTGGAAAAAGGCGGTCAACTGCAAGGCCTGCCACGACGTGTTTAAGGGCAAGTAAGAAGGCCGGTTGAAACCTGTTTGAGCGGAGGCGCTGTCCAGCCGGGCAGCGCCTTCGTTGTTTCTGATTCTTGCGCATCGCGCCACTCTCTCCATCATCCGCCAAGCCATGCCTACCACCTACCACGTCGTTCCCACTGAAGCCCACAACGATCTCGTCCGCACTGCCTACCAGCACCGTGGCTACACGAAGGCGGAAGCCGATGATGCCGCACGTTTTTGCGAGATGGCCTCGGCCCACGGCATCCGCACGCACAACGTCATCAAGGCGCTGCATTTGGACCACCTTTTCGGCAGCGCCACCGGTGGCTGCAAACCCGGCGCAGAGATCGAAGTCGTCAAAAAGAACTTCGCCGCCAGTGAAGCCTGGGACGGCAAATTGAAGCTGGGCCAAAGCGT
>NZ_JAQSEA010000143.1 GCF_029946185.1 Prosthecobacter sp.
ACGATGGCGGCGATGCGCTGGCGGTCTTCTGCGGTCAAGGAGTGGAGGGCGTCAAGACTTGAGACGGTGATGACGCGGTAGCCGAAATCATTGCCACTGCCTTTGAAGAGGGGGATGCCGCCCAGGCTTGCTGCGCCGAGAGTATCGCCGTGGTAGGCGCGGTCGAAGGCGATCAGGGTGTCACGCTGCGGCCTGCCGTTTTGCTTCCAGTACTGCAGGGCCATGCGCACGGCGGACTCAATGGCGGTGGAGCCGTTGTCAGTGAAAAAGGCACGCGTGATTTTCCCGCCGGGGAGGAGATCAACGAGTTCCTTGGCCAGGCGGATGGCGGGCTCGTTGGTGAAGCCGAGAAAGGAGGTGTGGGCCACCTTGCCGAGCTGCTCGATGATGGCGGCATTGATGACCGGATGCGTGTGGCCGTGGGAGTTCGTCCAGATGGAGGCGTTGCCGTCGAGATACTCATTGCCGAACTGATCGCGCAGGGTGCAGCCATGCCCCGCGACGAGCATGAGAGGGGTGTGATCCGGCGCGCACCACTGCCGCATGGGGGTGAAGGGGTGCCAGAGATGTTTTTGATCGAGGGAGGTCAGGTCCGAGGGAGATGGCATGAGGCGGGCGTTCTTTTACATTTCGCCTGTGCGATGTTTTGACCAGGTATTCACGATCCAAGAACCTGTCACGCCGATGAAAATATTCAGCAGCAGTCCGTAGAGGCCGGGGTGGAAGCCGGAGTTCTTCAGCAGCGTCAAAAATCCATCCCCTTTGGCCGGCACCCAGAAAAATAGGAGGGCAAACACCAGTCCGGCGAACATGCCTGCAAACACGGGTCCGGCGCGCATGCGCTGCCAGTGAATCGCGATCATGAAGGCGGGGGCAAGCTGGAGGAGCATGTCGAATTTCATTTCCAGCAGCTCCACGAGGGTCAGTTTGGTGCCGGAGTTGTTGAGCCAGATCGCCAGCGCTGCAAGTGCGACGACGAAGATCGTTGAAATCCATTTGCCGAGGCTGGTCAGGGAGGCCTGACTGGCCTCCGGCCGCACAAAGCCCATGTACAAGTCCTTCGTCACCATGCTGGACATGGACAGCAGAGTGGAGTCTGCGGTGGACATGATGGCGCCAAGAATCGCGGCAAAGATGAGCACCACGAGAGCATAGCCGAAGGCGCTCTGCTCCTGGATGTGGCGCAGCATCACTCCCAGCACGGCATCTGAGCTGGCGCCTTGGAGTTCTCCTGCCAGATGCGCCGCCGCCGTCACTCCCACCAGCACAGCAATCAGCGCCGTACACAGCGGCATGAAGGCCATCACCGCCAGGCTCTTGCGCAGCGTCTTCGCCGACCTCGCCGCATAGATCCGCTGGATCGCCTGCGGATACAGCGCCGCACCCACACCCAGCAGAAGGATGTAGCTGATCCAACTTCGTACCTCCGGTGCTTTCGGCGGCAGCACTTTTTCAGGGGCGATCTGCAGCAGCGTGCGCGTCGTCTGCTCCATGCTGCCGTACTCTTTGAAGATCAGCACCAGCAGGACCATAAAACCCAGCGCGAGTACTCCGCCCTGAATCACATCTGTCCAGGCCACGGCGCGGAAGCCGCCCATGTTCTCATACACCAGCATGATGCCGGCCAGCACCACGACGCCCCACAGGAAGGCCGTCTCGGGGTCCAGAGTGGTCAAGCCCTCCACGGCACGTCCCATCGCCGTGAGCTGAGCAAGGTAAAAATTCATCAGCGAGGCCACCATGATCAAAGTGGCCAGCAGATTCAGTCCGCGATGATTGAAACGGTGCGCGAGGTAGTCTGTGGGCGTGATGAACGCATGCTGCTTCGCCAGTTTGAACAGCTTTGGGGCGAACAGCAGGTAGGTCACGACGATCGTGGTCATGAAGTGCACGCAGGTCAGCCAGGCAAAACCGATGCGGTACGCCTTGCCTGAGAATCCCAGGATGGTGTTGCCGCTATACTGCGTGGCAAACAGCGTCAGCAGCAGCACGAAGAAGCCCACGCCTGATCCGCCGATGAAATGATCGCGCAGCGAGTTCTCCTTCTTGGCCCGCATCCCCAGCCAGCCGATCCCGACCATGGACAGCAGATACACAGCAATGAACGCCAGCGCTCCTGCGCCAAACGGAATGACATTGGTCTCCGCAGCAGCAGCGATCATGCCTCGTCCTCCTCTTCATCATCGGGCCAGCGGCAGATAAAGAGCCATGCGGTGAAACACGAGACCGCGAACGAACCGGAGACGGAGACCACCACCCACAGAGGAAATCCAATCACCATGCGCGTGTCCGCTGCGGGCCAGTACCAGGGGATGGAAATTCCGGCGAGCAGGGCATACACGGCCCAGATCCACCAGGAGAGATAATTGTGCGGACGTTTCATCAATGGGGCGATCCATGACGGCGGCGGGATGGTTTGTCGAGCGGGAAGACGGAACCGCTTGGACGAGCTCCGTCGGGCTTCACTTCGCCAGAAGCTTCTTCACCATCTCCGCGACTTCCTTCGCCCCACCGGGCTCATAGCCGGACTTCACATACGCCACCTTGCCATCCGGGCCGATGACGACGGTATGGGGGATGCCTTCAACTCCGAAATTCTGACCGACGCGTTGATTGGCATCTAGGGCGACTTCAAATTTCCAGCCGCGGGTTTCGAGGAAGGTTTTCACGGTCTCCTTGTCTTCGGCCTGATTGATCCCGATGAAGCGGACTTTGTTCGAATCGAAGGCCGCCATTTCATCCATCATCTGCGGCAATGATTTGATGCAGGGACCGCACCACGTGGCCCAGAAGTCGAGGACGATGACTTTGCCCTTCTCCTTGCCCAGATCAAAATCCCCACCGGCGAGCAGCGGCAGTTTGAACGGCTTCGCATCTTGGTTGAGCAGCGGCGAGCTTTGCCCGCCGGATTCAGGAAGCACGGGTTCAGGGGCGAACTTCAGCTTCCATTCACGCAGGGCCAGCATGGTGGCGCTGTCTGGCGGGGAGCTGGTGCGAATCACATAAATCTGCGACAGCGGCACGCGGCAGCTGCCGAGGAGCGGACTGGTGCCGAACACGGCATCATTGGCGAAGCGCTCCACCTTTAACCCAAGGCGTCCGCCGTTGTTCAGCAGCAGCCAGTGGGTGATGACAGGCGGCATATCTTCATTGTCCTGGGCTACGAAGGCGGCGCTGACGGCGTCTGCGGGTTTGATCAACCACACAGCGGCCTTCACGCGGTCGCGCGGCACCTGGATGGTTTCCATACCGGAGCGTATGGCAAAATGCTGCGCCGTGGCAGCTTCGATCACGCCGCGCAGCAGGTCACCGTTCGCGGCGAGCAGGGCATGGCGCGGCGGGTCTTCTTTGCGGAAGCGCGGGACGGTTAGGGCATGCTCCTTGGCCCGTGCATCCACAAGGGGGACGGCGACACGTCCGGGTGCGATGCGTGCGCTGAAGGCGTTGATCTTCACCGCGCGCTCCCCATTTCCCCACAGGCTGAACGGCTCGATGATGATGCCGCTGCCGGAGCGCATTTTCGGAGTGAGCGGAATTTTCCGCGCGGAGACGCCATTGAAGAAAACTTCGAGGGTGTTCTCCGCGATGGCGATGCGTACCGGCATTGACGCGCTGGTGCGCAGGCGGAACTGCCGGTCCATCTGCTCATTGGCGGCTTCGAGGCCGAAGCAGACCTCGCTGCCCATGTGGCCAAACAGGAGGTTCGTGCTCGGCGCGGCCGGATTGATGCCGTCGCAGAACAAACGCATCCGCAGGGCAGAGAAGCCGTTGTTGAGCAGGGTGAAGTTGATTTCATTCACCTGCATGAAGGCGGGATGTCCCCATGAACCGCCGGTGGTGAAATCGATCCCGGCCTTGCCGTTGCGTTTCACCTGCTCGGCTTTGCCACGCACGCGCTGCCAGCCTGGATCTTCGAAGCCGTCGAGATTCAAGGATGCCCCCACGAACTGGATCGCCTGAAGCTTTTCGCTGGGCAGTTGTTTCAGGGCAGACACGTCGGATTCCAAATCCACGTGTTTCGCATCAATGGCCCGCAGCCTGCCGGGGACGACATCACCGTCATGAAGATAAAACAAGGCCTCGCTACGCATGCCCGCCGGCTTGTCTGCCACCGCACGGGTGATTTCCATCTCGCCCGTGCTGGTCATGGCGACTGGTTTCAGCGCGCCAAAAGGCTTCCAGAGCGGCTGCGTCTCGCCGTCGGCGGCGAGTGTGCCGTGCAGCAGATTTTTGTTGATGGTGAGGGTGTCGAGCGTTGCGAGGTCGATCTTCTGTTCGGTGGTCTCGAAGCCTTTAAACTGGAGGTGATGCAGCGTGGTGATCTTGAAATTGACCGGCGTGGTGGAAAACGTGGTGTTAAACGTGGCCACTTCATTGCGCACCTGCACCAGCGTCCCGTTGATCCATTCACCATCCGTGAACCACATCTCCGTGAGCGGCTGTGCGGCTTGGTAAAACGGTGAGGCTTCATGGGTCATCTCCACCGCCAGCACCTTGTCCCATGGCAGGCTGGCCTCCTTGCCATCCAATGCACGCACGGTCAGAGACGTGGCGTCGGCGCGCACGGCTTTCGCCTTGAGGTAGCGCCCGTCAGTGAGTTCGATGCGTGGCCGCACATCGGTGAGGTCCTCGGGAAGTGAGCCATCCCATTCACGGACTCGCAGCGCCTCCAAGGTCAGATCAGGCCCCTTGTTTAACAGAGTCAGGCCGGTGGGGCTGGCTTCTGCAGCGCGGTCGGCAGCATCCGCCTTTGCCTGTGCCACAGCATCAACCCGGCCTTGGACTGCGTCTTGCACCACACCGAGCAGCGCACCAAAAAGACCACCACCGCCGGCTGGGGCGTCTGCTTTTTTTTCTTCGGCCTTCGCTTCAGGCTCCGCCGCGTCCACCGGCGGCTTGGTTGTTTGCGCCAGCTTTTTGCCGTCTGCTCCATAGATCGAGCACAGGCCGGTTTGACGATTCCAGAACAAGGTTAGCGTGACACGACGCACGTCGTTGCTGAGTTTTTGCGCACTTTCAAACACGCGGCCTTGCAGCACCACGTCATCCACCCAGGTCTCCACGATCACACGATCATCATCCGACGCCTTGAGTTCGATTTTAAACTCCGGCCTGACCGTCGAGCTCAGGGTGAACTGCATTTCCACCAGTTCAGGAGATTCAAGGGGAAGACTGACGCGGTGATTCCAACCCACCTGCTGCAACGCCGCGCCGGGCACCATGCGCCAGAGCTTCTCTTTGACGGGCGCACTTTGGTTGTTCTCAGCCGGGATTTCGGTCCAGCCGCTGGTGCCTGCCAGTGCGGGGAAGGGCATGCCTTTGGCTTTCAGGCGCTGCACGCTGACCACCGAGTCACGCAGTACCTGGATGCTGCCAAAGCGCGCGGATTTCACGCTCAGTGTCTTCTCATCCAGCCCGGTGACCGTGCCAAACAGGCGGCTGCCGTCGGCGAGGCGAATGCTGAAGGCTTCTTCGGTTTTGGCATCTGTCTTGTGCCGGTTCACGCGCTTGAGCACGTCCATGCTCACCTGGAAATCCTCGCTGAACATGGGGGTGCGCCAGATCACATGACCGTTTTCGGCACCCACAAAATGTCCGCCGACCCACTCGCCGTTCTGCCAGTGCAGCTCGGAAGCGTGGCTGCTGCCGCCCACCATCAGCAGCGCAGTGATGAGGAGTTTAGCGTTCATAGATCGGCAGGAAACGGTAGTTTAAAGCCAGGGCCAGCAGGGACATGCCGGTCTCGTACGCGCCACCACCAAAGCTGCCGTCCGCAGACTGGCTCTCGCCCAGCGCGCGTGCTGTGGCGGCGTTCCATTTTTGCCAGGAGGCATAGTCACCCTGAAACAAGGCCTGGGCCATGTAGTAGCGGAAATATTCCTTGTAGCTGCCCTCGCTGTGCTCCAGACGGTCGGAGATGTGCTTGAGCGTGGCCTTGAACTCCTCGCTGTCCTTGTGCTTGGAAACGGCGGCCACCAGAGTGGCGATGGCGCTGCGGTTCATCGATTCACCAAAGCCGCCGAAACCCCCGGCATAGGCCACGCTGCCATCCTTGCCGGTGCTGCGCCGCATGTAGTTCAGCGCGTTGTCGATGACTTCATCGGGCACGGCCATTCCCGCGTTGCGCGCGGCGAGCAGTCCCATCAGCACGGCACCGGTCACCGAGGTGTCCGCGTCAGTGGAGTTGGGCATGTACCGCCAGCCGCCCCAGCGGTTCGCTTTCTGCGCGGTACCGGCGCAACGGATCGCGAGATCGAGCGCCTGGCCGATCGTGCGCAACGGCTTGCCGCCCTCCCACAGCAGAGATTCGTCCACCGCGCCGTAGGCTTCGGAAAGCGAGAGCATGGCAAAGCCGTGATGATACATGCTGTTCGGCAGGTAGCCGCTGGCCGCATCCTGGCTGCGGATGATGGCACGCAGCGCGCGGCGGATGTTGGGCGCATAACGGCCGAAGTTCGGATCTTCACCGCTGGCGAGAAAGGCCATGAGGCAGATGCCGTCGATGCCTGCACCATCGTGCCCGCCCTGCCAGCCGCCTGCGTCGCTTTGCTTCGAGGCCAGCCACGCCAGGCCGCGCTCATACACGGTATCGACTTCCTGAGGGATCGCGCTGCCGAAACGGAGGGATGGGTCTTGGGCGGAGATGTTTGACGAGAGAAGAAGGAATGCCGAAACTGGAATGACGAATGACGAAAATCTGCGCCAGCAACGCTGGGCGTTGCCGCCGTGTTCGGCTGCCGGTGCGGTCTTCGTCATGGAGGTTTCTTGATTCATTGTTCGATGATGATTCCCCCGTTGAAGAAGACCTGGGGGCCGTTGGCCTGCGCACCCTGTTTCTTCCGCTGTTCGTGATTGTTCTTGATGCCCTCCCAGTACTGCATCGCGTCGGGCAGGTCGCGTTCTTTGCAGAGCTTCCACTGCTCCGGAGTGAGGATGGCCTGCATGTCTTTTTCCGCCACGCCTGCCAGCGGGACGAGGGCGTAGTAGTATTGTAAAAACCACTGGCCGGACATGTAGCGTTCGATGTCCGGGAGATATTCGGCCAGCACCTGCTGGACGGCGGCTTCAACTCGGGCGCATTGATCGGCTGAAAGCTTTCGGCGGCGGTCCAGTTCGGAGACACACATCGCCGCCATGGACTTCAGACGGTACGTTTGCCTCTCTTCCGCCACGTGCTGGAGCTTTTTAAGCTGGGCTGCATTCAGTGTGGTTTGCAGCGCCGTTTTCCAGAGTTCTGTGTTTTGCGGCTTGGTTTCCTGACGGCTGAAATTCGCGCGCGAGGTGCCTGCCAGCATCTGCAGGAGATTCTGGGGAGTGGCGCTCTGCACGGTCTGGCGCACGAAATTTTCGGTGAACTGACGCCAGTAGTCCAGACTGGTCTCCACCGCTCCTTTGGCTGCTGTGGTGAGTCTTGCGACCGCCGGTTCGGGGAGGGACAGCAGGCGTGAGGCTTCTTCGACTTGCGGCATCATCGCCGCCAGCGTCCTGCTCCGCTCCGCGACAAACATCTTGTACAGGTGCTGCGAGATCGCCACTTCCATGTCCGGCACCTCGGGGAAAGTACCGTTTATGTCGGGCATGATATTGCGTGATGAACTGTTGTTGGAGACGATCAGTTCCTTCCAGTGTTTCAACTGCACATCGTCCAAAATGGCGCGCACCGTCTCATCCTTTACTTTGCCCGCGTTCTGAAACAATTGGGGGGCATTGTAACTCCAGTACTGCTGACGGCGCTGATCCAGGAGCGGCTTCATCAGCTCTCCCAGCAGAGGTTCAAACTGGATGCGCTGCTCTTGGGAAAGTGCGAGCATCTTGTCCATTTCTGCCAGGCAGACGCGTGAGATTGCCAGGCTCGCGCGCTGCTCACGCTGCTTGTTTTCGGTCGCCATGCGTGTGCGCTCCTCTTCAGTCAGCAGCTTCTTGACCCCGTCTGTCCAGATCGGCAGCTTGATGGCCTGGAGATTTTCCATGACGCTAAAATAGACATTCCCACGGACGCGCTTGCGGTCCGTGACCGAATAATTTCTTGCCTGTTTCAGCCAGCCCACGCGGGCCTGCTTCAGCGATGCTTGAATCGCTTCTTTCGAGAGCTGCTCCAGCGCCTTTTGCCGCTCCTTGGTCAAGCCCAGCGCCGTGACCATGCCGTCGATCTCCGTACCCATGGCAATCTCCATCTGCTGCTCTGCCTGCTGCTCGGAAGGCTTGATCATCTCTGCCACCTCGGCTTCCGCCTTGCTACGCTCCTCCTTGTCGATCTTTTTCCATTGGTCGATCTGCTCTGCACGCAGCACGCCAGCCGCCGCCTTCTCCCAGGCCTTGTCCAAGGCTCCGCCGCGCGGACGATCAAAGCGGATGTAGAATGAACTGCGGGCCATCAGGGTCTCACGGGCTGCGGGCGGAAGTGTGAGCAGCATGTCGGCGGCCCGTTTTTTCTCCGCGTTGCTGAGCTGGTCCAGCAAGTTGTCCGCCGCCTTGTTCAGGACGGTGGTCTGCGTATCTGGGAGTTCGAGCCTCTTTTTCATCAGTCCGATCCTGGCACGCAGGTCTTCATTGATCGGTCCGCGTGATTCACGCACCCAGCGTTCGAGATAGGCGGAGATTTTTTTTTCCACCTGCTGCCGGTCCTTCACATCCGCCTCATGCCAGGTGGCATAGCGCACTTCGCCGAGAGTGGCTTTCAAAGCAGCGAGCCATGCTGCGTCTTGATCGGGCGGCGTCCAGTCTTCGATAGGCTCGCCGGGGCCTGCCACTTCCGGCTTCCACAGGCCGATGTGCCGGATGGCCGCCGAGTCGGAGGTGCGTGTCAGAAAAGTGCGCATCATGACCACGGCCAGCGGCTGCCAGGATTTCAGCGTCGTCTCCACAGCCTTGACGGACTCTTCCAGCAACGCCTTCTTTTCCTCCGCCGAGAGTTTAACCTCCCCGTCGATGGTTTTGACCACCTCCTCCATGTGGGCCGTGAGCTGCTTCTTCTTTTCCGGTACGCAGGATTGTACAAACTCTGCCAGCACCTTTTCGACCGCTTCTGAAAGCGGCTTCTTCAGGTCGGCACGCGACGGCACCTGCGCCTGCGGACCACCTGAAATGGTTAGGACGACGGATAGCAGCATCAGCTTGATCATTTCGCCCCGCCTCCTGCTTCCAGTTTGTTAAAGTACGCATCCAGACCAGTCTTGAATTCTTCTGGCAGCTCACGCCCCGACTTGCCCGTCGCCTGGCCCACCGGGCGTGCGTTCACATTCGCTTCTGCATCCGAGCCCGGCCCCAGATCCGCCAGCGCCGCTTCGGCGGTTTCTGCGCCTGAGCCTCCGCCGCCTCCCGGATTCGATCCGCCGCCGCCGCCACCTTTGCCCTGACGTTTCGTCTGCAGCAGCAGTTCGATGGCTTCCGTCTCTGCGGCTATCGCCGGCGCTCCCGTGTCCGGCTTGTCGAGAATGCCCGCCGCTTCATCCATCACCGTCATCACCGCGTTGAGCAGCTTCAGTTCCTTGCCAAATTTTTCATTCCCCTGCGGCAGACGCAGGATGTCATCAAACGCACCGCGCGTATTGGCCTGGATGCCAAACTGCTTCGAGGCCAGGGCGGCCGACTTCTTCCCATGCTCTCCCTCTTTGAGCGCGGCCTTTGCGGATTCCAGTTCGCGGGTTTCGTCGCGCAGCTTCATCTCATCGCGCAGGGATTTCATCACCTTGAGAACGATCTCCGGCGGCAGGCTGTCGGCGCTGCAACTGCTGCATGATTTGCACTCGCTGGCCGCGACCATTTCCTCCGCCCAGCGGTCCAGCGTGTCAGCCCAAAACTCCGCGCCCGCCATGCTGTTGCCGCTGAGATTCACCGCGGCTTGATCGCCCAGATACGTCAGCATTTTCACCACCTGCGTGTCCTTCATCTGACCGATGATGTTCTTGAAATGCATGTCCGGCTTGCGCGCGAAGTAGGCCTCCATGTCGCTTTGGATCACGCGGACGGTTTCGCTCTGTGTCTTTTCATTCTCCGCGATCGCCACCGCATCCTGCACCGGCTTGCGCTCCAGACCGAAGGCGCTGAGAGTCTTCGTGTTCAAGTCCTTCGCCACAACCAGTTGCTGGCGAGACGCCGCCTTGAGGCGCTTCACGAAAGTGCTGGCCTCCAGGCTTGCCAGAATCGCGCTCAGTTCATCCGAGACACGCGCAAACTCAGCCAGCAGCAGTTTCTGCTCATCCAGCGCATCCTGCATTTTCTTCTGGGCCTGCGAGGCTGGCTGCTCCTGCGGTTTCTGTTCCTCTTCGGCTTTGTCATCCTTCTTCTTGCCGCCCGGAGCCGCCGCCATCTGCGTCGTCGGCAGTTTCAGGGTGCTGGGCTTGGGTGGGGAAGGCTTGGCATTGGGGTCCGCCGGCGGTGACTCTGCCTTGCTCATCGAGCCTTCCTTGTCGGTAATGCTGGGCATGTTGTCCTTCTTCTGCTCTTCCGTGGACGCCTTGCCGCCACCCTGCGAGGCTTTGGGCATGTCGGGCCCGTTGGCAATCTGGGGCGCGCTGGCCTTGCTCTGGCCAGCTTTGCCTTCACCCGGCTTGCCTGGCTTCGAGGGCTGCTGGGATGCATTCGACGGCGGAGTGGCAGCCGTGGACTGACCGGGCTTTCCACTCTGCGCATTCGAGCTCTGCTTCAACAAATCCGCCACGCTGGGCATGCGCTTGGCCGAAATGTCCTGCAGCGACTTAAGCATCGTCGCCCACGATTCGAGACGTTTGGCGTCAAACTCATCATTGCGCGTCGCCTGCTCCACCAGACTGCGACCACTTTGATTCAGCATGCCCAGCCGCGCCGCATTCGCATTCTCCGCGCTGGCCTGCTGCGCGATTTTTCGGCGGTTCTCCGGGCGGTCGAGTTCCGCTGGAGTCAGTGCGCGCAGTTCTTTGTTGGTGGCGTGCAACTGCTGCTCACGCTCATAGCTTTCGCGGGCCGCTTCGAGCCATTTGCCAAACTGCTCCGTCAGCCACAGCGCGTGATCCGTCTTGTTCAGCACATGCAGCAGAAATGCCGTCGAGTAGGCCCGCTTGCGCTTCGGCAGGTAATCCTCCGCCCAGGCGCGGATCTCCAGCGTCTGCGGTGCCACACCGTCACGATCCGCACAAAAGGTGGCCCTCGCTGCCAGCGTCTTCTTCTCGGGTTCGCCTGCGGCGGCGATCTTGTCGCCCTTCGTCTTGTCATCATTCACGCTGCGCCATTCGAGGCCGGTTCGCTGAATGCCAAAATCGTCCTGCACATCCATGTCGAAGACAACGACTTCCGAATCCAGCACCACCTGCTCCTGCGTTTCACGCCGTGCCGCCAGCCGCGGGGCTTCGTCTTCAATCGCGTTAATCTTCAAGACCAGCGGCTCGCGGGGCGTCAGGCCGTCGCGATCCTTCCACATCACATGCTTTTCAGCATCTGCGGTGATGGGATGAAAAGGCGTCGTCACCTTCATGCCGGAAACCTTTTCCGCTTCGCCATCCACCTCAGCCGAGGCCAGCTCGCGCGATGCCGTGGCCTCCAGCGAAGCCTGCGCTCCTTTCAGCACGCTCACCGAGCCTCCACGCACTTCGGTCATGGGCTCCGTCTGATACTTCAAATACTCCGGCAACCGTGTGCGCACGGACAAGGCCGTCAATTCCGGGCGGGTGCGCGGCAGCACGTTCACCGTCTTGCGCACATCGCCGAGTGAAAGGGACAGCGCCGCATCCTCCTTCTGCGGCGGAAACGCCAGCGGATAAGCACCTGCCTGAAGATCACTCACCACGGCAGGCTGATCGCTAATTTGCGCCTTGGCCGACGCAGGCGACCACCGGGTGTCTTTGTTGAGCTGCACCTTCAGATCAAACGGCTCCGCATACGGCACCACGAGCCGGTTTGGCAGCGTCTCGATCTTCGCGAAGGTGTAGCGCTCCACGTCACGCCATGGCGTCCCCCAGCGTGCGAGGGCATTCCACGCGGCATCTGGGACCCACGTGAGCGCTGCGACTGCGATTAGTGCTGTCACACCCGCCGCCCAGCCCCACTGAAAATGTTTCGCCTCCGGCACGGCATGCGAGAAGTCCTTGTCCTTCACCGCCTCCGCTGCCTGATCCATCGCCGCCTGCACGAGGCGCTCACTGCGCCCCGCCGAACCCGCCTCCATGTGTGCCAGCTCCACAATGCCGAGCAGTTGATCGCCAAGCCGTGGGAAGGTGCGCTTCAGCAGCCGTGCGGCATCCTCCAGACTGCGCTGCCGCCACACCCAGCGGTGCCACTTCAGCGGCAGCCCCAGCCCCAGCACCGCCGCACCTGCGATCAGCAGCGTGGCACGCAGCCAAACCGGCGTCTCCATCACGCGATCCAACGCAAACACCAAAATGTAGGAAAACACGATGCCGAACGCCGCCGCCAGCAGCCCCTCGGTGAGCTTGACGATCCAGACGCGCTTGCGAAAATCCGCGAGCTTCGATTCGAGGATGACAGGCAGTGCTGTTTTCATAATAGGCGAATGTTATCCTGATGAAACGTCTCTGACGAGCTTTTGATTGGGGGTTAAAACGTTCCGGCGGCCTTTCTTCCGACCCAGAAAAGGCTCATCAGCAGCACCAGCAGCCCGGCCCAGGCGGGATGTGACCAGATTTGCAACCTGCGCTCCTGCACCGCCGGTTCCGGCATCGCGGAAATCGCGGCGAGGATCGCGGCGGGGTTGCTCGCATCAAGCACTTCACCTTTGGTGAAGCGCGAGATCTCACGCATCACATCGAGCCGCGCCGGTTGCCCGCGTTTCTCACGGCTCGTGCCCTGGATCGAAATCTTCGTCTCCAGCGACGACCCCGCTTCCGCGCAACTAAGCTGCACCACATGCTCGCCCGGCTCCACAGGGCTGAAGACGCCGTTGAACAATCCCCACGCTTCCTCACCGGCAGGCATCAGCCGCACACTGCTCACTTTACCACTGGGCGCAGCGATCTGCGCGATCACCACGCCGTCGCGCAGCGGTTCGCCGGTGAGGCTCATGACGTTCGCATTGAGTGTCAGCACATCGCCCGTGCGCGGGCGGTCGGGCGAGTAAAACAGGCGCATCTTGTCGCCGCTGCTCATGTTGCGCTGATAGGCCATCCAGCGCACCACCTGGCCCCAAAAACGGTAGTGGTATTTGTCCTCCACCCCTCTTCGCCAGCGCCACGCGCCATCCGTACCCATGAAGAGAATTTTGCCCGCTCCATACGTCTTCGTCACAATGAGCGGCACGCGGCCAAACTGATTCGACTCCGTCGCATGCGTGGCCAGCACCTCACTGCCGGCTTTGGCGCGCAGCGCGGGCGCATACCACTGAAAGCCCGGCAGATTGCTCCACACACGGGTGCTGGCCTCGTCGCTGTCTTCGAGCTTCGTCAAAAGGCTGCGCGTGCCAGCCTCCGTAAGCGCAAACTTACCCGGCGACGACGAGCCCCAGCCGCGCGGCTGCGCAGCGTCCCAGACCACCGGCAGCAGATCGGCCAGGGGCGTCTCCTGCAGTGTTGATTGGAAACCATGGAAGCCCGGCATGAAGACGAGGCCGCCTGCCTGATCGCGCACCAGCTTTTGCAGCGAAATGCAGTTGTCTGCGGTAAGCTGGCCCTTGGCCAAACCGACATCGCCCAGAAACACGACATCGTATTTCGTGAGTTCTTCATCCTTCGGAAACGCCTTCAAATAGCCGCGACCATCCCCCACTTTGCCAAGCCCCGGATGCAGCAGCAAGCAACTGACGTCCACGCCCGGATCGCGCTCCAAGGCATTGCGCAGGTAGCGGTACTCCCAGCGCGGGAAGGATTCGATCACCAGCACTCGGAGCTGCTCTTTGCGGATCGAAAGAGGAGCCTCCTGCGAGTTATTTTCGGAATAACGCTCGCTCGGCGTCTTCGGGATCATCAGCGTGAGCTTCACCTCGCCCGCTTTGTCCGGCTTCCACGCGATGGCATCCTGCAAGCGCCCCATGGCAGGCAGCGTGACCTCTTTGGTGACGATCTCGCCGCTGGATGATTTCATCTCCAGCATCACGACCTCATCACGCGGCAGCGAACTTTCGATGGTGAACGGAATGCGCAACGGCTTGCCCGCCACCGCGAAAGTGGGCACATCAAAACTGCTCAGCTCCACATCCGGCAGTCGCGTCTCAGCACCCATGGGTACGGCAAACACCGGCACCTCGCGCATGCGCAGCCGTGTGGTGGCCTGGGAAGGCGCTGCACCAGTGTTCCAGTCGCCATCGCTGATTAGCACCACCGCCTTCAGATTCGGCTGCTTCTCCAGCACACCGGCGAGCGCCGCATGAATGTCCGTGCCTTCGGTGGCAGGTGTCTGCGTGGAAGAAAACGGTTCGATCACCACCTCCATGCGTTGCTTCAGCGGCCCCCACAGTTTCTCATCGAGCAAAGGCTTCGCCATCTCTTCGCGCGACTTCGGTTCTGCGTTCGGTCGCGCTTTGTCGATGACATCCTTCGTGGTCATGCTGCCGGAAACATCGTGCAGCACCGCCAGTGTGGGCTTCGTCTCCGGTTTGAAGGTCTCCAGCCACTCCGGCTGCAACAGCGTGATCGCAATACCAATGGCGATGACGACACGCAGCAACTCCAGCCACCCAATGATCTTCCGGTAGCCGCTGCGCCGCCACGCCATCAGCGCGAGGCCCGCAATCGCCACGACAAACGCCACACCGAAGCCGAAAGCGACCGGCGTGGGATTGAAGACGAGCTGTGAGGTGGTGGGTTGCATGAATTGAGAGGGCCGAAAAAGGGGAAAGAAGAGAAAAAGGAAGAGGTTTAGAAAAGGGCGCAGATGGATTGGGCGAATCGTTGGAATGTCGAAGTCTGTGTGACGTCTTGTTTGCCGAGTTTGCGGATTTGGAACTTGAGTGCGCCAAAGTTGACGATGGCACCGTGCTCCATGCCGGAAGCCCGGATGTAGCCGAGGATTTGAGCAATATGTTCGTTGGCGATGGCCTTGGCGGCTTTCAGTTCAAGGATCAATAAATCCTCGACGACGAGGTCAGCGTAGTATTCGCCAACAACGGTGTCGTCTTCATCACGAACGATGAGTTGTTTCTGCTGCTCGACCTTGAGGCCAATTTTTCGCAGACGATGAGCGAGCGAGTTTTCATAGATCTTCTCCAAATGGCCTGGACCAAAGTAGCGTCGCACTTGATAGCCCGTTTCACGGACAATGTCAGTCAGTTCAAATGCGCGGTCTTTCATAGTGGCATCTTGGTGTGGGTCAGTTGCAGGATTTTTTTAATTTTTTCCTTTTTTTCGGCTAAGCATTGGTTTGGATAGGTTCCCTTCGTGCTGGCATGCAAAGCAATGCTTCACCCAAGAGCGCGAGCGCCATCATAAACAGGAACGTGCGCCAAACTTCGCTGGCAAGGCTCGCATCGTTTTCAACCTGGTCTTCGATGACATGGTAATCGAGTCCGGCAAACAGCTCCGCCAGCGCCGTCTTGCCGAGCGTTTCGGGATGATCCTCCCGCAGCGGTCGATTGAGCGCGACGAGCCTCTCACCGTTTTCGACAACACCGGCACGCAGCGGCTGCTCGGAACTCAGGATCGTCTGACCGAGGCGCTTCCATGCACTCATATCCCCGCTGCCCAGAGCAGTGGCACCAGCGTCGCGCTGCTGCGCTTTGCCAAGACTGCGTGCGCCCTCATTCAGCGCACGATGCAGCATGGCAAACATCACCACACCATCGCGGGCCAGGCTTGAAGAGCCTGAACCCGGCAGCGTGCCGAGGAACCACGCGTTGCCATCGCCAGGAATGTCAGCGCGCATGAGCAGCGGCAGATTGCCCGTGAGGCGTGCCAGCGGCGTGCCTTCACCGAGGATCTCGCAGCGGCGGCTCACTTCAAGATCGCCCACCGGCAGCGCGGTGCCGCTGCGGGTATTCGCCAGCAGGCCCGCATCATTCCGCCACCACTCGACACTGGCCGGCTTGCTCTCGCTGCTCCATGCACCCCAATGCAGCCCACCAAAGGCTTCCGCATTCGCCGCTTCAGTGGGCAGGAACAGAACACTGCGTCCCGAGCTCAAATGATTCATGAGCTGTTGAGTGATCAAATCATCCGACTTCGGCAGTGCCGCATGCCAGACAATGAGCGCGACATCGTCCCATGGAATCTCCGCTGCGCGCGCGGGAGACAGCACCTTAGCAGCATATTTACGCGTGGGATCAGCAGCGGCCTCCAGCGCCGCCTGCAGCGGTCCCGCCTCGGCTTCATCATCGCTGACGATCACGGACTGCAACACCGCCGGTTCATCAAACACAAAGTGGTACACGTTGTCAGACGGCGAGGCATCGGCGGGCAGTTCCACCCGGCCCGCACCGCGCTTGGTCGTTTTGTCGATGGGAATGGCGTGCCCTTGCAGCATCAGCTGGGAGTCCTTCATCTCCACCTTGATCGTGGTGCTCACGTCATTGATCACAAACCGCAGCGGCAGTTCCAGCGGCTCGCGCGATGCAGCATCTCGCGTCACACGCAGATCCAGCAGCAGCTCGGCCTTGCCCGCCGTCTCATTGCGTACAACACGTTGCACCGAGACCGCCAGATTTTGCGCCGCAGGCTGCGCATAGCTCAGCAGATGCAGCCGCAGACCCTTCAGCGTGGTGAAGGCACTTCGCAGCGCCTGCCAGCGCCCGCTCGCGGCATCCCAGTCGCTTTGCCGCAGATCGCTCAGCACCCAGACATCCGTGCGACCCGTTTGATTCTTGGTGATGTAATCCAGCGCACCCTGCATCAGCGCGGGGACATCCGCCGTCGTGTCCGTGGGTCCGGTAAGCGGTAGATCGATCAGCGACTCCGGCTTCTCCAACAACTGCGGCTGCAAGTGCGCGTTTTCGATCAGCACCAGCTTCGAGCGCACGCCCACCGTATCACGCAAAGCCTGCGCGAGTTTCGAAATACCCGCCGCACGCTTGCTCGTGCCGCTGGCAAGGTTCTGCTGCTCCATGCTCGCCGAGCGGTCCAGCAGCACGATCACCGTGTCAGGCACCCCCCCCGTGAGCCCGAGCAATCCGCCTGCCATAGGCCGCGTGATCACAAACAGAATCGCCGCCACCGCCAGCACACGAAACGCTAGGATCAAAATCTGCCGCAGCCGCGACAACCCCTTGTTCATCCGCTGCGCCATCTGCAAAAACATCATCGCCGCCCACTTCACCTGCCGCCGTCGGTACAGGTGGATCAAATGAATGATCACCGGCAGCAGCGCGAGCGGCAGAGCAAACAGCAGTGCTGGGGCGAGGAAGGTCATGGGTGGCAGAAAATGAGCTTGCCAAGTGTATCATAATTGATACACTTGCTTTTGTGGCTGCTAAACGTCCTCTGCCCGTGATCTTCTTCCGCACTACTAGCGGGAATGAGCCTGTGCGTGAATGGTTGAAGCGGCTGCCGCCGGATGAGCGCAGGCTGATCGGCGAGGATTTGCAGGTGCTGCAATATCGCTGGCCGCTGGGCATGCCGCTCGTGGACAGCCTTGGCGACGGCCTGTGGGAGGTACGCAGCCGGTTGCCGACACGCATCGCCCGAACGCTCTTTTTTGTGCATCACGAGGAGATCATCCTGCTGCACGGCTTCATCAAGAAAACGCAGAAGACACCCACCGAGGACAGGGCGCTGGCCCTGAAACGCAAACATGGCTACATCCAAAACAGCTAAATTGAAGAACCCGCATCGTGGCAGCAGTCTGGGCGACTTTCTCAAGGAGGAAGGCATCCAGGAGGAAGTCGAACTCGCAGCCCTCAAGCGCGTCGTCGCGCTACAGCTTGCCGATATCATGGCGAAACGCGGCAGCAAAAAATCCGAACTCGCCGGAGCGATGGGAACCTCTCGCGCTGCATTGGATCGCCTGTTGGATCCTAAATGCAAATCCGTGACTCTTTCCACACTGACGCGGGCGGCAAGCGCGCTGGGGCGCAAGGTGCGCATCAACTTCGTCGCGGCGTAAGACCGTTGCGAAATGGGATGAAGCGCTGGAGCGAGGAAGGTCATAGCGTGTCCTTCATGTCGAAGATTTTGAATTCACTGGCTGCATCCTTGGCCGCTTCTTTGCGGCGTTTTTTCTCGTCCCAAATGAGCAAGACTAGAAAAGCGGCGGCCAAAGCACAGTGCATCTTCGGCCATGTGGCGATCTCGTCCTTCGCACTCCACTTGAGGATGTCTTGGGTGGCATTCGCCAGTTGCACGACGAACAGGATTAAAACAGTCGCGCTGTAATGGGTCTGCCGCCTGCGCCATATCAGACAGATGCAGGCAATCATCCCGGTTATGATGATGGCTCCGCTGCTGGACCACCCGACATAATCGGGATGTTGCCAGCCTTTGTACATCTGCCATGTGCCCAGTCCAAAGAGCACATACAGCGCAAGCAACAGCTCAAAAATTTTGAGCGGTGCCGATGAGTGCAAAGAGGCTGGCAGCAGTTTCCTAATCATGCACGCCCTCCTTTCTTCTGCACCCGCGCCAGCAGAAACTTCGCGAGCACATCATCATACTTCTCATGCAGCTTCACGCGGTGGTAGTCGATGGCGGTGGTGCGCACAAGTTCGTCGATCTCGTGCATGTACTGGCGCACGGCTTCGCGGTAGTTGCGGGCGATGAGGCTGGGATCAGCGAGGATGGCTTCGCCGCCTTCCATGTCGATGAAGCGGGCGGGGCGGTCGAAGTCGAAGTCGAGCTCCTGCTGATCCAGCAGGTGGAAGAAGGCCACGTCGTGTTTGCGGAAACGCAGGTGCTGAACGGCGGACTTCAATTCGGCGGGCGGCACGAAGAGATCAGAGAACACAATGACAAGCGCACGCTGGCGGATTTTCTCAGCGGCGTCGTGCAGGGCGGTGAGCAGCGTGGTGCCACCGACTGGCTGAATGCCTGCCATTTGATCGAGCACGAGTCCGAGATGCGAAGCACCGCGTTTGGCGGGAATTTCGACCGGCTTTTCCGCGAGGCTCCACAGCCCCACCGCATCGCCCTGCTGCGCAGCCACGTAGCCGAGCGTGCCCGCGAGCTTGCGCGCATAGTCAAAGCGTGTGCTGCCAGCGGGGCCGTAGTTCATACTGCCGCTGGTGTCCATGAGCAGGCAGAGACGCAGATTGGTGTCGGCCTCAAATTCCTTGATGTAAAAGCGGTCACTCCGCCCCCAGGTGCGCCAGTCGAGGCGGCGCGTGTCGTCGCCGGGGACGTATTTACGGTACTGCGCGAATTCGAGGGAGGAGCCGCGCACCGGGCTGCGGTGCTTCCCTGACACGCCGCCGAGCATGGCGTGGCGCGCGTTGAGGGGCAGGGCCATGAGACGGCTGAGGACCGCTGGGTCAAGGAAGCTTCGATCTGACGGTGCAGCGCTCATGAAGGTTGGCCGAAAGAAGGGAAAGAAATGAAAAAGGGTGAGTGAGGAGGGAGTGTCTTTTTTCCTCTTTTCGATTTTTTTCGGCTACTTCTCTTTGCTGAGTTCCTCCACCAACCTCTTCGCCACATCCCTGCTGCTAATTCCATCGCTCTCCGCCGTAAACGTCGTCATCACACGGTGCCTCAGCACCGGCTCAGCCACCTCCATGATGTCCTCCATGCGCACCATGTAGCTGCCCTGCAACGCAGCCCGCGCCTTGGCACCGAGGATCAAGTACTGCACCGCACGCGGCCCAGCACCCCAGCTCACCAGCGGCTTCAGCCATGCGGGAGCTTCACTGCTTGCGGGTCGGGTCTTGCGGACAAGATCAACCGCAAATTCATAAATATGATCTGGCACCGGCACACGGCGGACGAGTTCTTGGAAGGCGATCACCTTCGGGCCATGCAAGATGTGCTCGAGTTTCGGCAGGCTCGCACCGGTGGTGCTGCGGGCAATGGCGATCTCCTCATCACGGCTCGGGTAATCAACACCGATCATAAACATGAAGCGGTCGAGCTGGGCTTCCGGCAGCGGATAGGTGCCCTCCTGCTCGATGGGGTTCTGCGTGGCGAGCACGAAGAAAGGAGAATCAAGCGTGTAGGTGCGGCCAGCGACGGTGACTTTGTGCTCCTGCATCGCCTCAAGCATCGCCGCCTGCGTCTTGGCGGGAGCGCGATTGATTTCATCGGCGAGCACAATGTTCGCAAACACCGGCCCCTTGGCGAACTCGAACGCGCGTTTGCCACCGGGCAGCTCCTGCAAAATGTCCGTGCCGGTGATATCCATCGGCATCAAATCCGGCGTGAACTGAATACGGCTGAAGCTCAGCGACATCGTTTCCGCGAGCCGCGAGATCAGCAGCGTCTTGGCCAGACCCGGCACACCCATGAGCAGCGCATGACCCCGCGCAAAGAGGCAGATGGCAAGCTGCTCGACGACCTTCTGCTGGCCAACGATGATCTTCTTGAGCTCGTCGCAGAGCTGGACGTAAACTTGGCGAAGCTCATCAATGGCGGCGACGTCGTCTTGCGGGAGCGGTGAGTTGGACATAGGTGATTTTAGGAATGCTGACACATGCCATCAGAAAAGCGGCGTTCTGACAAGAGCGGCTTGTGTAAATAAACTGTCAACGCCGCCGAAACTTGGGTTTGTTTACCCGACCAATGTCTGGACGTGATGTGTTACGGCACTGGCGAGGCCCTGAAGGTTGTACCCGCCTTCGAGGATGGAGACGACCCGGCTTTGGCAGTGGGTGTGCGCGGATTCGAGCAGGAGCTTGGTCAGCGCGACGAAATCCTCGTCGGTCAGGCGAAACTGGCCGAGGGGATCGTCGATGCGGGAGTCGAAACCGGCGGAGATGAGAATCAGGTCCGGTTTGAACGCATCAATGGCAGGCATCAGACGGTCGGTGAAGGCCGCGCCGATGTCGCTCATGCCAGTGCGGGCGGGGAAGGGGAGATTCAGCGTGCTGCCGAGGCCTTTGCCGCTGCCGGTTTCGACGGCATGGCCCGTGAAGGGGTAGAGCGGGCTCTGGTGAGTGCTGCAAAAGAGCACGCTGCCGTCCTCATAGAAGATGTCCTGCGTGCCGTTGCCATGATGAACGTCCCAATCGACGATCACGATTTTCTGCGCGCCATGCTGCTGCTGCGCATGACGTGCGGCGATGGCGATGTTGTTGAACAGGCAGAAGCCCATGCCCTGCGCCGGGCGTGCGTGATGTCCGGGCGGTCGCACGGCACAGAAAGCGTTTTTGACCTTGCCTGCGAAGACAGCATCAACGGTATTCAAGACCCCGCCAACGGCATTAACTGCCACGGCATAGGATCTGGCGCAGATGGCCGTATCGCCGGTGCTGAGGTTATCGAGACCAGATTCCACATCTTTCCTTGCCTGAGCGATGTATCCGCGATCATGGCAGAGGGCGAGTTCATCCACCGTGGCGGCACGCGGCGCGATGGCCTGCGTTTTGGCAACGAGGCCCGAATCCGTCAGCGCCTGCGTGATCGCCACATGGCGTTTGACGCTCTCAGGATGACCCGGACCGGGATCATGCTGTTGATAGATGGGATCGAGAAGCAGGGCAGTCATGCAGAGTTTACGATTGTCGGCAATGGTTTAGCCAAACCATTGCCAACTACCGTAAACGATCGCAAACCGCCGCAAACTTCTGCGATCAGCGTTTGCCGAAAAATTCGGCCAGCTTCTGCAGGTCCTTGCCTTCAGCAGGCTTCATCGCGCTGGCGATGGCTTCCTCTTGAATGACGAGGAGTTCCTTGATGCCTTTGCGGCCGTATTCCAGCATGGAATGCAACTGCGCCTCGGTGAAGGTGGCCTCTTCGCCGCTGCCCTGGATCTCGACGAATTCGCCGTCTTCGGTGAGGACGATGTTGCTGTCCACATCGGCGGCGGCGTCTTCCTTGTAGCAGAGGTCGAGCAGGGTTTCACCGTTGACGATCCCCACGCTGACGGCGGCGAGCTTCTTCTTGAGCGGCTGGCGCGTGATCTTGCCTTTTTCAAGCAGGCGATTGAAGGCGACGGCGACGGCGATGCAGGCGCCGGTGATGGCGGCGGTTCGAGTACCGCCGTCGGCTTGCAGCACGTCACAATCCACGCACAGGGTGCGGGGGCCGAGTTTTTCGAGATCAACGACGGCACGCAGGCTGCGGCCGATGAGGCGCTGGATTTCCGTGCTGCGGCCATCGGGCCTGCCACGTGAGCTCTCGCGGTCTTTGCGCTCAAGCGTGGAGTAGGGGAGCATCGAGTACTCGGCGGTGAGCCAGCCGCCTTTGATGTTTTGCACCTTCATCCAGCGTGGCACCTCTTCATTGATGCAGGCGGTGCAAATGACGCGGGTGTTGCCAAAGGCGATGAGGACGGAGCCCGCAGCATGTGGGGCGACGTCGAGGACGTATTCGATTTTTCGGAGTTGGTCGGGGGTGCGGCCGTCGGTTCTGGGCATGCGGGTGCTTAGCACGAAGCTGGGGTGCGCCAAAGCCTTTTATAGCGTTGTGATGAAGCGATTGAACAAACGCCGAAGACCCTCCGTCGAAACTGGTAATTCAAATTGGCATTCGTTATGCTTAATCTAGCTGACAGTTCAAACTTAATCTCCATGACGCGCTTTCCACGCCCGGGTTGCTGGCTCCGTTTTACCCCAACGGATTGGAATTTCATTCGTGACACCCTGGCTCTGACCGAGCGCGGCAAGGAGGGCTTCAGGGCGATGTTGGATGATCCGGAGGCCGTACCGATCATCCTCGACAACGACAAGCTCTTTGATGCCGCGATCGTCTCGCGCAAGGCGACGTTGCTTTCGCCAGAGCTGTTTTTCTTCCTCGTGGTACGTCACTCATTGAAGGAATTCGGCATTAAGGAGATCGCCGTGGCAGACTACATGGCCGTGGTATGCGCAGACTTTGGCTGCTCGCCGACGAAGGGTCCACAGGACATCAATCACAGCATCGACAGCCTGTACAGTGTTGACTACCTGGAGGCGATTGAGAACGCGAGCCGGCATCACAAATTCTTCCTCCATGTGCAGTGCGCGAACCAGTTTCTGGTGCTGACCTGCCTGTATCCTGACTTTTTACATCGGCGTGCCGAACGGCGCGGCGCACCGGATGTGGACTACTACGAGCAGGTGGTGGTGAGTCACCTCGATGCCGCACGCAAGCATGTGCTCGCGGATGAATTTGCCATGGAGGAGGTCTTCGAAAAAGTAGCGCAGTGCTTCCCGCCTGCGCGCAGGGCGATGAACCACACCGTGCGCGAGTACCTGAGCCTGGGCCAGTGAGATTGAGTGTTAAACGAGCCTACTCGTGGTCGGCATCTTTGATTCCTTCAGACTGAGTGGCAGATGCTGCCACCTTGGTACGTTGTTCAGCCAGTTTGGCGTGAAGTTTCGCCACCTCCGCTTCCAACTCAGTGATCTTCTTTTCCAAGGCAGCGCAGTACTTGGCCGGATCGCGCTGTTGCAGGCGTTCGAGGAGATTGAAGAGCAGCGCCATCCGCCAGAGCCGCGTCCAAAGACCTCGAAGGCGGTAGGCGCGCAGCAGTTTCCCAGCGCGCAGCATGCGGGTAAAACGGAAGAGGTTCAATACTCGCAGGAAGGCGACGAGTGGCAGCAGGATGATGACGAGATTGATCCAGTTTTTGAGGCAGTAGGTCAGTTTGACGGGAGCAGCGGCAAACATCCACAGGAACTCCATCGTGAAGCCGATCCAGATGACGCAGGTGGTCAGATGCGTCGCCAGCGCCATGCGCGGATGATTTTCCAGTGTTTCGCCGCCGGTGAGCTCGGCGCCCAAAACGGGGAGCACCAGCAGGGTCAGAATGACCATCGGCAGCGCCAGTTTTTGCTCAAGCTGTTCGGAAGTCTTCTCTCCCACTCGCTTCCAGCCGATGCCGGGCAGCCAGAGCCAGCTACCAGGCTTGCTGCTGGCACTGATCATTCGCAGCGGTGGCAGCAAAGCAGTGAGCAGCAGGCGCTTAAGACGTGCTGGCCAGGCATCGTTGGCCACAAATAAACCGGCGATGCCTTCGACGATGACGATGCCCCACAAGGTGAAGATGAGCGGACGGAAATGTGCGTGCGAGAGGCACCAATCTCGAAACTCCTCGCCGCTGTCTCCATGCGGCAGCACGATTCCGACCATGGTCAGAAAAGCAATCGCGACGAGAAGCATCAGGCCATGGCGGAAGGCACCACCCTGGGGTGCCGTGCCGCAGGTGCTCGGAGCGCTCATCATGGGTCGCAAGTTAGAGCCAGCCCGCACCCGTTGGCAATCCCAGGATTGTTTGGCAATGAATTGATCCTTGCCTAGTTCTACATTGTTAGACTTGATCGTCAGGCAGGTTGCTTTCGGCTGACGTCTCAGCGCAGCAAAGTAGCCTTGTTCCTGTGGAACAAGGAACGCTCCGCCTCGCCCTAGACGCTTAACAATGTAGAACTAATGGATTGACGGCCTCTGCCTTGAAGGCCAACGGCCTTCCGCACCAGAGCGAAGGGATGCCAGCTTGTCCTCCGAAGCGAAGGGGGAAGCCTTGGCGAGTGCATCCCTGGTAAAGGGCGCATCCCTCCGGGCAGCAAATCCAGCGCCTTCTTCGTGCGCCTTTCTCACCAGCAGCGTCTGCCCCGTCTTTCCGCCGCACGCCATCCGCACTCCTTTGGCCTCGTGCGTTTCTGTTCGTGTCAGTCGATTGCGCACATGTCAGTGGATCATCCACCCCCGAGCGCATAACCCACGCCACGCACCGTGCGGATGAGCTTCTTGTCGTGGTCTTTGTCGATCTTCGATCGCAGCCGCTGGATGTACACCTCCACAAGATTGGTCTCGGGGTCCATGTTGTAGCCCCAGACGTGTTCATAAATCTGCATGCGGCCAAACACACGGCCTGGGCTGCGCATGAGGTGCTCCAGCAGTTCAAACTCGCGCGTGCTCAGCTCAATGTCCATGCCTCCGCGACTGACTTTGCGCTCAAGCAGGTTGATGCACAGATCATCCACCCGCAGCAGGTGGCTGGAATCTCCCGCCTTGCGGCGAACGACGGTGTGCAGCCGCGCGGCCAGTTCCTCCACGAAAAACGGCTTCGTCATGTAATCATCCGCGCCGAGGTTCAGCCCCTCGATTTTTTCCGGCAGCGTGGATCGCGCCGTCAGCAGGATGACGGGGACGTTGTTACGCTTTTCGCGCAGGCCGCGCAGGATGCTCAGGCCATCGCGACCTGGCACCATGATGTCGAGCACCAGCGCGTCGTAGGGAACGGTCGTCGCCATTTCCCAGGCTTCATCGCCATCGTCGACAGCATCCACCTGGATGCCCTGCTCCTCCAGCCCCTTCTTGGCAAAGGAAAGCAGTTTGGCCTGGTCTTCGACGAGGAGAATGCGCATGCGGCGGACGATGGGGCTGGATGACGGCTTGTCCACCGACAGCTGTTGAAATGACGAATGATCAATCTGGATGCTGCCTAGCATTTGGGTTTATTTTGTCATTCGGGTTTCGTCATTCATCATTTTTCTGTTACTCATCCTTCATGAAGCCCTTGCTGGCATTGCTGCCATTTTTCACGTTCGCGCCTGCGGCGGAGACGCTGCCAGCGCAGGACATTCAAGCGGCGGCAGCGTATTCCGCCGCGCACGGCGGCCATGCTTTGCTGATCAAACAGAATGGCAAAATTCTGCACGAATCCTACACAAACGGCCACACGAAATCTGAGCCGCACCGCATCTACAGCGGCACGAAGGCCTTCTGGGGACTCACCGCCTTCGCGGCGGAGAAGGACGGGCTGTTCAGCTTTGATGAACGGGTGGCAGACACCATCACTGAGTGGAAGGGCGACAAGCGCAAGAGCCAGATCACCGTGCGGCAGTTGCTCGATTTCAGCCATGGGCTGGAGCCAATGTTCGGTCTGCACGAGAACACGTTTGCAGACCGCACCGCCGCCGCGCTGAAGGCCAAGGTCGTGGGCACACCGGGCAAATCATTCATCTACGGTCCGGCCGCGCTGCAGGTGTTTCATGAACTTCTCGCCCGCAAGCTGCAGCGGAAGCAGACGCCGACGCGATACCTGGAACGCAAGGTGCTCGGCCCGCTCGGCCTTGGCTCGCAGCGCTACCTGCCGGACAAGCATGGCGCACCTCTGCTCGCCGCCGGCTTCATGCAAACGGCACGCCAGTGGTCAGAACTTGGCACATGGATGCTCAAGCACGAGGAGGTGCTGATGAGACTCCAGGGGAGCAGCGCGAATGCCGCTTTTGCCTTCGGTTTCTGGAACAACCACGCAGCAAAATCCAAAGCCGCCCGCGAGGTGGATGCAGAGGCCATGCTCGACAAAAAATGGCCCCAGCAGTCCTGGCGCAACGCCTGCCTCAGCCGCTCCGCCCCCGCCGATCTCATCGCCTGCATCGGCTCCTACGGCCAGCGCCTCTACATCATACCCTCGATGAAACTCGTCATCGTACGGCTCGCGAAGGATTCAAAGCCGAATGACGCGCAGATGCTGCGGCTGTTGTTTGCGGGAGCGAGGTAAGTGCAGGCGGGCAAAAATGTCCGGCATCATTGCTCCACCGGTATAGCCTTCAGCGCCTTGGCGGGCGGGAGTGCTGCGGTAGGCTTGTCCTCCACTACCGGGATCGCCTTGCGGATCATGTTTTTGGAAACGCCGTAAATGAGCGTGCTTTTTCCAGGGTGCCATTGGTAGCCGATGCCGAAGGGGATGACGGGGACTTCCGTGCTACGATAGTACTCGGCGAGGTCGGGCTGGTAGTGCTGTTTGAACAGGGGGATCGGGCCCGGGTACCAGCCGTAGGCTCTCACGTCCCAGGCGTCGCGCGGGAAGTCCTTCCACATGATGCCGGAATCATCCTGCGTCATGGTATGGCAGTGAGTGAGGAGGTAGTCGCGGATGGTGTGAAACTCATCCATGTGCATGAGGTAGGAGGCGGACTTGGTGAAGCCGTTCATGACGCCGAGCCCATCGCAGAAGCGCAGGAAGGAGGCATCCTGCTTGAGCGCCCAGTTGGCGATGTTGGTGGAGAAGTAAAAGAGCGTCTGCTGTTTGCCCTGCGCACCGAGGAAGGTGATGCGCACACCGGCAGTTTTGGTCTGCTTGTCGGTCAGGATTTTTCCTTCGGCATCGAGCCAGATGTTTTCCACGTTTTGAATGAAACAGCCGCAGCGCGCCAGGAAGACGTAGAGCACTGGCAGGGTGCCGGTCAGCTTGGTGGCCTGCAGATCCTTCTTCATGTCTGCGGTGATGAAGAAGCTGAAGCTGAGCGAGGCATTGAGCGTGTTGCGCAGATTGCGCAGCGATGAGCCCAGCTCGCCCTCAGTGAGTTTCGTCACATCCGGTGGCAGGCCCACAGGCTCCACAGCGGCCAGCACGTAGGCGGAGGCATTGGGGAAAAAGGTGTAGGCATGCAGGAAATCGGGGCCGCTGAAGGCATAGAGCAGAGGCCCGGTATCGCCGACCGCCTCCGGCAGGCCCAGCGGTGCCCAGGCGCGGATGGGGCCGAGTTGCCGCTGTTCCGCATCGGCCCAGGTGGCGTCGAGGTCCTTGGCATGGGAGTTGAATTCGCCATGCTTTGCCAACTCCGCCAGCGAGGAGCCCTCCTGCGGCATGCCGGCGAGGAAGCGCGCCTGCTCATTGGGCGTGGTGGGTGCCGCGAAAGCGGAGTGAGCCAGAACGAGCAGCAGAACGAGTGTTTTATTCATGGGGTGCGTGGAGTACGCGGTGAGATGAAATAAATGATCCAACCCAGCAAAATTAACGCCATGCCAGCGAGCGTTTCTTCCGGATGCTTCTTGGCGACGAACACCATCATCCAAGCGCTGATACCGAGAAACAGCAGCGGCGTCACCGGGTAGCCCCAGCAGCGGTAGGGCCGCGGCAGATCCGGCTGGCGGATGCGCAGCACGATCAAGCCCACCACCGTGGCAAATGAACCGAGCTGAATGCTGAACTGCACGCAGGTGAGCACCGTTTCAAAACTCGCGGTGAGCAGCAGCGTCACCACGATGGAAAGCTGCACAAACAAACCGACCACCGGCACTCCACGGTCATCGCTCACCGCCAGTGGCGCGAGGATGCGGAGATCCTGCCCCATCGTTTTCATCACCCGCGGTCCCACCCAGGTCATGGCGCTGATGCTTGAGACCAGCCCCAGGCAGATCAGTCCTGACATGATCTTGCCGCCAGTTTCGCCGAAGATGTGGACGGCCGCGATGTGCCCCACATCCTGTTTGCCGTTCAATTCACTCATGGGGGCCACGTACAGAAAAACCGCGTTAAGCGCGAGATACAGACCGGCCACCAGCAGCGTGCCCAGAGCGATTGCCAGTGGCACGTTCTTCTGCGGATCGCGGATGTCTCCGACGATGTAAGTGGCTGCGTTCCACCCGGCGTAGGCATACATCACGAAAACGAGGCTCACGGCGAACGGCGTGCTGCCCATCAAATCCAGATCACCTGAGACGGGCAGAAAGTTCACGGGCTGGGCTTTGCCAAACCAGAATCCGGTGCCGATGAAGACGAGGATCAGCGCTACTTTGAGCCAGGTGGCCGTGTTTTGAAACTTGGCCGCCATGTTGATCCCGCCCACGTGGATCAAGGTCACGATCCATACCATGACGAGAGACCAGGTCGTCGCCGGTGCGTTGGGAAAGATGCTTGAGAAGTAGGTCCCGAAGGCCATGGCCGCGAGTGCGATCGGCGCGGCGAAACCCACGGTCACCGAAAGCCAGCCGGAGAGAAACCCGATGGACGGATGAAAAATCTTCGAGAGAAAGTGATACTCGCCGCCGGAGCGCGGCAGTGCTGCGGCCAGCTCGCCATAGCACACCGCACCGCAGAAGGCGCACACACCGCCGACGACCCACAGCATCAAAAGGACAAAACCCGAGGGCAGGGAACCCACCTGAAAACCCAGAGAGGTGAACACCCCGGTACCGATCATGTTGGCCACCACCACCGCCGTGGCCGTGATCAGCGAAATACCCTGCGTGCGTGTGGTGCTCATGGGCGCGATGGCTACGCTCACCACCAGTTGTCGTCAACCTCACCCTTCGAGATGGCTGAGATAGAGTAAGTCTGCAGGCCACTTATAGAGTTGCCTTTTTGTTGTTTAGGACGTAACTTGTTGATGTGAAGACTTACTCGCGCCATTTAAACTACTTTGCCAACATGGCTGAAAGTAGTGCGATCAAGCCGCTCTGCCACCGACTGGCAGCAAGCCGGGCTTAAGCGGGCATCCCCATTGGGGAATGTCCGCGCCTCTTTGCAGGTGACAGAGCCTGCATCCTTCATCTCCCGCCCGCGTCAGCATGACGTGCAGGCTTAATTCTGATCATCGCTCACGGCACGCGCAGCCGGGTGTTTCGCACACTCGCTGGCGGGTGCTGCCTGTCTGCGCGCTCGTGCGGCAGCAGGCTTTTCCCCTCTGCTTTGACACACTCAAATATTCTTTTTTTATGAAACTCATGGATCGACTTTTTTACCAGGATGACAAACCCGTGCGCGTTGGCAGCGCCCTCCATCTTGAGCGGCCCAACTGGCTGGTTACCTGCGTTTTCGAACGCCACGAAATCTTCGGCAAAGTTTCCACCAAGGCCAGTTATGAAGTAGCTGCCCGGACCGAGGATGAGGCTCGAGAATCCGTATGCTCCTTCCTGCAGCAGGCGCTGCAAAACGGCAGAATCGAGTCCGTGCAGGCTCTGCGGCGGTGACGATTTCACGCACCGCTTTTTAACACTTCATCCGTCACTGGAAGTGTTCCTGCCATCAAAGGCAGGAGCACTTCCACCTGCCTTCGTGGCAGGCATTTCATCTCACACTTTTCTTCATCTACCTTCATGAATACTCTTCCTGTCCGTCACTATGATCGCGTCACTCTACGTCCTCTCAATGAGCTGGCATCCCTGCACGAATTTGACATCACCATTCAAGTCGTGCCTGGATACGAGGCTGACGCCGACAGTGGCCGCATCTCGGAGGATGCACCACTAGGCCGCGCAGTCCTGCGCCGGAGCGCCGGTGAAAAAATCAATCTGCAAGTTCACGACCGCAAACTCGCCATGCTCATTCTGGCCGTGGAAAAACCAACGGACAGCACCGGCTGAATAGACGGGAAAAATTCTTCCAATGAGGGACTTGCAGGGTGCGAAAAAAGGACTTCATTTTCACCATGAAAACGACATCCTCACCATTATTCAGGGGGGTGATGCTGATCGCCGCCCTGCTGGTCCCCGCCACCACGTGGTGGGTAAGTTCGCGCCACTACCGTGCGAGCAGGCAGACGGAGACCACCCTTGTAGCTGAGAAGAAAGCGCAGCAGCTCCCGGCCGGATTGAAACAGAAGAGCGAGACACCCCCACAGCGTTTGAATTCGGGCTCCGTCGAATTTGCGCCGATGCAGATCATGCGCACCTCATGGAACGGCCAGACCGATCCGGACAGCGTGTGGCATGACCAGCGCCGCCAGGCAAACATCATGCTGATGAAGCATGGCCTGCCGACGCTGGATGTGCCTTCTGCCATGCCGGACAGTCCCCCTCCGCCCAGCTCCCTGCGGATCACCGGCCAAAGATAAACGTAAATTCATCTTGGCCCCGGCGGTGTGTTAACCGGCCGGGTTTCTATGTGGTGTGATTCAATCACACCACACTCATGAAACTCGCATCCCTTTCCACCCGGATACATCCCAGTGGGCAGCCGCATGATCCGGCCCTATGCGCCGGATCGGGGTCCTTTGATTTCCACACCGTCACCTGGCAGGCCGACGGTTTTGGTTTTGATGCCACCAGCGGTGAGTTTTTTACCGCCAGCCCGGCGGCGCTCATCGTCATGCAGGCGCTGAGCGAGGACATGGCGCGCCAGCAGATCCTCGACCGTCTCACCGTGCGCTTCGAAGTCGCCCGCAGCACGGCGGAGCGCGATCTGGAATCCTTTCTCGCCGAACTCCTCCACATCGGACTGACGCAGGAGTCCATCTGAGAACTTGAAACTTGAAACCTGAAACTTGCAGCAATGAATGCTTCCCCTGTCATCGCCGTCACCGGGCTTCATCGCGGTGAGAATCCCCAGCCGGGTTCCGCCGTCATTCGCAGCCTGCGCCGTGTCTATCCAGAGCTGCGCATCATCGGTCTCGTTTATGATTCACTCGAGAGCGGTCTCTTCAGCGAAGATGACGCACCTGATGCCGCCTTCACCATGTCCTACCCTGGCGCGGGTGAAGAAGCCTTCTGGGAGCGCCTCGATGCGATCCGTGAGATCGAACGCTTCGATGTTTTGATCCCCTGTCTCGACGCTGAAATGGAGCCGCTGGTGGATGCCCCGGAAAAACTGCGCGAGCGCGGCATTCACGCCTGCCTGCCGACTACGGCGAGCTTCAAATGCCGCGACAAATCAAACCTAGCTGAGCTGTGCGACCGCACGCACTGCCGCACACCGCAGACCCTTGCCGTGAGCGACGTGAATTCGCTCCATCAGGCAGCGCTGACCCTCGGTGGCAATGTCTTCATCAAGGGCCGTTATTATGAGGCCCAGCACGCCATCACGCCTGCCGCCCGAGAGGCCGCCTACTGGCACATGCTGGAGCAATGGGGCGCCCCCGTGCTGGTGCAGGAAAATGTGCCGGGAGAGGAATACAACGTCATCGGTCTTGGCGATGGTCGCGGCCGCATGCTCGGCTCCTGCTCCATCCGCAAGATGTTGCGCACCGCCAGCGGTAAAGGCTTCGGCGGCATGGTGGTTCGTGATCCGCAGCTGGATGCCATCGCTCAATCACTCATCGCGGAACTGCGCTGGAACGGCCCGTTTGAACTCGAGTTCGTCAAATCCGAAGGACCCAAAGCGGACTACTGCCTCATCGAGATCAATCCGCGCTTCCCCGCTTGGTGTGATTTCCCCTCCACGCTGAACTGCAATCTGCCCGCTGCTGCACTCGAACTCGCCCTGGGCTGGCAGCCCCGTGAACCTCTGCGCCACGCCAGCCCCGGCAAGTTTTTCATCCGGCATGCCATCGACATGACCGGCGACATTCGCGATCTCGCCGCTCTCACCACCAGCGGTCAGTTCTTCCGTCAGCCACGCGAAATCATTCCGCATCAGGCCGTGTCGCACGGTCTCTAAATTAAACCTTCCGCTGCATCCTCCCATGCAAACACTTCAGCCGTATTCCCCACCGACGATCACCCGCCATCTCAGCGGCCAGAACAGCGCCGCCAACCGCAACCGCCATGCACACGGCCTCAACAGCAACGTGTGTGAACGCATCGACGGCGTGCCCGTGGAGGATCTTGCCGCACGCTTCGGCTCGCCGCTTTTTGTTTTCTCCGAGCGCACCCTGCGTGAGAAAATCCAGCGCGCACGCGAAGCTTTCGAGAGCCGCTACCCAAACACACGCTTCGCCTGGAGCTACAAAACAAACTACCTCAACGCCATCTGCCGCGTCTTTCACAGCGAAGGCTCCATCGCGGAAGTGGTGAGTGAGTTCGAGTATGAAAAAGCCCGCCGCAATGGTGTGGCCGGTCGCGACATCATCTTCAATGGCCCGCACAAATCTCGTGCAGGTCTCGAACTTGCGGTCAGCGAAGGCGCGATGATTCAGGTCGATAACTGGGATGAACTCCTGCTGCTCGACACCATCGCGAAGGAGCAAAATCGCAGCATCGACATCGCCATCCGCTGCTGGCTTGACGCAGGCATTCAGCCCGTGTGGAGCAAGTTTGGCTTTGGTGTCGAACACGGAGAAGCTTGGCGTGCCATCCGGCGCATTGCTGAAAGCAAGGGCCGCCTTCGTTTGCAGGGCCTGCACACGCACATCGGCACCTACATCCTCGAACCGAAGGCCTACAAGGTAGCGGCGGAGAAACTCATCACCCTCATGGAGCGCTGCCGTGAGAGCTACGGCTGGACATTGAGCTATCTGAATCTCGGCGGTGGCTTCCCTTCGCTCAGCTCCCTGCATTACTCCTATCAGCCTCCCGAGCAGTTTGTCCCGCCGATCGAAAAATACGCCGAAGCCATCGCCAGTGCCTTGAACACACTGCCACGCGACCGCCGTCCACGGCTCTACCTGGAAAGCGGGCGCGCTCTCGTCGATGAAGCGGGTTATCTCATCACCAGCATCGTCGCCGTAAAGCAAACCGGTGCCTCAGGCCCCATCACCCTCGCCGGCAAGGCATCAAAGGCGCCCGCCTACATGCCTGAATCCAATGGAGCCGCCTACGTCATCGACGCCGGCATCAACATTCTCTACAGCGGCAACTGGTATCGCTTCAATGTGAAGCCCGCCAAAGCGCAGCGTGAGAGCGCCCAGCAGCCCATCAAACTCTACGGCTGCCTGTGCATGAACATCGACGTCATTCGCGAGCAGGTCTCCCTGCCCGCGATGACCACGGGCGATCAACTCGTCATGCATCCCGTTGGGGCCTACAACATCACGCAGAGCATGCAGTTCATCACCTATCGTCCGGCAGTGGTCATGATCGGTTTGGATGGCCGCGTCGATATCATCCGCGAACGCGAAGACCTCGACTACGTGCAGCGTCTGGAACGCGTCCCAGAACATCTGCTCCCTCCCTCTTGAACCTCCTACATCGCGCCAGCGTCCCCGGAGTGCGGCGCTTCAGCGCCGCTTTCGCCAGCCCCCACGCTCTCTCCCACCCCACCCATCTCTTCAGCCAAAGCCAGCTACCTCCTCTCATTCCTCATTCCCTCTAGAGATCCACCCAGCCCATGAACCCAGAAGCCCCATCCACCCTCCCTGCGATGGTCATTCTCCAAGATGCCGCCCTCTGCCCTCCCTCCCCAAAGGGGCACGCAGTCGCCACCGCCGCAGCCTTCGCCAAAACACTCCGCCCCTATTTCGAAACCCTCACCACGCTCCTGCTCGAAGTCGCGCGTGCCGCCAGCTCCATCTTCCTCTGCGGCAGTTGGAAAACCGGCGCGCTGCTATGCTCGGCACTGCTGTTCATGCCACGTTACTTTGTCTTCGCCGTCAGCGCTTGCTTGCTCGGTGGTTGCATCGCAAGACTCCTGCATCTGCCTGCGGCAATGCGGAAGGACGGCACGCTGCTCTACAACGTTTTCCTCAGCGCCCTCGCCGTCGCATGGATCACACGCGGTTCCGCGCTCGCGGCTCCTGCCATCTGGGGCATTCTGGCCGTCGTCACAGTTTACACGCTGCTGCTTTCTGCTGCCTTGTGGCATTGGTTCCCGCTGCGCGCCGGCCTGCCGCCGCTGAGTGTGGCGTTTGTCGTCGTCTTCGGCACTCTGCTGACCTTTTTCCCACATTGGGCTGCGGGTACGTTATTGCTGGACATGGGATTGCCGAACGAGCCTGCCCTGCCGTTCGTCATCACCGCCTTCCTGCGCAGCATGGGCACGATCTTGTTCCTGCCGAACGTGTGGGCCGGCCTCGCCGTGACGCTGGCGATTCTTGTATGGTCACGCGTCGCCATGATCAATGCCATCGCTGGTTATGCAGGCGGCATCCTGATTGTGAAGCTGCTTGAAGCCTGCGGCTTGCAGTGGCTCGGCTGGTTTGCCGGACACAACTACCTGCTGGCCGGCATGGCGCTCGGTGCGGTCTATTTCGTGCCTTCCTGGAGCAGCCTTGCGCTCGCCTTTGTGGCGGGTGCCGTCGCTGCATTGCACGTTGCAGCAGTGCAGCATTTCCTGCGTGGCTCCGGCTGGGAGTACCTGCCGCTGCCCTACTTGCTCACAATCTGGAGCATGCTCTGCTGCCTCCGTCTGCGTGAGAAGCCGGGCTCGCTGCTGCCTGTCACAGACGTCTTTCACAATCCCGAAGCAGCAGCCGCCGCACTGGCTCTCGCAAACGCCCGCTTTCCGCATCGTCATGAAACCCATGTGCTGCTGCCCACCGCACGCGAAGTCACCGTCACCCAGGGCTTTGACGACAAGCTCAGCCATCGCGGCGAGTGGAAACACGCGCTCGACTTTGAAGTGCATGACGCCGCTGACAACGCCTGCCCTCCCGGCTGCGATGACGATCTAAGCCGCTACTACACGCAGGGTCTCGAAGTCCGTGCTCCGGGCACAGGCGAAATCATCCGCGTCATCGATGGCGTGGCCGACAACGCCCCCGGCGGCTGCAACTTCGCCAGCAACTGGGGCAACCACCTCATCCTGCGCCTCGATTACGGCGGCATCGTGAAGCTCGCGCATTTCATGAAAAACGGCATCGTGGTCAAAAACGGCCAGCGAGTCGGAGCAGGCGATCTTCTGGGCTACTGCGGCAATTCCGGTCGCAGCCCGGTGCCGCACATTCATCTGCACAACCAAGCCACCCCTGAGACGGGAGCGCCCACCACGCCCTTTTGCCTCACGAACTTTTTCACGCGCACCGCCGAAGGCATGCGCTGGAACTTTGCCGCCGTGCCCCAAGTGGGAGCCCGCATCGCCCCGGCGACAGTCTCCCTCACCGTGCTGGGCACCCTGGCTCATCTGGCCCCTGGAGCAGCCACGTATCGTGTTTGCACAGCCAGATCGACTTCGTTTGAAACGATCACCACCACGCTTGATGAATCCGGTCGCTACATTTTCCGCAGCGGCAAAGAATCCCTCACGGCGCTGCTCGGTCTGCACGCCTTGCAGATCACGCAGGGCAGCCTCAGCGGTCATTCGCAGCTCCTGCGGCTCCTTTCGTTCGCCATGCCCACCGTGCCCTTTGCTTACCAGAGCGGCATGATCTGGGAGGACAGCGTCGCTTTGCCGTCAAAGCAGCACGGTCGGGCATGGGCGGACGTTTTGGCACCCTATGCGGGCCATCCCACCCAGCGCGTCATCACGCGTCATTCATTGCATCCCACGACGCAGCGCCTGCACCTCACCACTGCCGTCCTCAATGCGACGGGTGATCTCCCGCACGAGATCGAATTCATCCTCGAACCAATTCACGGACTCTCTCACCTCACCGCGCATTTCAAAAATCACGTCAGCACCTTCACGCAAACCAGTTTCACCCCCACACTGCCCAACGGCGATGCCGAATAAATCACGCTCCACTCAACCATGAAAACACACCTCCTCATCCTCGCCTTCGCCTGCGTCACCGCTGCGAACGCCACCGACAAACTCCCCGCCATCTCCGAAGCATGGCAGCAATCACTCACCGCTGAATCCAACAGCGACTACGCCGCTGCGCTCGAAAGTGTCCTCGCCTATAAAAGCGCCGGTGGTGCGACCTACCTCGCGGCGGTGCGTGCCGGCTGGCTCTCCTATCTCAACAAAGACTACCCCAAGGCCATCCAGTTTTACACCACCGCCGCCAAGCAGGAACCACGCGCCATCACTCCCCATCTCGGCATGATGAACGTGTACCTTGCTCAGACCCAGCCTGAGGACGCCCTGCGTGCCGCACGTGAAGTCCTGAAAATCGATCAGTTCCATCGTCCGACGCTGCTCATTGCCGGTGAGATACTCTTCAATCATCAGGACTATCGCAAGGCCGAGGTCTACTTTGAGCGCGCTTACAAGCTGATGCCTGAAGACCCCATCGGCATGAGCTGGTTTGGCTGGGCGCAGATCAATCAAGGGCAGGCCCGCTTTGCCGCGCCCTTGTTTGAAAAGCTCATGGAGACCAATCCGCAGGGCTACATGGTTCAAGACGGATTTGCCATCACACGTTCTGGCCCACTGTAGCTCACTTCAGCTTCCGGCCAAAGTGAACCTCAAAGTAGACGCCGAGTGAATCTGCCAGCGCCTTGGCAAAGCGACGCTGATTTTCCGGCACGTCACGCACATTGTTCCAAGGGCACTCCACTTGAATGGCGCTCACCGTGCCACCATCGCGTGAGCCATGCGCAGCGACGTCATACACACCGCTGAAGTAACCCGCCATGAAGTTAGGATTCGCTTTTGAAGGACCCGGCAGGCAGCGGAAGCCACGCAGCTCCAGCAAGCCGCCCAAGCTCTGCGGCCCGCGCACCAGCTCGGCAAAGCTTTGCGGCGAGCGCTTGTGCAGATCACGAATGCTGGTGGCGGCGATCAGCGCCGCATCCTCGTTCAGTTCCGCGTCAGAGTGCTTCAGCATGTCGCCTTTGATCAGGTAGCCCAGTTCGACTCGTTGATCGAGATGGCGGTGGCCATGAATGTCCAGCAGCAGGCCCATGCCGTTCTTGTGCATCACCGTATCACAGGCCCTCTGCGTGCTGTCATGAAAGCGGTGCCAGGCTGCCGTGGCAGTGGGATCTCCCTGAGCCGCTTCATCGAGTTCACGGTTAGGATCCAGCTTCGTGCGGTGCAGGCGGGAAATGATCGCGTGCGGTTTGCCACCATAGCGTGCCTCCAGTTCTTCGATGATCATCTCAGCCAGCGGCACCGTGTTGGAATCAATGCCGGTCACACCATAGCGCCGCGCCAGCACGTTCTCCGGTTTCAAGGTGCCGCCGTGCGGCACGGTGAGAATGATGGGCAGCGTGCCGGAACGTACCTCGATGTACTTTTCGAGTTCTGCTGTCTGGGCCTGCAATGCTGCGGCGAAAACAAATAGAAAAAACAGAGTGCGCATGATCGCAGCCAGTGAAAGACAGTTCCCCGCCGTCTGCCACGTTTTTTTCCCGCCCATGATTCACCGCATCCTACTCCCCCTCCTGGTTCTCGCCTCCGCCTCCCATGCCGGCAACTGGCCCGAATGGCGCGGCCCTTCCGCACAAGGTCACGCCAGCGCCTCCGGCCTGCCAGAAACGTGGAGCGAGACCAGCAACATCGCCTGGAAGACAGAGCTTCCCGGTCGTGGCCACTCCACCCCTGTAATGTCGGGCGATCAAATCTGGCTCACCACCGCCATCGAAAAAGCAGCCACTCCCGAGGAAGCCAAACGCCGCCTCGAATCCAACACCGGCGACCAGCCGCTCACCGTTCTCGGCTCCGTCAGCCTGCACGCCCTGTGTGTGGATCGCAGCAGCGGCAAAATCCTCCACGACATTGAGCTGCTCCATGTGAAGGACCCCCAGTGGGCGCATCAGCTCAACAGCTACGCCTCACCCTCGCCCGTGCTCGCAGAGGGCCGCCTCTACGCACACTTCGGTTCCTTCGGCACCGTCGCCCTTGATACGAAAACCCTGAAGGTGCTCTGGAAAAACGAAGAGCTGCACGTCATGCACGAAAACGGCCCCGGCTCCACCGCCGTGCTTCACGGAGACAGATTGATCGCGCATTTCGACGGCAGCGATCAGCAGTTCATCGCCGCCTTTGACACCCACACCGGCAAGGTCGCATGGAAAACACCGCGCAGTGGCGAGATGGACCCTCGCCCGCAGCAGCGCAAAGCCTATGGCACTCCGCTGATCGTGACCATCAACGGCCAGCCACAGGTCGTCAGCTCCGCCGCCAACAACGTCTATGGCTACGATCCCATCACCGGTCACGAACTTTGGAAGATCCACTACGGTGACCTCGGCTTCTCCATGTCCACCGTGCCCGTTGCCGACGACCAGCAGATCTATTTCAGCACCGCCTTCGGCAAATCAGCGGTCGTCGCCCTCAAGCACGCCGGTGTGAAGACGCCCGAAGTCGCCTGGCGCAACAACAAGAACGCGCCCAAGATGTGCTCCCCCGTGCTGCATGCTGGCCTGCTTTTCTACGTCGATGACGGCGGCATCGTAAGCTGCGTGGACACGAAAAGCGGCGAGGCTTTTTACCGCGAACGCCTCGGCGGCAAATTCAGCGCCTCGCCGATCATCGCAGAGGGCAAACTCTACTTCTGCAGCCGCGAGGGCGTCGTCACGATCATCAACGCCACCAAGGAATTCAAAATCCTCGCCCAAAACACCCTCGACGGCTCCATCATGGCCAGCCCCATCGCCGATGGCAGCGCCCTCTTCATCCGCACCGACAAGGCGCTGTATAAGATTGGGAAGTGATCTTATATCGCGCAGTTGAAAAAGGGTCTGAATCCATGGCGCTTAGTAAGGGCCTTTTGCGCTCTTTCGTCGCTTCGTCCCGCCACACACCAGCCCTGAATGGGCTGCGGATGATATAGCGTTTTCCAAAACTGATTTCCGGAAAGCGGCGCATGGTAACGCGCGCAAGCCCAGCGCTGGTAGGGCTGGCTGTCCTCAGCCAGCCGCCGTCGAAGCCCATGAT
>NZ_JAQSEA010000144.1 GCF_029946185.1 Prosthecobacter sp.
CAAGATTCTCTGATTGGGAATCCTGCATCATCCTGTGATCTTGTTAATCCTGTCTCCTTGCGCCGCTTTGAAATGGAACCCTCATTTCTCCACGGCACCCAATTCGAAGGTCCACTTCTGCGGCGAAGTCAAAAGCCTGTTTTAACGGTTTTGTGGTGTTAATAGTCGTTAATTCATTCGTAATCGGATACTTACGCAGCTTTAAACCCGCAAGATCAAGGCGAAAAGCCGGAAGCTAGGTCTTCTGGCCTGCTTACGCGATCTTCCAGGCTTCGCGCATGGGCCGGAGCAGCATCTGATTGGCCTGATCGTCGTTTTCGAAGCGTTCGGCTTTGGGGTCGAACTTCAGCGGGCGCTTGAGCACGGCGGAGATGGCCCCGATGTGGCAGGTGGTGGCGGCACGCTGGGCGATCTCGGCCGTGGCGGCGGTGCGGCCCCGGGAGTACACAGCGTCGATGAAGTTGCGGTGGTGGTTCTTGGACTCGTAGAGCTTCACGTCGCTGTCTTTGAGCTTGGCGCGCAGGATGGCGTCGTCGCTGGCCTTGAGGACTTCGGCTTCGGTGTAGATCCAGCCTTCACTGCCGATGAAGCGGGTCCCCCACTTGGTCTTGTCCTCGGTGCTGGACATGACGATGCGTACACCATTGTTGTACTGATACTCGATGCGGAAGCTCTCGGCGGCATCGTAGATGCCAGCGCTGCGGCGTTTCACCTCAGTGGCGCTGACCTCGGTGGGGGTGGTGTCGTCCATGCCGGCACCCCATTGGGCCACGTCCAGGAAGTGGGCACCCCAGTCGGTGATGTAGCCGGGGGCGTAGGCTTCGATCCAGCGGAAGTTGAAATGACAGCGCGCCGCCGTGTAGGGCTGCTCCGCTGCCGGGCCGAGCCACATGGCGTAATCCAGATGGGCAGGCACGGGTTCGGTGGCTTCGAGGCCGGTGTGGCCGCCGCGAATGGCAAACTTCCCCGGCACGCCGATCTCGATTTCCTTCAGCTCGCCGATGTAGCCGTTGCGCACGCGCTCGCAGGCCATGCGCACTTTCATGCCGGAGCGCCGCCAGGTGCCGCACTGCAGCACGCGCTTGTTTTCCTCCACCGCACGGCAGATGGCGCGGCCTTCGACGATGCTGGCTCCGAGGGGCTTTTCCGAAAACAGATCCTTCCCGGCCTTCGCGGCGGCGATGGCCACATTGGAGTGCCAGTGGTCGGGCGTGGCGTTCATCACGGCATCCACATCGCTGCGGGCCAGCACCTCGCGGAAGTCTTTGAAGATCGCGCTCTCGGGCAGTCCGGCCAGCTTGGCGGCTGCGGCGGCGTGCTTGGAATCCACATCACAAATGGCGACGACCTGCACGCGTTCATCCGCCATCAGCGCCCGCAGATTGCTCGTGCCCTGCCCGCCCACGCCGATGCAGGCGAGCTGCACCTTCGCATTGGGGGACACGGCCCCTGCCCTCCCCAAAGTGGCTGCTGAGACGATGAAAGGAACAGCGGTGCTGAGAAATTGACGACGAGTGGGAGATGCATGTGGGGGCATAGGAAAGAAACGCAGATCGTCTCCGATATTCATCAAGCGCCAACACACATCATTCATGGAATCCTCCCCCCTGCCCCGCCGTCGTGACTTTCTGCAAACCACCGGCCTGGGTATTCTGAGTCTGCCAGCACTGCAAACCTTCTTCGGCAGCAGCGGCACCGCGCAGGCTCAAACGGCGGCCAAGGCAGCCAGCGCCCCAGCGTCCGCCGTTTCTGTTCCTGCTTTGAACCGCTTCCCCCGCATGCAGCAGGAGTGGCTGGTGGCCGAGGTGCGTGCCGCCGAGCAGCGCGGCAATGCACGACGCGAGGCCTTGAAGACCAAGGCGGATGCCGAGGCGTACGTGAAGTCCGTGCAGGAGCGCATCCGCGAATGCTTCGGCCCACTGCCGGAAAAAACACCGCTGAATGCGAAGGTGACGAAGACCCTAGAGCGCGACGGCTACCGCATTGAGAACATCGTCTTTGAAAGCCGCCCCGGTTATCTGGTCACGGGCAATTTCTACTTCCCCACGAATAGCAAGGGTCCCGTTCCCGGCGTGATCGGCGTCTGCGGGCACTCGCTCAATGGCAAGGCGGCGGAGGCTTACCAAAGCTTTGCGCAGGGTCTCGCCCGGCAAGGCCAGGCCTGCTTCCTTATTGATCCCGTCGGTCAGGGCGAACGCTTTCAGTACTTGAATGAGAAGCTCGGCTCCCGCCTCGGCGGTGGCACCACGGAGCACAATCAGATGGGCGCACCGCAGGCGCTCATCGGCGAGTTTCTTGGCACCTGGTTCGTGTGGGATGCCATGCGTGCGCTCGACTACCTGCTCACGCGAAAAGAGATCGACCCGCAGCATCTCGGGGTCACGGGCAACTCCGGCGGCGGCACGCAAACCACCTGGCTCTGCGGCATGGAGCCACGCTTCACCATGGGTGCGCCTTCCTGCTTCGTCACCACCTTCCGCCGCGATGCTGAAAACGAGCTGCCGCAGGACATGGAGCAGTGCCCGCCGCGTGTGCTCGCGCATGATCTGGACCACTGCGACTTCCTCGCGGCCATGGCTCCGAAGCCGGTGATCATCCTGGCGCAGGAGAAGGACTTCTTCGACAATCGCGGCTCCACAGAGAGCTACGAGCGCCTGAAAAAACTCTACACGCTGCTCGGCAAGCCGGAGAACATCCAGCTCCACATGGGCCCCGATCCGCACGGCTACACGCAGTCCAACCGCGAGGCGATGTATCGCTTCTTTGGCAAAGCCACCGGCATCCCCGCCGCAGCCGCCGAGCCGGCGATCACCCTCGAAAAAGACGAGGATCTGTTCTGCACGCCACGCGGTCAGGTGGCGGAGGCCGGATCGCGCACGCTGATGACCTTCACCCGAGAAAAGGCGGACGATCTGGCAGCTGGGCGCAAGCCTCTCAGTGGCGCTGCTTTGCAGAAATCCGTGCGTGAGGTGCTGAAGCTGGCCACGCTCGGGGATTCACCGCCGGACTACCGCATTCTGCGCAGCGCGGGTGCGCGCAAGTACCCCATCAAAGGCTACTGCACCTACGCCGTCGAGACGGAGCCGATGATGCAGGCCTTGGTCACCCGCTTGAGCGCTGAAGCCCTCACCTCGCGCCTGCCGCGTGGTCAGAGCAAAGCCGTACTCTACATCTCCCACCGCTCGGCCGATGCCGAACTGCGCAGCGATCCCTTTGTGAAGGAACTCATCGCCGCTGCACCCGACGCCGCCTTTTTTGCCTGCGATGTGCGCGGCATTGGCGACTCGCAGCCCAACACCTGCGGCGCGAATCAATTCCTCGGCCTCTACGGCAGCCATTACTTCTATGCCGCCTACAGCCAGATGCTCGACCGCCCGCTGCTGGGTCAGCGCGTCTTCGATGTGCTGCGCGTCCTGCAGCTTCTCGCCGCAGCGGGACACACGGAGATTCATCTTGCCGGTCAGGGCTGGGGCGCTCTGCCTGCCGCCTTTGCTGCGGTGCTCAGCCCCGGCTTGAAGCAGGTCACGCTGAAGCATGCGCTTGCCTCCTTTGGCGATCTCGCAGCGCACGAAGACCAGCAGTGGCCCACCGCCTTCATGCTGCCGCAGGTGCT
>NZ_JAQSEA010000145.1 GCF_029946185.1 Prosthecobacter sp.
ATGCCAAGGGCACCGCGCATGGCCCCTACGATCTCCTCATCATCTGCGACGGCGCACAGTCCACGCTGCGGGATCAAAGCGGTGTGCCCGCACGCGTCAGCCGCTATCCTTGGGGCGCGCTGTGGTTCATCGGCCAGCGCAGGCCGGAGTTTGATCCGCAAGTCCTGTGGCAATGCGTCGGCTCCACCCGCGAACTCACCGGCTTTCTCCCCACCGGCACGCAGGACGATCTCCTCAGCCTGTTCTGGAGCATCCGGCTCGATCACATCGACCGCTGGCGAAATACCCCGCTGGAAGATTGGAAACGCGACATCCTCGCACTCGCCCCGCAGGCCGAAAGTTTCCTCGCGCAAATCGACTCCCACTCGCAAGTCGCCACCGCCGCGTATCACGATGTCCGCATGAAGCAGTGGCACGGCGACCGCGTCGCTATCCTAGGCGATGCCGCGCATGCCCTCAGCCCGCAGCTCGGCCAGGGCGTGAACCTCGCGCTCATGGATGCTGCGGTACTCGCGCAATCACTTGCTACTCATGCCGTGTTGTCAGAAGCCCTCGCGCAGTACTCACGCACCCGCCGCAGCCATCTGCGCTTTTACCAGTTTGCCACCCGCTGGACGACTCCTTTCTTCCAGTCTGATATTCTGCCGCTGGGGTGGCTGCGTGATCTCGTGTTCCCGATCATTCAACGCATTCCCCCATTGCGCCGCCAGATGACGGCGACGATGGCGGGTGGGAAGACGGGGCCGTTTTCGAGTCTCAAAGACATCCGCTAGCCCTCCCCCTGAAGGCTTCCTTTTTCGCTCAATGGAACAAAAAACAGCGCCCGGATAAACATCCGAGCGCTGCAAAGGGGAAGCGAATCAGTTCAGGTGAGACGCCCGCTCCAGACGCTGACTTAACGGTGATGGCTGCCACCGCTATAGCCTCCGTAGCCGCCACCTCCGTAGCCGCCGTGGTGACCACTGTAGCCGCCGCGGTAACCACTGTGATGACCGCTGTGTCCGTGGCTGTAGCGGCTGTAGGAAGGGCGGTAGGATCTGCCGTGTCCATAGCCACCGCCGTAGCCGCCGCCATAATAAGGGTCGACACAGGAGCTTAATGAAGTGAGGGCAAGGACTGCGGTGAACAGAAGAACCAATTTAGTTTTCATAGTTGTTCATTCCGACGCAGTCCCTCCGCGTCTATTCAAACAATCGCTGCGATTATAAAGTGGCGGCGAATTGCAACCGCCACTCCGTGGGCGTTCTTCGCGGCAGAGATGCGGTTCAAGCCATCACAGCATGCCCGCCAGATCTGCTGCGAGTTGCGCGGCTTCCTGGACGGGGCGCTGGGCTGCGCGCTCGACGGGTGGCAGGGCGAGATCGGCTTCATTGAAGACGCGGACGGCCATGTGGAGCTGGCCGTCGATGATCCAGGTGTGGGCACCGACGGGGGTCTGGCAGCCGGCACCGAGGATTTTGAGGAACTCGCGCTCGGCGGTGACGCGGGATTCGGTTTCGGCGTGGTTGAGGGCGCGGATGGCGGCGATCGTGGCGGCATCGCCGGAACGGCATTCGATGGCGATGGCACCCTGCCCGGCAGCGGGCAGGAACTTCACGGGATCGAGCGTCAGAGCGCACAGGTGGGTGCCTTCGATCTGAATTTGCTCGTCCTTCATCAAGCCGAGGCGCTGCAGGCCGGCAGCGGCGAGCAGCACGGCATCGAGCGCGTTTTCGCCGATGACTTTTTTCACGCGCGTGGGGACGTTGCCACGGATTTCGACGATCTGGACATCTGGGCGCAGAAACTTCAACTGTGCGGCACGTCGTACGCTGCTGGTGCCGACACGAGCGCCCTGCGGCAGGGTTTCGAGGGTGTAGGGATGCGCGCTGACCAGCACGTCCTCAATGGCCGCACGCGGCAGCACGGCGGCGATGGTGAAGCCGGCGGCGAGATCGCTCGGTACGTCCTTCAGGCTGTGCACGGCGGCGTCGATCTGGCTGTTTTCGAGTGCGATTTCGAGTTCCTTGATGAAGATGCCTTTGTCCACCTGCGCCACGTCGCTGAACTCGGAGAAGCGGAGATCCTGGCGTTTGTCACCACTGGTCAGAATGATCTGGCGCTCGACGCTGAGTTGCGGGTGCGCAGCCTGCAAGTCCGCCGTGACCATGGTTGTCTGCGTGAGGGCGAGTTCGCTGCCGCGGGTGCCGAGGATGATTTTTGCGGGGGTCATGGTGGGGCGCACAGCTTTTCACGTACCGGGGCGGGGTGCAAGGGAAGGGCTGAAGAAATCAAGCACTTCGGAGAACCAGAAATGGTTAACCACGGAATACACAGAAGAATGAATCAGACACGGGTTTGACTGCGCTGCGCCCTGCGGGCAGCCTTCGGCTTTCTTCTCTCAGCATGGCGTTCTGACCTGCGCCATGCTGCGCTCCACTTTCTCCCGATCTGCCGCATCAAGTGGATTGCCTGCATGCAGTTCCTCCAAGCGTGCCCAGGTGATGAGGCCGGTCCCCAGCAGGCCGCGCACCCATACGATGTCCTTTGGTCGCCCCGCGTAGAGCTTGTTGTAGGCGATGTCGTGCGGATCAAGGCAGTGCCCAAGCAGCCCTTCGGTGAGCTGAAGGGTCGTTACTCGCTGCTGCCAGCCGGGCGGCGTCCACTTCAAGAGGCTTTCACTGACGTAATCGACAAAGAAGCGATGCTCGGCAGAGAAGTCGCTGTCCTCACCCAGCTCCCGTTCCATGATATTGGAGTCGAAATATAAAATTGGCGTGCCGACCGGGATCACATCAATGTCTTTGCTGGTGCGCAGGATGGCGGGAACGTCGGGGTTGACGACGGCCACGGAGGCGCTGCCGATCATCCAAACGTCGGTGACTCCCACTGGCAGCCAGCGGCGCAGTTCAGGCCACAGAATGGCAAAATCAGCCTGCGTAAGCTCTTTCACGAATAGTCTCCATTTCCTGCGGCGTCACAAAGGGCGCGCCTTTGAAAGGCATGCCCGAACGAAGTCTTTGCCCGGTGTCTCCTGAATCTTCTAGAATCCTGGCCACAGCCTCCACATCTCCAGCCTGAAGCAAAGCCAGCCATTCTGTATCATGGGCGGAAAGAGTCTCCTCGTCACGCAACAGCCAGTTCACGCCTTGCACCAGCATCTGAGGCTGCTCACGCAATCGTGCGGCGACCAGTTTGCCTTTTTGCCAGCGAATCCAGTCCTGCACCAAGTAATTCGGCGGCAGGTCGAGCCAGGGCGGGAACATCGGGACTTCATCCGATGCGCCGTGTGGGGTCTCCATGACGACTGACATGCCGGTATGATGCACTCGGCGGGCCTCGGCGGCAAGCGCGGCTTCGCGGCCCCTACGCCACAGCCAAATCACCGCCGGGCTTGAGGAAGCCGTATTTTTCGAGCTGTTCTTCGATGATGCGCTCGCAGGAGGCGAGCTGGCGCATGCGTTCGCGGCGGCCGTCGTCGGCGATGGCCTGGAGGGCGTCGATGTCGTAGAGGTACACGCCTTCGATGTCGTTTACGGCGGGGTCCACGTCTCGCGGGACGGCGATGTCGATGATGAGCAGGGGCTCCCAGCGGCGCTTGCGCATGACTTGGTCGATCTGCTCGGGCTTGATGACAAAATGCGGGGCGCTGGTGCTGGAGATGATGACGTCCACTTCGTGCAGGGCGTGCTCCCATTCGTCGAATTTCATCGCGGTGCCCTTCATCTCGGCGGCGAGTTCGACGGCTTTATCGTAGCTGCGGTTGGAGACGATGATGCTCTTCGCGCCGCGTGAGAGCAGGCTCTGCGCGCAGGTGCGGCTCATTTCGCCAGCGCCGACAAGCATGACGCGGCACTCTTTGAGATCGTGAACTTTTTCCGCCAGATCCACGGCCACGCTGCCCACGCTGGTGGAGCCGCGCTGGATGGTGGTCTCGTTGCGCACTTTTTTGCCGACGGTGAAGGCCTGCTGGAAGAGCTTGTTGAGCGAGCGGCGGGTGGTGCCGGTGTCGAGCGCGACTTTGTAGGCCGCCTTGACCTGGCCGAAGATTTCCGTCTCGCCCAAGACCATGGAATCGAGCCCGCTGACCACGCGGAAGAGATGCCGTGCGGCTTCGGCGGAGTCGAGATTGTACAGCACGAGGGCTTCCGCGTGTTCGGGCTGCAGTTCGAAATGGGTGACGAGGTAGTCGCGCAGCGCGGCATGGCCGTGATCGCCGCTGGGGAGGGCGTGCGTGGCGTAGAGCTCCACGCGGTTGCAGGTGCTGAGCACCACGCATTCCTCAAAGCCCGGCAGCCCGCTGACCTGCTGCACGGCATCCGGCACCTTGGCTTCGGGAAACGCCAGGCGCTCACGCACCTCGACAGGGGTGGTTTTGTAGTTCAGGCCCACACAGACGAGGCCGCTTCGAATGTCCGTCGGTTCAGGCATGTGTGACGATCCACAGAGAGATGAACGGCAGAATGAAGCCGATGACGGCCAGCCACGCGGTCTTGCGCGGCGAAGTGAAATGCCGCCACATGAGAAACGCGCATACGGCATACAGCGCCCAGACGCCCCAGGCAAAGACGACGTGGCCGGTCTTGGTCATGGGGAGATGCAGGGCAAAGGAGACACCCAGCGAAATGCTCAGCAGCAGCAGGCCGAGGTGCACGAGCCGCTGGATGGCCTGCGCGAGGCCCTGAATGGGTGGCAGTTGATAGAACAGGCCGCCGATTTGGTGGCGCTTCAGCATGCGCTCCTGAACGAGGTACATGACACCCGTGACGCAGGCCAGGGCAAAGGCCGCGTAGGCGATGAGCGCGAGCGCGATGTGCAGCTCCACCAGCGCATTGATCTGCCCCTTGGGCGGATACGGCGCAAAGCCCGCGGTGATCGCGATGCCGTGCATGATGCTGACCAGTGGTGCCGTGAAGAGCCCCAGCAAGGACAGCCGGAAGGAGGACCCGAGCAGAAAGTAGAGCATGACAATGCTCCAGGCGATGAAGACAAGGATATCCGCCAGACTTTTCATGGGGCACTGGCCCACTTCCTTCCCGCGGAGGTAGATGAAGTCGGTCTGCAGCGCAAAGCCGAGGGCCATGAGCAGAAACTGCGCCCGCGCCCGCTTCCAGGCACCCGCTTTGAGCGCCAGAAGAGCCTGCACGATCGCACCCACAAAAACGAGCGTGGCGGCGATAAGGATCTGCTGGGAGGTGGGCATGAAGGCGGGGGATATAAATACTCGCGGTCTTGGGGCGTTTCTGCAAGGATGAAGACGTTTTGGCAGCTTGTCAGTTTTGGGGGAATATGCTTTAATTTTGTCATGCCTGCTGCCAAACCGCGTCCATCTGGAATCAAGGCCCAAGCCGCAAAACTGGCCCGTGCGCTGCCTGAGTCTGCTTCATGGGATGATTTGATGTATGAAATCTACGTCCGGCAGAAGATCGTCAGTGGTCTGGCAGACATCGAAGCTGGCCGGGTGAAGACGCATGCCGCCATCAGTAAAAAATTTGGCCTGTCAGCGTGAAGGTCCTTTGGTCAGCGCAGGCAGAAGCGGATTTGGACTCGATTCATGCCTTCATTGCCCGCGACTCCGAACATTATGCGGGTTTGCAGATCCGGCGGATCATTGAGCGTGTCGTTTATGTCGCGTCACATCCCATGAGCGGGCACCACGTGCATGAACATCCTGCGGCAGGACTGCGGGAGGACTGCGGGAGGTACATTCGGGGTCCTACCGGATCATCTATCACCAGACCGACAGCCAGTTCGTCGTGGTGACGGTCGTCCACATGAAGCAGCGCCTTTCGCGCAAGCGTCTCGGCGGCGCATGAAGCTTGCGCATCCCCGCATCTCCTCCATGATCGCAGGACATGGCTCCTGACATTCTCGACAGCATCCGTCGCACCATTCGCGACGTGCCTGATTTTCCCAATCTTGGCATTCTTTTCAAGGACATTACCCCTGTGCTGGCAGACCCAAAGCTGCTGGCGCAGACGATTGATGGGATGATCGAGATCACCGGCATCACGAAGGTGGACAAGGTGGTGGGCATCGACGCGCGGGGTTTCATCTTTGGCGCTCTGATTGCAGAACGGCTGGGTGCGGGGTTCATTCCGGTGCGCAAAAAAGGCAAGCTGCCGTGGCAGACGCGGGGCATTGATTACGCGCTGGAATACGGCACGAATTCGGTGGAGATGCACCTGGATGCCATCGCGCCTGGCGAAACGGTGCTGCTGGCGGACGATCTGCTGGCAACGGGAGGCACGGCTGCGGCGGCGCTGCATCTGATCGAGCAGGCGGGGGGCAAGGTGCTGGGCAGCACGTTTTTCATTGAGCTGGCCTTCCTGAACGGCCGCGAAAAAGTAAACGACTCCGGCCCGGTTCATTCACTGATCACTTACTGACCTCTGCTGCGATGACCGAACGCGACTACCTGCGGCACCTGAACAAAAGTGCGGAGAAATTTTTCCCGCCTGAAGACAAGCTGCCACGAGGCCGCACTGAGACGCTGCGCCAGGCGAAGCGCTTCCTCAAGATCAAGGAGCAGCGTATCAAGCAGCGGCACCGCGCCGGCAGTTTCAGCGGTGCGGAGACCTGCCGCATGCGTTCGGATGTGATGGATCTGCTGGTGCGTACTCTGTGGGAGGAGAGTCTTTCCGCCTTGGACCCCGCAGTGCGGGCCAATCTCAACGTGAGCGTGATCGCCCACGGCGGCTACGGGCGGCGGGTGATGAGTCCAGGCAGCGATGTGGACCTCACCTTCATGTTTCCAGGGAACAGCGGCAAGGTGTCCACCGAAGTCGTGCAGCTTATCCGCGACTACCTGCTGTATTTCTACGATTTGAAGCTCAAGGTCGGCCACGGCTCACGCTGCGTGGGGGAGTGCATCAAGCTGGCCAATGAAAGCATGGAGACCAAGACCGCGCTGATGGAGGCCCGGCTTATCACCGGCCAGAAGGCTGCGTTTGAGGAATTCCGCTCCCGCTTTGACAAGGAATGCATGGACGGGCAGGAGGCGGACTTTTTGAAGCTGCGGCAGATTGATCTGAACAACCGCCACACCAAGTACGAGAACACGCCTTTCGTGCAGGAGCCGCATGTGAAGAACGGCTGCGGTGGTCTGAGAGACTACCAGAACCTGATCTGGATGACGTATGCGCGGCACCGCACGCTGAACCCCAAGGATCTGATAGCACTCGGGCTGATCTCGAAGGCGGGCTGGAAGGAAGTGGAGCAGGGGTATGACTTCATCCTGCGTGTGCGCAATGAGATGCACTACACCGAAAAGCGCGCCGAAGATCTGCTGACGCTGCGCCTGCAAGGACCGGTGGCCACGAATCTCGCGTACCGCCACAAACGCATCCTGCGGCGCATCGAGGCGCTGATGCACGAATACTACACGGCCACGCGGGACATTTTGCAGCGAAGCAATGAGGTGATGGACCGCTTCCACCTGCAGGCGCTGGAAACTGGCGCGAAGACAGGCCGGCTCATGGGCTTCCTGGCGCGGCGAAAGTCGGAGAAGCAGCAGGAGAGCTTTGATGGCTTCCAACGCAAGCATGAGCGCCTCTACGCGGAAAGCCCGACGATCTTCAAGGACGACCCTGAGCGCATGATGCGCCTCTTTCTCCACACGCAGAAGCGCCACCTGCGCCTCAGCCCGGATTTGTTTCAGCTCATTCAGGACAACTTCCGCCTGGTGGACACGGGCTTTCGCTACAGCAAGACCAACCGCGAGACGTTTGAGACGATCCTCTCCCACAAGGGGGATGCGGCGCGCACGCTGCGGCAGATGCACCGTGTGGGCTTCGTCGGCCGGTACATGCCGGAGTTTGGCGCGCTCACCAACCTAGTGCAGCATGAGTTCTTCCATCTCTACACGGCGGACGAGCACACGCTGCGCACCATCGACAAACTCGATGAGCTGAGCGATCCCACCCTGAAAGGCGTGGACCTCTTCCAGCAGCTCTTTCACGATCTGCAGCAGCCCTATGTGCTGTATCTCGCTTTGATCCTGCATGATGCGGGCCGCGCGGCGAACAAGAAGACGCATAGCGATGAGAGCACCACGCTGGCCGCCGCTGTGTCCCGCCGTCTCCAGATCAAAGGCGAGCGCCGCCGCCAGTTGCTCTTCCTTGTGGACAACCACCTGCTGATGTACCGCACCGCCACGACCAAGAGCCTGGACGACCCGCAGGTCATCGAGGAATTCATGAGCATCGTGCGCACGAAGGAGAATCTGGACACGCTGATGCTCATGACCTATGCCGACTCCAAGGGCACCAGCGACAAGAGCTGGTCCGGCTACAAGGAGGCGTCCATCCGCCAACTCTATCATAGCGCGCTGCGTTTCATGAACGCGCCGGCGGATTTCATGCGCAATGTGCAGGTGCCGCTGGTGGACCTGAAAAAGGAGGTGTCACGCCGCCTCGGCAGCGGATTCGAAGCGGAAGTGGACGCGCACTTCCGCCACATGCCGCCCTCCTACTTCAATTTTCGCGAGGCTGAGCTCATCGCCACGCATTTGCGCCAGTTCCGGCTCTTCTTTGAGCAGCTCATCCGGGAAGAGGCTGCGGCAGGACTGCTGCCGGTCATGGACTGGGTGGATCATGTGGACCAAGGCTACAGCGAACTCACCGTCGTCTGCTGGGACCGCCATTTGCTGCTCGCGCGTGTCTCCGGCGCTCTGGCGGCGGAAAACATCAACATTCTCAGTGCAGATCTCTACCAGCGCGCCGATCACCTCGTGCTGGACACCTTCCGCGTCTGCAATACGAACTTCGCCGCTGTCACCACCAAAAGCGCGCGCAACCGGGTCGAAAATTCCGTGCGCAAAGCCTTCGGGGGGCAGACGTTTGATTTCGCTGATGCGATCCTGCAGAAGCTGGGCAAATCGATCACCATGCTCGATGAGATTGGCGCGGAAATCCCGCAGCGCATCTACGTGAACAATCACCTCTCCCTGGATCAGACGGTGCTGGAGCTCCAGCTCGTGGACCGCATCGGCCTACTGTATGACATCTTCATGGCCATTGGTAGTCTGGGCCACAACGTCACGCACGCGCGCATCAGCACGGAAAAAGGCGTCGCCATTGACGCCGTTTATGTGCAGAACGAGAACAACCAGAAAATCACGGATCGTGAGCAGTTGGACGAGCTGGCCGCAGCGGTGACGGCCGCCGCCAGCCTGCGTCTGCGTGCCACGGGCAAGGGGTGATCTGTTGATGCCTTTTCAAAACGGCAGCGTGCGGAGAGCGTAGCGTTGTTCCTGCGGAACAAGGAAGGCAGCGCCACAGCAAAGAGGGTGGAAGTCCGTGAGGTGTGGGTGTGATCAAGCGTTCACTTGATGCACAGCAACAAGGGTGTTTTCATGAGTGATACCCTGATGCGTTGAAAACGGGGCTGTTTTTCATGTGCTGAGAATCTTCTCGGGGAGAGCGACAGGTGATGGCGGGGCCAAGGTGCGGCGGGGCTGGTTGAAGACGCTGCTGGTGGGCGTGGGATGCGGCGGAGTGCTGGCTTTGCTGCCCAGAATTGTCTGCCATACCCAGGGTCGCCTCGCTGAGGCTCGGCTGACCCTGGGCTGGACTACGCAGCCCCTTCAGGGCTGGTGTGTGGCGGGACGAAGCGACGAAAGAGCGCAAAAGGCCCTTACTAAGCGCCATGGATTCAGACCCTTTTTCAACTGTGTGAGTCATCCCATTCGTTAAAAATTTCATGTTTTAGACTTGCCGCCCCGGCATTCATTCGCTAAAAAAATAACGAAATGTCCGACTCAACTCAATTTTCCCGGCGCGAGCGCCAGATCATGAACGTCCTGCACGCGGAGGGCAGCGCCACGGTGGCGACGGTGCAGGCCCGGCTGCCGGACCCGCCGACGGACATGGCGGTGCGGCGGCTGATGCACATTCTGGAGGAGAAGGGTCATGTGAAGCGTCTGCGCAAAGAAGGGCGCGAGGTCATTTATGCTCCGGCGCAGTCCAAAGCCCGCGCGGGACTCAACGCACTGAAGCTGGTGCTCGACACCTTCTTCGGCGGCGCGGTGGATGAGGCGCTGGCTGCGCACCTCACCCGCAAAGACGCAGCGCTGACGGATGAGCAGACTGCGCGCATTCAGAAGCTTATCGACGAAGCAAAGAATGAAGGCCGCTGATTTTCCAACGCACCGCTCATGAACACGACACCGCTGCTCGAACTCCTCTCACACACGGCGATGAAAGGCGCGGCGGTGCTTCTGGTGGCGCTGCTCCTCGGCCTGATCTTGCACACGACGGCTGCCTCACGGCGCTACGCCATTTGGATCACCGCTATTGCTGCGCTGGCTGTTTTACCGTTGGCGATGTGGGCGCTGCCTGCATGGCGTGTGCTGCCGAAGGCGACGTCTGAGATGGACTGGCCGATTATGGAAGAGCCGTTGGTCAGCGACCGTGCAGCAAACCTTCTGCCGTTGGCAAATCGTGGCGTCACTTCAGCTGTTGCCAAATCTGAAGTGTTGCTGCCCGCCCAGGCTGTGGCCGAGCCTGCCTTCTCTTGGAATGTTTCATGGCAGGATGTGGTAGTCGCGCTGCCGGTGGTGTGGCTGTTCATTGCAGCCCTGCTGCTGCTGCGCCTTGGGTGGAGCGCGTGGTGTTTGTGTCGGTTGGAGCGGCATTTGCAGGCTGGAAGCTGTGAGCAAGTGGCTGAAATCGCGCGGGAGATCGGTCTGCGTCGATTGCCGCAGCTTTGGCTCGGTGCCGCCGATGCGGTGCCGATGGTCTGGGGTGTCTTGAAACCACGCCTGCTGCTGCCACAAGGATTTGAAACTTGGAGCCGCGAAAAACAACGTGGTGTGCTGCTGCATGAGCTGGCGCATTTGAAACGTGGCGATCCTCTTGCGCTATGGGCCGCGCAATGGGTGAAGGCGCTGCATTGGTTCAATCCGCTTGTGTGGCTTACGTTCCGCCAGTTGCGTGCGGATCAGGAGCGCGCCTGCGACGATGCCGTGCTGCGGCATGGCGTGCGTGCCAGCGACTACGCGCAGGCACTTCTTGACCTCAGCCGCCACAACCGACTTGCTCCCGGGCTGGCGCTTTGTGCGCTGACCATCACCCGTTGCGCTCCTGTGGAGGCGCGGGTGAAAGCCATCCTTGACCCGACGCGTCGCCGCGAAGGTCTGACGCTGCGCTGGCTAGCCGGACTGGCCGGTGGTGCCCTGCTCATCACCCTCCCTGTGGCGATGCTCCATGCGATTGAAGGCCACGCGCTGCGCGGCCGTATTTTGGACCGCAACGGGGTGGTGCTGGCGGAGAGCACGAAGGAGAAGGTGCGGGTTTATCCGCTCAAGACGCTGGCGGCGCATGTGGTGGGATATACCCGACTGCCAGATTCAGATGACGCAAGACTGCATGGGGGTGCCGGAGTGGAGAAGAAGGAGGATCTCGCATTGAAAGCAGGCAACGATTTCACTCTCTCACTCGACGCACGCATTCAGGCCGTGACGCAGCAGGCGATGAAGGATGGGGGCGTGGAGCGTGGCGCAGTGGTGGTGCTTGATCCACGGACGGGAGAAATACTGGCCTCCGTTTCCTTGCCCAGCTATGACCCGAATCTTTGTATTCCTTCCATCAGTTACAAGAACTGGGATCGCTACCTCACGGATGTGGACCAGCCGCTGTTGAACCGTGTGGTGAAAGGGAATGTGCCGGGCGACGCATTCACGCCACTGACTGCTCTAGCAGCCATTTCGAAGGGTCTAGGGGATAAGACCTTCAATTGCCGGCGCGCGACCACCAGCTACCAGTCCAAGTTCGAGTGCCTGCAAATCAGGCAGGGAGGAAAGGGGCATGGAACCATCGGAGTGGAACAAGCACTTCAGACCTCATGCAGACATTACTGGTGTCAGCTGGGAATGCTGGCGGGTTTCGATGCGCTTGGCAAAATGGGAAAAGACATCGGTTTTGGTCAGCGCTACGGGGCTCTCGAGGATGAGGACTCAGGGGTATTGCCGACGCAGGAATGGTGGGAGAAACGCCGCCAAGGCAAGAGGGCATGGTCGGAAGACAACACCGCGTCTCTGGCGGAAGGCTATGGCTATGCGAGTGTGACTCCGCTGCAGATGGCTGTCCTGGCCGCGACAGTAGCAAATTCTGGGAGAGTACCCCAACCCACACTAACAATGACCGCCAAGACCGGATGGCGGGCCGATTTGATCAAAGAGGGCCTCTCCGCATCTCAAATCGAGAAACTGCGCGAAGGCATGCGTCTTGCAGTGAACAGCGAATCCGGCAGCGGCCGGAGTGCGCGCAGCGGGAAGGTGATGATCGCAGGTAAAACTGGCGCAACGAAAGGTGTGAGTCGCACGGACAAAGGTGAACTGATTGAAAGGAATAATTCCTGGTTCATTGGCTTTGCTCCGTTCGACCAGCCAACGTTTGCCTTTGCCATTCTGAATCAAGGTGGCAAGACGGTTGGCGACTGCGCCCCCATTGCGAAGCGCATCGTGGAGGAAATTCTGGCTCTTCCTGCGGATGGCTCGGGAGAGGTAAAGCCAGTGGAGGAAAAGAGTGCGACAGCTCCGACGAAGTTCGACTTCGATGCCGCTGAGACTTCACGCCAGATCAAGGCGCTGTCAGCGGAAGCCGGAATCATCATCAAGGAGTTCAAGATGGGGCAGGGCAACGTGTCCATCCTCGGCGAGGCCGCAGGCATGTTACCGGCCAGGAATTATCAGTTCAAACTGATGCAGCTGGGCAAAGAGCGGAATATTCAATGGACTGTGCCAACAACCCGAGAGATGGACAACAAAGGCGTGCGCATTGAAGCCAGCGGTGTCTATGAAGCTGAGGCGCCGAATGACGTGCCAGCAACCGCAGCGCCCAAGCCCGCGAGTGAGGCGGCGATGCGGCAGCAGAGCGATGCTGCGGTCCGCATGAGGCCTGTGCTGGCAAACCAATGGGCGCAGTTGAAAAAAATCGGACTGCTGGCTGATCTACCAGCAGAAGCGCGGCCGTTTGACACGGGTGAAAGCGAAGAAAGTCGTGTGAAAAGTGGGCTGCAGTTCCGCTTCGATGTTTCGCGCGGGGCAGGACATCGGTGGTTGCTCGCCACAGTGTATAGGTCGAAAAACGTGGATGAAGCGTCTCTCCAGTGGCCTGAACCACCGGAGGCGTTTCATCGCACCTATGCGGCTGCCGGCCATTGTTCGATCTCGATTCTCAGCTCTGACGGCGAGCACCTGATCATCATCGTCTCCCAGCAGAAATGGTCTATGCTGATCGCGCCGGATGAGTTTCAGGAACCACGGCCTGCGGGCAAGCTGGCTCCTGAGTATAAGCAGGAAGGTTTCACCTTGGTTGCACCCAAAGCGCCCACTCTCAACCCGGCACTGCAAGACGTGCTCTCGACGATTTCGCAGGAAGAGGCGCTGCGTCCGAGAGCTTTCTGGCCTCCACCAAATCAAATAATACATCTGCAAACTCCTCTCATCCCGTCTTACGTCCCTAGAGAGGTGTTGCATGCGCCGTTGCATCGCCTCGCTGGAGAATTCAGCGCCGAATCCGAAGAAGCGCTGCTACGCAACTCGCAGAGCAGTCGTCGCTGGCAACAGGCTTTGGTCGTACGTTTGCCACAGTAAAGACGGTGTCCATTCTCCATGGATGGCCTGATTGAAGCAGGGAGAGAATCCATGGCGCGGACGCACCGGCAACATCAAGACCGGCAGCCTGCACTTCTCACACTCCAGACGTTGACAAGCGGCGGTGTAGCGCGGGATGTCGGTGCTGCAAAAGGGGCTACTCGGTATCGGAATACCGAGCTACAAAAATGCATCCATACGGTGTGAGCGAACAACCAGTGAGTGTGAGAAATGCAGGTTAAGTACGATGGACACTCCTGTCCGTCGATGCCCAGTGATTGCGAATCGCCCCCCCAGACCGACGGATAGGAGGGGCCATCGTACTTGGGAATTGACCGGCGGCCTCCGCTATTAGCTCTGGCTCCGATCTACATCAAGCCCATGAAGGCATCTCACATTTTTACTTCGTTTGCCCCAGCAGGCCGCTGTCTGTGAGCCACTCGGTGAAGCGGGTGGGCCAGCGGGAGGCGGCGGTGGGTTTTGCGTCGGCTTTGTAGCCGAAGCCGTGGCCGGCGTTGGCGAAGATGTGCATCTCGGCTTTCACACCGGCGGCTTTGTATTTGAGGTAGAGAGTGGCCATGCCTTCGGAGATGTCTGGGCGGTCGCTGTAACCGGCGGCGATGAAGAGCGGGGGCATGCCTTTGGTGGCATTGAAAAGACCGGAGGTGCCGGGGTAGATGAGGCCTTGGAAGTCGGGGCGGCTGGACTGCTGCTCTATGGGATCTGGGGATTCTTTGTGGCCGGGATCGTTGGTCATGGCGGCAAAGGCGGCGAGCTCGCCGCCGGCGGAGAAGCCGAGGATGCCGATGCGGTCCGGCTGGATGTGCCACTCGGGGGCACGGCTGCGGACGGTGCGGATGGCGCGGCGGGCGTCGGCCATGGCGTGGTCCTGAATGGTGTAGGTGCTGCCGGGTTCGCGGGCGAGGCGGTATTTCAGTACAAAGGCGGCGATGCCGTGATCACGGAACCATTCCGCCAAGGCGTAGCCCTCATGACCGAGGCAGAGCTTGGAATGGCCACCGCCGGGGCAGATGATGACGGCGGTGCCGGTGGATTTGTCTGCGGCGGAGACGAACGGGGTGAGGGTGGGCTTATGGATGTTGCAGACGTTGCTGCCTTCGATTTTCTCGGGTTCGGCGGCGCGTGCCTCTGAACCGGGGGCTCCTTGGGGCCAGAGGGGAAGGGCGGCGGGGGTGTCTGCGGCGGAGAGCGCGAGAGGCAGAAAAAGGCTGGCGAGGAGGGAGCGGAGCATGGGTTAAATGTAACGCTGAGAAAACCAAAGTTTACTGGAAATCATCGCATGATTGACAAATCAAAGACTCCCGCTAGTTTCGCGCCCCCTTTTCAAGGGGAGGCCGTGATTTGTCCGGTCTGAACTTACAATTCCCTTTCACCACCCCAAACGACCATGGCCCAGACATTCAGAACCTACCAGCCTTCCAAGCGCACGCGCAAGCAGCAGTTTGGTTTCCGCGCACGCACAGCGACCGCCAATGGTCGTGACATCCTGCGCCGTCGCCGTCGCGCCGGACGTAAGCGTCTCCTGCCAAAGGGCGTGGAAATCCACTTCAAGCGTCACACGCAGCAGCACACCTAATTTTGCTGCGGCGCGCTCCTCCTCATGCGCCTTCCCTCAAACCTGCGGATGAAACTCGCGTGCGACTTCGCACGGGTGAAGACGCAGGGTAGCAGTCAGGCCGGAAAATTTCTGGTGCTGGGTGCTTTACGTGTGGAAGCGCTGGAGGAGTTCCAGTTTGGCCTCATCACCGGGGGCAAGCTCGGCAATGCCGTGGTAAGAAACCGCATCCGCCGTCTGCTGCGCGAGATCGTACGCGCACACCGTGCGGAGATCGCCCCGGGCTGGCAGATGGTGATCATCGCCCGCTGGCGTGCCCCCAAGGCCACGCTGGCAGAACTGGAATATGACTGGCTGCGGCTGGCGCGGCGCATGAATCTGCTCACCCAGAAGCTCCCTGCCCCACCCGCTCCATGAAATGGCTCATCCGAATTTTCATCCGCGGCTATCAAGTGTTCATCTCCCCCGTCATTCACGCCATTGGCGGTCCCGGCTCCGGATGCCGCTTCACACCGACGTGCTCGGTGTATTTTCTGCAAGCCGTGGAGACCCATGGCGTACTGCGCGGCTGCTGGATGGGCCTGTGCCGCATCGGCCGCTGCCAACCCTGGGGTGGAAACGGGCATGATCCGGTGCCTGGTAGAAATGCCGACTGAGGAAACCGCATGACGAATTTCCTCAAACAGTGTAATCGCAGGTATGGGTGTCATTCGACATTCGTCGTTCTGTCATTGTTTGCACACCAACTGCCCGGGCCATTGCTGCGGGCAGCTTTTCTCAATTCTCTCCCTCTCACCCAAAGCTAAAATTTCATGGACCGCAAAAGTTGGATCATCGTGACGCTCTGCGTCGCCCTCATGGGAGTGAACTGGCACTACATGCAGGAAAACCAGAAGCTGGCGCAGACCGAAGCGGCGCGCAAAAAGCAGGAGGAAATCGCCAAAAAGCCTGCTGAAACACCCACAGCGCCTACGGTAGCGGCCCCTGCGAACAGCGCGACATCTGCAGTGCCAGCGGCACCTGTGACTGCCGCACTGCCGGAAGAAACCCACTCGCTTAAGGTGGGCACGGTGACGTTTGAGTTGACCTCGAAAGGCGGCGGCATCGCCCGCGCAATCTTGGCGGGTACGGATCAGGTGACGCTGAACAAGAACGGCGCGGAAGCCATCGGCGCTCTGCGGCGTGAAGCGTCCGGAATGGATGCGACCTCCTACAAGCTGACGGCGAAGAGCGACAAGGGCGCGACTTTTGAAGGCACGACGGCGGAAGGCATCGTGGTGACCAAGGCCTACTCGCTGAGCGAGGGGGCGGAAGGTGATGAGCATCTCATCGATCTCAAGATCACCCTGAAGAACACCGGCACCGCGCAGCACCGCTCTGAGGAATACTACCTCTACGCCGGAGCCGCGAGCGCTCTGAAGCATGACGAAGGACGCTATGACGGCTTCTTCTGGAACAACGCCGGAGACACCGACCACGAGCTGTCGAACTACTTTGGCAAGGGCGTCTTCAGCGATGCGCCAGACGAGTACCGGCATTCCTTCAACGCACTGCGCTATGCAGGCGTGATGAGCCGCTTTTACACGCACATCATCACTCGTATGGCGGAGAAGGATGCATCGGGAAAGCTCTGGGCAGACCGGCGCAAACTCGCGCAGCCCCTTGATGCCGCGAACGCTGGCAAGGCTGAAATCGAAGACTTCGCCTACGATGCCGTGATGGGCCTGCCGGTGGTGGATCTCGCACCGGGTGCCACGGTCACAGAAAGCTACCAGATTTACCTCGGTCCGAAGGAATACGACCGCCTGAGCAAGATCGGCCACCAGCGCAGCTACGCGATGTTTTACGGCTATTTCAAGATCGTCAGCATCGCGCTGTCGAAGGTTATGCGCTGGATGCACAACATCAGCGGAAGCTGGGGTCTGGCGGTCATTTTGCTGACGATTTTCGTACGCCTCTGCCTGTGGCCGATTCATGCGAAATCGACCATGACGATGAAGCGCATGGGGCTGCTGGGTCCGCTGATGAAGGAGCTGCAGGTGAAGTATAAGGACAACCCGCAGCAGCAGCAGATGGAGACGATGAAGCTCTACAAGGAGTACGGCGTCAATCCTCTGGGCGGCTGCCTGCCGTTGTTCCTGCAGTTCCCCATTTTCATCGGTCTTTACAGCGTGCTGGAAGTGGCGGCGGAGCTGCGCGGCCAGTCCTTCTGGTGGGTGCGAGATCTGGCTGCTGCGGATACGCAGGGCTATTTCATGGGTTTCCCCGTGAACCCGCTGCCGATCATCATGGGCCTGACCATGGTGGCCCAGATGAAACTTACGCCGCAGCCTGCAACCGTGGACAAGACGCAGCAGCGTATTTTCATGCTGATGCCGCTGTTCTTCCTGTGGATCAGCTATGATTTCGCTGCCGCCCTGGCCTTGTACTGGTCCACCCAGAACATTTTCAGCGTCTTCCAGACCTGGGTCATGAAGCTTTACATGCCTGAGCCGAAGCTGGAAAAGGCGGCGCTGAAGCCGGCTGCCAAAGCCGCGCCTGCCCAGAGTTCCTTCTTCAACGCCGGCGGGGACCAGAAGGACAAGAAAAAAGGCCCGAAACCACCCCGTTTGGGAGGCTAGAAGGGCGTGCTTTCCCCGTAATCAAGGCGGGAAGAATGCTGGTAGAATGACGAATGAGTTCATCCCTTTGTCCCCGAGATCCATGACGCCGCTCGAACACTCACACCACATTCTTGACACCATGCTGGGCTATCTGGGCTTTGTAGTCCAGATCGAGGAGGACAACGGCCCGGACGGCCCCACGTTGCAGGTGCTGACGGATGATTCGGACGCGCTGATCGGCCGCCGGGGTGAAACGCTGGAAGACATCCAGTATCTGGTGAACCGCGTCCTGCAGCGCCACCTGAAGGATGCCCCGCGCGTCCGCGTGGACGTGGAATTTTACCGCTCCATGCGCGAGGACAAGATGGTGGCGCGGGCCAAGGAGCTGGGCGACCGCGTGCGCGCCACTGGTCAAAACGCTGACCTGCCGCCAATGAACAGCTACTACCGGCGTCTGATTCACAACGTCTTCGTCAACGACCCCGAAGTCATGAGCGTGAGCTTGGACGGCAGCGCCCGGTTCAAGCGGATCGTGCTCAAGCGCCGTTCAAGCTAGGGCAAGGCCCTTCCTTTGCATGGAGGAAAATGAGCTTCGTTCTTTACTCGGGGTGTGGTTTTGAGTTATTTCTTATAACTCGCGCAAATTGCTGCGCGCCTGCACACCCTGCCCCCTTCTTCAAACAACCCCGTATTCCCATGAAATTGAGCCGCTACCAGCCTGTCGTACTTGCCCTTGCCTGCAGCGTGGGATTTTTGCACGCCGATGTCGTGACCCTTAAGGACGGCAAAAAACTGGAAGGCAACATTCTTTCCGAGACGCCCACGTCGATCCGGATGAAGTATCACCTGACGCCGAAGATCATGGATGAAAAGGACATCCTGCGCAGCGAGATCGCTGAAGGGGGCATCCTCAAGCAGAAGCCGGAAGAAGTGGAGATTATCGAAATTCGGAAGGCCGTTCCGACCCCGGACCTGCTGTCGGCGGAAAAATACGAGCAGCTCATTCAGGACCGGCTGCGTCCTTTCGTGAACCGCTACCCCGGCACGAAGGAAGCGGCTGAAGTGGAGGGCATGATCAAAGAGGTGCAGGAGGAAAAGGAAAAGGTCGTGGCCGGCGGCGCGAAGCTGGAAGGCAAATGGCTTACCCGTGAAGAGGCGAAGGCAGAGGGTCTCAACATCAAGGCTTACGCGATCCGTGCGGCGATGCTGGAGAAAATACAGGCCAAGGACTTCTCCGGTGCGCTCAAGGAATTCGACAAACTCAACGACCCGAAAAGCGGCAATCCGGCCTCGGTTTATTATCCCAAGGCCGTCGCAGAGATTCTCGTCGTTCTGACATCGTACGATAAGCAACTCGCGCAGATGACGCAGGACCAGCCCGCCTTGCAGAGGATCCGTGAGGAGAGTGTCAAGAGACTCATCGAGCCTGACCTGACGCGGATGAACGACGCCGTTAAACGCGAAAAGGAGAACTGGCGGACCACCTTTGAATCGGAGCGGAAGTCGAGCAAATGGTTTACCCCATACAAATACGATCTGGAGAGCTTGAAGACGCTCAGCAAAACCGTCACCGAAACCAAGGACGCTCTGAGTGCTCTCGATTTAGGCTTGATCACCAAAGTGAACGAAGCCATCCAACGAATGCTTCGTGCGGATGCCAAGGCAGGCAAGGACAAGGCGGAACTTACCAAGATGGGTGAGGCCATCATTGAAGGTGAAGGCGTCGCAGGAAATGCTGATGGCCCCGTCAAAGAATTCTACCGCGAAGTCTTCACCAACTACCGCGCCCGTCATGCCTACTTTGCCCAGCAGGTGAACACGCCGCAGGGGCAGACGCAGCCTGCCGCCGCCGGTGCCGTCGGAGGCTCCTCGGCCATCGCTGGCTCGGCCGCACCTGGCATGGATGATAAAGTGGCGGCAGCACTCGCTGCAGCGAGTGGCAACCCAGCCCCCGCTAATGGTACGACGCCCCCTGCGGATGGTACGGCGCCGGGAGCCATGCCCGCGACACAACCCAACGGCTACCCTGCGCAGCAGGGTGGTGTGCCTCCGGGAGGCCAGCCGCAACAGCCTGGTTACGCGCAGCAGCCTCAACAGCCTGGCTATGGCCAGCCGCAGCAGCCTGGTTACGCGCAGCAGCCTCAACAGCCTGGCTATGGCCAGCCGCAGCAGCCTGGTTACGCGCAGCAGCCTCAACAGCCCGGCTATGGCCAGCCGCAGCAGCCTGGTTACGCGCAGCAGCCGCAGCCCGGCTACGGCCAGCCTCAGGCCGGGGCGCCCATGCCTCCAGCTGAGGAAGAGGGCATGAGCATGATGACCATGATCCTCATCGGTATTGGCGTGGTCGTCCTTGTGCTCCTTCTCACCCTCCTTGGCGGCAAGAAGAAGAAAAAGTGACCGCAGGCCCATGGGCTTGCTTCATCCTGCTCTGGGTTCGCAGAACCCAGGGTCGGTGAACGCTTTCTGCCGGGCGGCTGACGAAGACTCAGACCATGATGCGTTGAAAACGGGTCTGTTTTCTCGTGCTGAGAATCTTCTCGGGGAGAGCGTCATGTGATGGCGGAGCCAAGGTGTGGCGGGGCTGGTTGCAGACGCTGCTGGTGGGCGTGGGATGCGGCGGAGCGCCCCATCTTCGCACTCCGTGCTACGAAGGGCAGGCTGGCTTTGCTTCCCGGATTGATGGTGGAGGAACCCAGGGAAGCACTCGCTAAAGCTTCCTCCTTCGCCCAAGCTACGGAGGACGAGCTGGCATCCCTGGGCTGTAATCCGCAGCCCATTCAGGGCTGGTGTGTGGCGGGACGAAGCGCCGAAAGAGGGCAAAAGGCCCTTACTAAGCGCCATGGATTCAGACCCTTTTTCAACTGTGCGTTGTATTATCAGCGCCTGCTTTCGAATGTCTTGTTGTGTTCGGGAGCTGGCTGGCCTGCGAGAGCGGTAGCTGCGCTTCCTTGTTCGCTAAAAGCTACGACGGACAGGCTGTTCTTCGCAATGCGAGCGCAGTCCCTAGCGGGATTCGGGGTGGCTTCGCGGGCTTGGGCTGGAGATACAGCGTCTTCCAAAACTGATTTCCGGATAGCGGCGCATGGCCACGTGTCTGCCCAGCGCTGGTAGGGCTGGCTGTCCTCAGCCAGCTGCCATCGAAGCCTATGATCTGCGATCAAGAAACAGCCTGCTAAACGGAAATGAGTTTTGCAAACCGCTATAAGTTTTGAAATTCGCTAGATCACAATCACAAAAAAAGGGAGGGCTTTGCGGCCCTCCCTTTTTTTGAAAAACAAACGCGAAAAATTAACGTTCGCTCTGGGCCAGTTCCTTGACGGACATGGCTTCCTTACCCTGGCGCTGGCGCAGGTAGTGAAGGCGGGCGCGACGCACTTTGCCGTTCTTGGTCACTTCGACCTTGGCCACTTTTGGGCTGTGCACGGGGAACACACGCTCCACGCCTTCTCCATAGGAGATTTTGCGGACGGTGAAGGCTTCGTTGATGCCGTAGCCTTTGCGGGCGATGACGATGCCAGCGAAGATCTGGATACGCTCTTTGTCACCTTCGACGACTCGGGTGTGGACCTTGACGCTGTCACCCACGGTGAAAGCGGTGACTTCCTTTTTCAACTGCTCTTGATTGATCTTTTCGATGATGTTGCTCATGACACGCTCCTATGGCCACGCTACGCAAGGCCATGAATCAGTCAGGCCGGGGGCGAGGGGCGGGGAAGATGAAGAGTTTTTAAAATTTGGCAACCTGTTTTTCCCCGTACTGGAAACCTCCCCGGTACAGCCTATGATCCGGCCACCCATGGAACCCTCTGTTTTAGCCCTGATCCGCGCCGCCATTGCCGAAGATGTCGGCACGGGAGACGTCACCTCCCTCTACTTTACGCCCGAAAATTCACGCTCCAGGACCGAGATCGTCGCGCGTGAGCCCGGCATTGTCTCCGGGGCTGAAATCGCCGTGGCCGTCTTCAAAGAAATCGACCCCACGCTCGAAGTGGAGGTCTGCATTCCGGATGGCAGTCCCTTTGTGCGCGGCAGCATCCTCATAAAAGCCGCCGGCAGCACCCGATCACTGCTCACTGCCGAGCGCACAGCGCTGAATTTCCTGCAGCGCCTCTGCGGTGTGGCGACCCAGACGCAGCGCTACGTGGAGGCCGTGAAGCCACACGCCGTGCAGGTCTGGGACACGCGGAAAACCACGCCCGGCTGGCGTCTGATCGAAAAAACTGCCGTGAAGCACGGCGGCGGCACCAACCACCGCATGGGCCTGTACGACCACGCCATGGTGAAGGACAATCATCTGGCCGCCAACAGCGATCTGACCTCCCTGCAGACTGCCATTCACAAACTGCGCAGTGAGCGCCCAGGTGTGCGCGTGCAGCTCGAAGCTGACACGCTGGAGCAAGTGGCTGATTTCCTTACTCTCGAAGGGGTGGACATGCTGCTGCTGGACAACATGGGCTGCGAAAAGCTGCGTGAAGCGGTGAAACTTGTGAACGGCAGGCTCTGGCTGGAAGCCAGCGGTGGCATCACGATTGACACCATCAAGGATGTGGCGGCCACGGGTGTGAATGCGATTTCTGTGGGTGCGCTGACGCATTCCAGCCGTGCGCTGGATCTGGGGCTGGATTTGTATTGAGCGCTGTTTGGCGAGAAGCTAAGCGCTCCACAGAGTCGTGCGCGATCACCCTCATCTGCTTTTCTCGGTGTCCGTCGGCTCCTTCACTGGCACCGGCTCATACTGCCAGGTCCAGTCTCCGAGATAGTCGGGGTTCTTCATCGTACGGGTGTTCTTTTTGATCTGCCCGCCGTCATCTTTGCCATCAAAGCCCACGCACCAGAGCATGTAGCGGCCTGCGGGCGTGGTGTGATAGCGGACTTCCTTCCCATCCGAGGGGTCCAGCGGCACGGAGGTGGCAAACTCGGGCACGAGCTCCTGCAACGCTGCCGGATACTTGGCGTGCTTTAAATAAAAGCGCTCCAGCGCGATGGCCGCGAGCACCTGACGCTCACGCGCTTGAACGAACAAGGCACTCTTACTGATGCCAATGAAGGCAGGCACCACCATGCGGGCCATGATGTAGTCGGGATGCAGCAAAAAATTCTGCTTCGCATTCAAATCTTCGCTTATCCCATCCGCAGATTTGACCGCCGCAGCAATGCCACCTGTTTGCAAGGGAGCGATGATGTGTTTCCATTCCTGCTCGGCGGTCACACTCTTCCAGTGGTCAAACAGACCACCCGGCAGCGCACGAAAGCCATTGAGGGAGAGACCTTTAAGGTTTGCGATAGCATCGGCAACATCCTTGCCGGGCTTCTTTCTCCCACCGGCAACTTCTTGAAGGTATTCCAAGGCGTTCAGTCCCGTGGCCATCTCTCCCCGGAAGGCCTGCAGCAGGGTCTTGTCCAGATTGTGCGTGCCTAGAGTCTGGTAAAGCATGCGCAGATCCTCCTCAGCAAAGACGTTCTCTCGCAACCCCAGCCATATCCCCTCGTTGGTCATGGCTTTTGTAGCGTTGCCCACCAGGAAGCCGATCAGCAAGGGTTCGGCTGCGCAGCCGAGTCCCATTTTCTCTGCTGCCAGCAGGCAGCGGGCTGCCTCTGCCCCCTGCCTGGCATCAATGGCGGCACGTGCGCGCAGGCATAAGGCACGCGTCAGAGTTTGCTCTGCGGTGTAGTGCCGCAGAGAGAGACTGAAAAGCATCTCTGGCAGCTCCCGCTCGCGCAGTCCAGGGGTGAAGATGGCCGCCCTGCGCTGAGGTGCCAGATCGGCAAGCTGCTTGAGCAGGGGGAAAGTGGCGTCCAGCGCTGTCAGCACATCCTTTCCGGGCTTGGAGGATTCCTCCGGGAGATCGAGATACTTCGCCTCACGCAGAAATTTGACCCACGCCTGCATGTCAGCCACCTCGCCCGTTTCGACACCGCTCGAAACCGGGGCTTTCCCCTCCCACTGCATCTTCTCCACAGCCCGACGTTTCGCCCCCGGCGCTCCTTTGGATTCGTCGTGATCGATGGCTTCGGTGATTCCCCGCAGGGGTTCGATGGCGAGGAGGTTTTGCGCATCGGGCGGCGTTTCGGGCAGCAGTTTGCGGAAGTCGAGGGTTTCGCCTTCGCGTTCTAGCATGGCCTTTGTCGCGGCCCAGCGGCGTCTGCCGCTCCAGTTCGTCCAGGCATACAGCAGAACGACGAGGGTGACGAAGGTGATGAACAGCCACAGCAGAATGCGGATGTAGCGTTTGGAAAAGAGTCGGCGGAGCATGGTATGAAAGGGGTAGAGGGCGGGGGAGGATTAGTTGGCGGCCAGCAGGGCCTCGATGGCGGCGGCGCGCTGCTGCCACAGCATGGGTAGAGCGGGGTCGGTCAGGCTGACCGAAGGCGGTGCTGCCGGTTCAGATGGCGTGGTGAAGTACAGCACCAGGGTGGCTGCCCAAGCCACGCCCCAGCTAGCGAGCAGCCAGCGCGGAGTGCGTGTCGCCCGCTGGGCCTGCGCGGCAGCCTGCCCTAGCATTTCTTCCCGCCAAGCAGGAGGTAGAGCCCGGCGCTGCAGGGCGCGCAGATCGTTTTCAAAAGGGTCGGGGTTCGTGCTCATGAGGGTTTCAGTTCGTCGTACAGTGGGCGCAGCTCGCTGCGGAGCTTCTCCAGGGCGTAGCGGTAGCGGCTGGCGGCGGTGTTCAGCGGGATGCCCTGCACCTCCGCGATTTCTTCAAAGGTCAGGCCGTCCCACAGCTTGAGCTGCGCCACGCTGCGCTGCTCAAGCGGCAACAGGGACAGTGCGCGGGCGAGGCGCTGGGCCAGCTCCGCCTGATCTGGATCTTCCTGCGGTGCAAAAATCTCCACCGGGGCGGCTTCCTCGGCACTCCGCCGCACGCTGTGGCGCCGCAGCCAGTCGATGGCGTGGTGATGCGCCAGCCGTAGCAGCCAGGCGCGCAGATTGGCGATGCCCGCGGGGACCGGCTGCCGTGCCAGTTTGATGAAAAACTCCTGCAGCAGGTCCTTCGCGTCAGCGTCGTTGCCGGTGAAACTGGCGAAATAATGGAACAGGCCCGCCGCGTGGGCATCGTAGATTTCGGGCAGTGTCGGGGCGGCGGGCATGCGGGGGCAGTTTCACGGACAGGACGCATGGCGGCGAGATTTTTGTCTGTTCGAATTGACAAATCCGGCTTCCCTGCCAGTCACGGCACAAAATTACCCTTGTAATCCCCGCGTGTGGGAGCATCCTCAAACCCTACTTTTTTACGCATGTCACGTCCCCCCAATCGCGGTCCATCACGCGGCGGCCCAGCCCGCCGCGGCGGCCCACCCCGTCGCAACGGCCCCCCTCGCTTCATTCCACCACCACGTCCGCCGGAGCCTGTGGACGCTGGCAAACAGAAGGAAGAAGCCATCGAACTCGAAGGAACCATTGCCGCCGTGCTCGCCGGTACCATGTTCCGCGTGAAGCTGCGCAACAGCAGCGGCCACGAAGTGCTCGCCCATATTTCCGGCAAGATGCGCAAGAAATTCATCCGTCTCGTCATCGGTGATGCGGTGAAGATCGAAATGTCGCCCTACGACATGGACAAGGCACGCATCGTTTATCGTATCGGCTAAGCCTCCGCCGGGCGTCGCGATCATGGCTGGAGACATCGTTTATTTTGACCTCGAAACACGTCGTACCGCGAACGACGTCGGGGGATGGGGCAACAAGCACAAGATGGGCATCTCCGTGGCCTGCACGTTCAGCACCGGGCAGAACGAGTACAGCATCTACACACAGGACGAAGTCCCCGCGCTCATCACGCAGCTTAAAAACGCGGATCTCGTGATCGGTTACAATCACATCGGATTCGATTACGAAGTGCTCAGAGGGCATGATGCCTGGTTTCACCCTCAGGAAGATCTGAAGTGCAGTCTCGATCTGCTGATTGATCTCGAAAAGGTCCTGGGTCACCGCATCAAGCTCGACGCCGTGGCTGCGGCCACGCTGGGCATGGGTAAAACAGCCGACGGCCTCGACGCACTGAAATGGTGGCAGCAAGGTGAAGTCGCCAAGATCGCGGAATACTGCTGCTATGACGTGAAGGTGACCAAGTGCGTGCATGAGTACGGCGTGGAACACGGCCATGTGAAATACCATGACCGCAATGGCCGCGAGCAGATTGCGAAGGTGGACTGGAAGAAGCTATGACGCCGCTGCTCCGCCTGCTTCTGCGCGCTGGCTGGGCACCCGTGGCGGTTTTGATTTTTCATCAGAAGATCATGCGCACGCCTTGGCGGCAGCAGCTTGATTTTGTGATGCACTACAGCGGTGGCGTGGCCATCGCGTTCTTTCTATGGCACGCGCTCGACTGCTTCGCGCATTGGTTTGGCCAGCGCACTCCATTTGCCCGCTACGTCTTCACCTTTGCCCTCGCCTGTACGGTGGGATTGTTCTGGGAGTTTGCCGAACTTTTTTCGGATGTCGTGTTCCGCACGCACATCCAGCATAACATCCATGAAACGATGCGCGATCTCATGGCCGATGCGACCGGTGCGCTGACCACGCTGGTGCTCACCTGGGTGGTGCGCTGCTTTGTCGCGAAGCGTGAAGAGTAGGCGTGTCTGAAATTGCGTCAGTACAGCAGCCATCCCGATCTGTGAGATGGCTGCGAATGTAGTGGAAGGCGGAACTCGCACGCATGGGGTGCAGCGCGGAGCTTAGCTGGTGCTGCCCGTGCCGTGTGCGGGAGCCCCGATTGTGAGCGGAGGCATCACTCAATGCGCCATGTTGCCTGGCGGAGTACGGCGAGCTTGGGCTCCTTCATGGTTTCATACCAAATGGTGAGCAGTGTGCCATCGGCCAGTTCGACGGTGCTTGGATAGCCGAGATCGCCGCCGATGCCGTCGCCGGAGATAATCATCGCCTCGCCCCAGGTTTGGCCGTTGTCGCTGCTGATGCGGGCCTGGTTGCCGTAGGGCTTGCGACGGTGGCCGTAGGTCATGAGCAGGCGACCATCACGCAGGCGCAGCAGATGGGAGGGGAGACCATAAACGCCGATGCTGTGCGGCTCGCTCCAGGTCTTGCCACCGTCCTTGGATTCGGTCTGCAAGGTTTCGCCTTTGTTCGCGTCGTTGTGATTGCGGATCTGCGCGATGAGGGTGCCGTCTGCGGCTTCAACGGCGTGCAGTTCGTGATACGATTTGACGGCGCTGTCGCCTTTGCGGGTGGGGATCTCCGCGAGCCATTGCCAGGTGAGGCCGTCGTCCTTCGACTCGGCGACACCGATTTTTTTGTCCGCTGTCCAGAGCTGCTTGCCGGCATAGAGCAGGCGGCCATCCTTGAGCTGGATGGGGCCATGCGGACTGTTCACGATGGTGGGGATGCGGGTGGACCAGGACTTGCCGCCATCGGTGGAGCGGAGCGCCCATTCGCCGAGTTCTGCTTTGCGCTCTTCATCGTTCAGGCGCTCGTGCGCGGCCTTCCATTTCACAAACTGCTCCTGCGGCATGGTTTTGGAAGTCCAGCCTTTGTCCGTGTGCTCGGCAAAGGTGCTGGCCTTCTTGAAATGATCTTCATAGGCCAGTGACGTGAAGGTGGTGACGACGAGTGTGCCCTTCGCGGTTTCCAGCACGCCGGAGTCGCGGTCATCCGTGGCGGTGTCCAGCAGTACGCGAGGCCAGGTCCAGGTGGCGCCGTTGTCGAGGGAGGTCATGGCATGCACCTGGCCGAACGGGCACACATGCGACTCACGACCACCGGACCAAGAGACCCACAGCTCGCCATTCTGCCTACGCGCCACCGTGGACCAGCCATGGTAAAACTCCGGCTGCTGGGAGATCACTTTCGTCTCAATGATCTTCGCGGCAGGTGCGGCAGCGTGACCGATGAAAGGAAAAGCGAGGGCGGTGGTGGCGAGGAAGCGGCGGCGGTTGGTCATAGTGCTGGAGAGTACGCGGTGGCTCCGTCTGCTTTCGCAGCAAAGCCTTGGTCCTAACACCGAACCAGCGAGTGATGTACAGCAACAAGCCAACACCTCATTCTACTGCTTTTCTGCGCACAAACTTCTGCACCCGTGTGCCTGTCCCCTCAGCGACATAAACGGCACCGTCGGGGCCGACTGCAATGTCATGCCCGAGCTGGAACTGACCGGCAGCTTTGCCGTAGCTGCCGAAGGTGTCGAGCACTTGGCCAGAGAGATCGAGCTCCACCGCCTTGCCGCGCTGCTCCCGCTTCAAGGAAGGGGAGCCGCCATCTATGACGAAGAGATGGCCGTTGGGACCGGTCGCGATGCCGTAGGGTTTGCCGAGCTGCGTGCCTTTCCATTCATGGAGGAAGACGCCCTTCGCATCGAAGACCTGCAGCCGTTCATTCTCGCGGTCGCAGACGATGATGCGTCCCTGCGCATCCACGGTGATGCCGTGCGGCAGATTGAATTCGCCCGGCCCGTGGCCCTTCGTGCCCCATTCAAATTCAAAGCGGCCGACGGCGGTGAATTTCATCACGCGCGTATTTTGGTAGCCGTCGCTCACGTAAAAGGAGCCGTCTGCCAAAACGGCTACATTCGTGGGCAGATTGAAATGTGTGGAATCGCTGCCGGGTATCCCCGCCTCGCCGAGCGTGAGCAGCACCTCACCTGAGGGCGAACACTTGAAGACCTGATGCAGGCCCACATCGGTGAGCCAGAGATTGCCCGCATGATCCACCGTCAGCCCATGCGGCATGATGAAGCGGTTCGCCCCCCAGGAGCTGAGAAGCCGGCCCGTCGCGCCGTCGAACACGCTCACGGTTGGCGCAGGGATGGCCTCTTTGGGAAAGGGCTTTGACCACACCCGGCCGCTGCGATGAAAGACGAAGACGCGGTTCTGCGCATCGACACCGACCCCGGCACACAGGCCGAGAACATGACCTTCCGGAAGCTGCGGCCAGCCGGGGAAGACTTCATGCTGAGACTGCGCCAGAGACGCAGTGGCGAGGAGAGCGAAGAAGAGGATGAAGCGCATGGAAGGAGTCAAATACTCACTTCAGCTTGGAAACCTTCACATCATCCACATCTGCCGACTTGTTCACGGCGAGGGTGATCATGCGTTTGGTCGGATGGGCGATGCCTTCGCTGGAGAAGGAGCCGGTGTCCTGTCCGTCGATGCGAACGGTCATCTGATCGGCGACGATTTTGATGTTCATCGTGTGCCACTCGTTCGGTTTGAGGTCGAGTTTGAAGGACTTGGTTTTTGTTTTGAGCAGCGCAGCGAGTTCAGGGGACTTGTCGCCTTTCTGACGGCGCTCACGGATTTCGTTGTTCATGCCTCCGGTCTTGGAATCGGTGAGCGTGACAGATTTGTTGGTGACGCGGGCGATGCAGAGATGACCGGCGTGCACGGTCTTGAGTTCACGATCGACAAAATCGACACCGAGGTCATCGCCGTCACCGAGTTTGAATTTCAGCTCCACGATGCCGTCCTGAAACTCGACATTGTGGAAGATGGCGACGCCGTGATCGGCCTCCGCATGCTTGGTGACGTGCATGACTCCGTCGATGAGATCGACCTGCTGATGGCCTTTGGCGCGCCATGCGCTGTTGCTGGTCCAGCCGTTGCCGATGTCCTCTTTGCCCGGTGAGGCTTCGTCGCGGGAGAAGTCGTCGGAGAAGAGCGGGGTGGCAGTTTCTGCGCAAAGGGAAAGGCCGAGAGAGAGGAAGATGAGAAGGTGCTTCATAGGTTGAGGAGTAAATTATTGTTTGGGTGGATTCGGCACGGTGCGGGCGATGTATTCGGCTTCGTCGAGGGAGCCGTTGCCGTCCACGTCGCGGGCTTTAAACCAAGCTGCGGCATCGGCAGGATTGCGCTTGGCGCTGAACTCTGCCGTGCTGAGCTTGCTGTCATGATCCGTGTCGAGCTTCTTGAACATTTCGGCGCGATTGGGATCGCTTTTCGTTGCCGCCTTGCCCTTGGGTTTGGCATCTCCACCGATGGGCAGGGGCAGGTAGTCGAAGTCGAGGATCATCTTCTTTTGCAGGGCGGTCTTCAATTCCAGCGTTGCGACTTCCAGACCTTTTTGGCCGTAGAGATTGTGCAGTTCGTCGGGGTCTTCGTTGAGGTCGTAGAGTTCATAGACTGGTCGCGGGCTGGTGAACCAGAGGTCTTCAAACTCGGTGGCGAGCGCCTTGTCTTCGTGCGCTTTGACGATGTCCTTCCAACTCGGATCGTTGCCGCTGTCCACGGGCGTGTAGCGCATGTTGGGGGTGAGATTGTAGATGAGCTTATAGCGGGCGCTACGCACGCAGCGGCTGTAGTCCATGCCGCTGGCGGTGGTGCTTTCATTGAAGGTGGCGCTGCCATGCGGGCCGCGTTCGGCGAAGATGTGCTGGCGCTCCTTTTCAAACTTCGCGCCTTTGAGCAGAGGCAGGAAACTGACGCCGCTGATGCGCTCAGGCACTGGAAGTCCAGCGGCTTCGAGGCAGGTGGGCGCGATGTCTTCTCCTGAGATGAGCGCGCTGGAGTCGCCGCCGGGTTTAATGACGCCGGGCCACCAGGCGAGCAGGGGCACATTGAGTCCGGGATCATGCAGCGAGCCTTTGCCGCTGGGGAAGGCCATGCCGTTGTCGCCCATGAAGATGACGAGGGTGTTCTCCAGTCCGGCGCGTTCTTTGACGATGTCGAGCACGCGCTGGAAGTCTCCGTCGGCATGCTCGATCTCGCCTTCGTAGGCGGCGAGATCGCTGCGCACGCCGGGCAGGTCCGGCAGGTAGCCGGGCACTTGGAGCTTCGCGGGGTCGGGTGGGTTTTTGCCGGTGGTCCAGGGATGATGAGGATCGCTGAAACCGACCCAAAGGAAGTAGGGCTTGTCCTTTGGGCGCTGGTCAAAGAACTCGTTCATCTTCGCTGGCACATTGTCCTGGCCGGACGCATCGACGTAATCAAAGCGATCTTTGAAGGTGGCCATGTGATGCTCATCGAACACCTGTGCTGTGGCTTCAGGACTGCGCCCCGAGCCATCGAGATGATAGGTGCGGCCGCAGCAGCCGACGAAGTAGCCTGCGTCTTTTTTCAGGATCTCCGGGAAGGTGATTTCATCTCGCGGCAGCGGCGACGAAAAGCGCGTGATGCGGCAGGCCACCGGGGAGCGGCCGGTCATAAGGGTGGCGCGCGAGGGAACACACTGCGGGGCACCCGTGAACATGCGGCGGCATATGATTCCCTCGGCTGCGATGCGGTCGAGATTCGGCGTCTTCATCTCCTCACGACCGTAGCAACCGAGGAAGGGGTAGCTGTGATCGTCAGAGAGGACGAAGAGGATGTTCGGCGGAGCCGCGAAGAGCGGTGAACCGGTGACAACGAGGAAGAAGGCGATGGCGGTGGAGCGGAGCATGGAGCAGAAGGCTTATTTCGTGACGGGCTGCATGGGGTAGTCGAGCGTGAACTGATGCTGGTCTAGCTCATGCACGTAGGGGGTGTCATCGACGAGGACATTGTTCACGACATCGTAGGTCAGGGCGTGGACGCAATTCTCGGCAGGAACAAAACGCAGCAGGCGCAGCGCGGGCAGGGAGAGATAGTCGGTGAGCATGGAGGTGACGGGATGGCCGTCGTCTGCATCGGTGGTGAGTTTCAATGCAGTGACGCGGCTTTGATCGCCACAGAAGATGAGGCGCAGGTTTGCGTGCTTGCGGAAGAGCTTGTCCCACATCTGCTCGGCGGTGTTGCCGAGTTTGCCGTGAATCTTGACCCAGCGCATGCGGCCTTTGGGATCGTGGATGAAGCCTTCTTCGGTCTTCGGTTTGTCGAGGATGCCGAGGTCCATGTGGGTGGTGATCAGGGCATGACGGGTCGCATTTTTCGTGAGCAGTTCATTGGCCCAGGCGAGCACGTCATCGGGCGCATTGCATTCAAGGCTGAGATGGATGAAGTCCATGCCGCTGGCGCTGAAAAGCTGGGCGCTGTTTACGTTGTTGGCGGAGACGTTCTGATCTTTGCGGGTGTGGGTGTAGCTGCCGAGATACCAGGGATAGTCCTTGAAGCTGGCGGCTGGGAAATGCTCCTGAAACAGATGGGCGTCTCCCTTGCTGGTCATGTCGTGATTGCCGACGGTGAGGCTGAAGGGCGCCACGCCACGGAGGGTGTCGAGGTGTTGTTTCGCGACGGCCCATTCGCTGGCGTTATCCTTGTCCACGATGTCTCCGACATGGCTGACGAAGACGATGTTTTGATCGTCGCGATGCGCGGCAATCCATTTCACCTGGGACTCCAAGTTTATATTGGTGACAGGGTCGGTGCTGTCAGGTGTGGCCTTGCAGCCTTTGCCCATGTAGGACTGGGTGTCGGGAATGATGACGACGGTGAAGGCTGCCGCAGGCATGGCCGGCAGGGGCTGGGTGCCGGTGATTTTCTTGGAGGCGGCGGAGGCGGGAATGCAGAGGAGGGCGAAGAGCGGAAGGAGCAGAAATTTCATGGAAGGATGGGGCGGGGTTCGATGTCGGTGGGGTTGATCCAGTTGGTCTTCATGGTCTTGCCGCTCATGAACTTCTCGTAGAATCCGGCGTTGCCGGGGCTGGCGTGTTCGTATTTGTCGAAGATGTTGCCTTGATCGAACATGCGCGGATCGCCCTGCTGCTTGAGTTCGGTGTGGAGTTGATCACGCATGGCGGTGGCGCGTGGATCGGTGGGTGAGTTCTTCACGAAATCGGGGTCGGACTTGAGGTCGTAGAACTCCATGCCGGGACGCAAGCCGAAGCAGAGCTGCCAGAAAGGATCGGCGGGGTTTTTGCGGTGGGCGTCGAGGATGAAGGTCTTGGTGGCACCACCGTCGCAGTCCAGGTAACCGGTCTCGGGATTGCCCGCAGGCCAGCGTGTGGGCTCGAAGTTTTCGATGAAGACACTGTCTTTCGTCACGATGCCGCGGATGGGGTAGCCCCAGTCATGCGGGCGGCCAATGTCGGTGCGTTCCCTGCCGATGAGGACGTGATCGCGCACGTGCGCAGGCTTGTTGGCAAAGAGATCCGTCAGGCTATGGCCCGGGGACTCCGCCATGCCGGTGTCTGCCCACTTCAAACCGGCGAGATCGACAAAGGTCGGCGCGAGATCCACGAAGCTCACGAAATCGCTGAGCTTGCGGCCTGGCTGCAGGATGCCCTTCTTCCACATCATCGCGAGCGGCACATGGTTGGCCTGCATGTTGGTGTTGCCCTTGCCGCGCGGGAAGGGCATGCCGTGGTCCGCAGTGACGATGACGAGGGTGTTCTCCAGCAGGCCGCGTTTTTCGAGGTCGGCGATCATGCGCCCGAGATGGCGGTCGAAATGCTCGACCTCAAAGGCGTAGTCGAGCATGTCATTGCGGATCACGTCGTTGTCCGGCCAGTAGGCGGGAACGTGGTCGATGTCCGTGAGCTTCTTGCCACCCTTGGCGACACCGCTGCCGAATTCATAACCGCGATGCGGCTCCACGCTGCCATACCAGAAGCACCAAGGCTTGTCGGCAGGAGCGGCATTGAGGAAGTCGCTGAAGTTCGCTGCGTAGTCGCAGTTTAGGATGTCAGGGGTCGGTGCTTCGGCCCGGCGTTTGTTGTAGGGGGTGCCGGTCATTTTGCGTGGTTTCCCGTCTGCATCATTCGCCACGCCCGGGCCCCAGCCTTTGGTGGTGTAGCCCACATTCCAGCCATGCTCCGCCAGGGCCTCGCCCCAGCCTTTGAACTCTGGCGGGAAGTAGCAGATGTGATTTGCCGCTTCCTTGAGCTGCCATGAATTGCGACCCGTGAGGATGCAGGCGCGTGAGGGCGCGCACTTCGCATTCGGGGTGTAGGCTTGGCTGAAGAGCAGGCCCTCCTTCGCCACACGGTCAAAGTTCGGCGTCTTCACCCATGGCGTACCGTAGGCCCCTGCATGTGCCCCCCAGTCATCGGCGATGGCGAAGAGGATGTTTGGCGGCGGCTCCGCTGCGAATGACGATTGCCAAAGGCAGAATGACGAAAGGAGGAGGGTGGTGAGTTTCATGCGGAAAGGTTGAGTTATTGGGGCGCTGTTTTCTCGTTGATGCTGTTCAAGTCAACGCAGTGTGAGTTGCACATGCTTCAAGTCCATGACCTGTGTGCCGGGCATGGACAGGGCTTCGAGCGTGAGTCTTGCCGGACCTTGCGGTAGCTTGACGGTGCCGAGCTTTAGAGTGGACCATTCAGTGGCCATGTCGTATAGCTGCCACGGCGTGGCGCTGTCATCGTTCGCCTTGGCCTTGGAGCCGCCGGTGATGATGAGCAGGATGTTCGGCTTGTCCGCAGGGGTCTGAGCGAAGGATGAAAAGGGCGCAACGAGGCAGAGAGCAAAAACAAGAAGGCGTGGCATGACTTGAGAACGATGAAACCGGCGGTTTCATTCCTTAAACACCGTCTGCAAATTCACCTGGTCGCCGAGATCGGCGGAGAGCTTCACCAGGCGCTCGAACATCTGCTGCTTCAGCGCGGCGTGCGCGGGCTTCGCCGCAAGGTCTGTCATCTCCTGCGGATCTTCAGCAAGATGGTACAGGCGCAGCACCTTGGCCTTCGGATAGGCGATGAGCTTCCAACCGTCGTGGGTGATGGCGCGCTGGAGGTCCAGATAGGCCCCATAGACGGAGTCGTAGCTGGACTGCTTCTGCGTGCCATTGAGCAGCGGACGCAGGCTGTGGAAGAAGAAGTGCTGTGGCTTATCGGCTTCGGCGAGATCCAGCGCGGTGGCCATGACGTCCTGCAGGTAAATGGCGTTGTCATTCTTCGCGCCTTTCGCCACGCCGGGTCCGGCAACGATGAAGGGCACGCGCACGCTGTGGTCATACATGTTCTGTTTGCCGATGAGACCGTGATGGCCCACGGCGAGGCCGTGGTCGGCGGTGAAGAAGATCCAGGTGTTGTCAGCCTGACCGTTCGCATCGAGCGCGTCGAGAATCTTGCCGATCTGCACGTCGAGATGAGTGATGAGCGCATAGTATTCGCTGCGGTGCGTCTTCACGGCAAACTCGGTGCGCGGCATGGGCGCGAGATGTTCGTCGCGCAGTTTCTCGGAGCAGCCGATGGCGTCCTTGTAAGGATACTCGGGGATGAAATTTTCCGGCACCTTGATGCGGCTGAGCGGATACATGTCCTGGAACTCTTTGGGAGCCTGACGTGGATCATGCGGTGCATTGAAGGCGGCGTAGATAAAGAACGGCTTCTCCTGCTGCTTCGCGTCATTGAGAAACGTGATCGTATGATCATTCACGACTTCGCTCCAATGCTTGCCTCCTTCCCAAAACCCGCCGAGCGATTTGTCATACGGGCTCCAGGAATCGGTCTGACCGGCAATGGGGCGGTCGTAGGAAGTGGGCACGGTCTTCGGCATGCCGGGGCGTACGTCCATGGCCATGTCAAAGATCTTCGTCGCATCGGTCGGCACATGCCACTTGCCGGTCATGTAAGTCTTGTAGCCCGCCTTGCTCATCAGCTGCGACCAGAGCACGCCGGACTGGCGTTCTTTGTCGGTCTCTTTGTAAACCGCGCCAGCATCCCACACGCTGCGGCCAGTGTTCAGCATCGTACGGCTGGCCACGCATACCGCGCCGCTCCACGAGCCCATGTTGTAGGCGCGGGTGAAGTTGGTGCCGCGTGCGGCCAGGCGGTCGATGTTCGGTGTGTCGATGTCCGTGTGGCCGAAGGCGCGCACGGCCTCATAGGTGAAATCGTCGGCGAACAGGAAGAGGACATTCGGCTTCGCCGCGAAGGACGAATGCACGAGAACGAATGACGCAAGTGTGATTAGCAGGATGGATTTCATGGTTGGGATAATGTGCTGCGTTACCGTACCTGGCCTTTCGTGCGCACTTTGGCGAGCATAGCGGTGAGTTCGGCGACTTTGTCCGGCATGTCGGCGTAGCGGTTGTGCTTCTGGGAGAAGTCTTCCTTGAGATTGTAGAGTTCGCCGGGCTGGGTGTTCTTGGAGTAGCCGTTGGCGGCATCAAACCAGGCGGGCACTTTGCTCACGCCGCCGGTTTTGGCTTCGATCAGCACCCAGTCGCCATGACGCAGGGCGTAGCCATTCGGGTTGGTGTTGTGCACGACGGTGTCGCGGGCACTCGGGCCTTCGCCCTTGATGAGATTAAGCTGGTTGTAGCTGTCCTCGGCAGAACTGGCGGGAATATCACTGCCGACCAATGCGGCGAGAGTGGCGAAGATATCGACCTGGCTGATGAGACCATCGTTCACCTTGCCCGCCGGAACCACGCCGGGCCATTTCACGACCAAGGGCACACGGTGGCCTCCTTCCCAGATGTCGCGCTTCACACCGCGTAGCTGACCCATGCTGCGGTGCTCAAAGTTCTTCACCCGCTCATAGGCGTAGTGCTCCGGGCCGTTGTCGGCGCTGAAGATGATGAGCGTGTTGTCTGCAAAGCCATGTTTTTCCAATGCCGCCAGCACGCGGCCCACGGTGTCGTCGGTTTGCACCACGAAGTCGCCGTAGCCGTTGGCTCCCGATTTACCGACGAACTCTTTGGCTGGCACGATCGGCGCATGCGGCGAGGTGAAGGGAAAGTAGAGAAAGAAGGGCTTGTCCTGCTTCTGTTTACCGATCCATTCCTCCGCCTTCGTGGTCAGCGTGGGCATCACCGCCCAAAAATCCCAGTCCTTAGCCGAGGGGCCGGGCCGCGCTTCCCAGCTGCCTTCCGCCGTCGGCGCGGTGGTGTTCAGTTCCACCGTGGGCGTGGTAATGACGCGGTCATTTTCAAACCACGCGTAAGGTGGGAAATTCGGCACGTCGTCACCGAAGTAATAGTCAAACCCGTGCGACAGCGGTCCGCCGGAAATCGGCTTGCTCCAGTCGAAGGCATCCGGTGCGAAGAACTTTTTTTTGCCCTCGCCCTGCAGCTCCGCACCCGGCTTTTTAATCGACTCCCAGTCCCAGCCGAGGTGCCATTTGCCGATGCATGCGGTGCGATAACCCTTCGCTTTCAGCATCTCCGCCACCGTGAGTTTTTCAGCGTCCATGACCGGCTGGTCAAACGCGTTCACGATGCTGTGAAACTTCCGCCAGTGGTAGCGTCCCTCCAGCAGCGCATAACGGCTCGGTGTGCAGATGCCGGATGAACTGTGCGCATCCGTGAACCGCATGCCTGACCGCGCGAGTTGGTCCAGATTCGGCGTGGGAATCTTCGACTGCGGATTCTGAATGCCGAGATCGCCATAGCCCATGTCATCCGCATACAGGATGACAATGTTCGGCTGGGCGGCGTGGAGCGTGGCGCCGAGCAGGAGGAGTGTGGAGAAGAAGCGGAGCATCACGTGTGAACGTGCTGTGGAAGGCTTTTTGTCAGGGAAGATCGTGGCGACTCAGCGAGGAAATCACACCGATAAACAGAAGCACTCGCCCTGCTCCAGGCTAGGCGAGTTCCATGGTCGAAATCTGAATCTTGCAGGTTTGCTCAAGGCCGTAATATTTTTCCAAGATGGAATGAACCATTCTCTCGATGTCGCGATCTTCGACCTCGTTAACAACAAACGTACAAAACAGGTTCGGTTCCCATCCTGTTAGTTCGGAACCATTTGGCAGGAGAACTCCTTCCTCGGGAAGAATTTTCATGGGGTCATCTTCATCTAAATACTGCAGATTGATCTGACCAGCATGCAGTTGAATCCAAAAAGGCGGGAGTTGGGCGCTGCCCTCCCAAGCCTCCAGCAGTGTGCACCATCCATTTCCTTTGTGCGCAATTGAAGTGGATCCGACGGACTGCATCGCTGTTCGAAGGTCTGTTCCTATTTGTTCCATCATTATGAAGTCAGCGTTGGTTGGCCCGGAAAAATTTCAAAGTGAATCGGAATCAAAGCGGCGAAGCTGGGAGAAAATCTTGGGCATTCATGGAAGAGTCACTGTTTCTTTTTTCTCTCCTTCGCACTCTTCCACAGCACAATATCGGGGAAATCATTCGCCGAGTCCGGCCCCGCCGTGCTGCGGCCGCGTTCGATGTCGGCCTTCAGAAGGTCCAGGAGCTGGTGCACGATTTCGGGTTTCGTTTCGAAGAGATTCGTCGTTTCACCGATGTCGTGCTGCATGTCGTAGAGCTGTCCCTTCGGCGAACCGGCGGGCATTTGCTTCTCGGTCGGTGACGACCAGCCGCCGGAACCTTTCGCAAGCGCGAGCTTCCACGGTCCCTGGCGGTAGGCGAAGTGGCCGCTGATGGAATGATGGATGACGCCGTGGCGCGTGGAGACAATGGGCTGGCCCTTCAGCGCGGGCAGGAAGCTGACGCTGTCCTCGCAACTGCCCGCAGGCACCGGCTGGCCGATGATCTCGGCGGCGGTGGCGAAGAAATCGACGAGGCAGGTGAGCTGGTCGGAAGTGGAACCTGCCGCGATCTGCCCAGGCCAGCGCACGATGAAGGGGATGCGATGCCCGCCGTCCCAGATGTCCGCCTTCGACCCGCGCAGATTCGCGCTGACGTTATGCCCCTGCTTGGCGAGTTTGTCGATACCCGCTGCCTTGGAGCAGCCGTTGTCACTGGTGAAAATGATGAGCGTGTTGGTCGCCATCCCGTTGCGCTCCAGCGCCTCCGCTACCGCGACGACGACATCATCGGTCTGCATGACAAAATCGCCATAGTCCCCCAGACCGCTTTTGCCTCTCCACTCCGGCGCGGGAACGATGGGCGTGTGCGGCGAACCGAGTGGCAGGT
>NZ_JAQSEA010000146.1 GCF_029946185.1 Prosthecobacter sp.
CTGGCTCTCCAACTGCCCGGACTTCTGCTCCAGGGCATGGATGCGGTCTTCCAGGCCGGCTTCCTTCTCCTGACCCTCCTGCAATTTCTGCGTGAGGGAGGCCAGCCGCGTCTCAGCGGCCAGGCAGTCATCCCGCGTGCTCTTCAGCCGCTCTTCAGTGGTGGCAAGTTCAGCCTGGCAGCTTTGCAAAGCTTCTGAGGTGGACTGCCGGGTATTGACCAGCACCATGATCTCTGCGCCCACCGTGCCGTGCTGCTCACTCAGCGCCGCCAGCGTCGCTTCTGTTTCAGCAATCTCGCCCTGCACCTGCTGGCGTTTAGCCGCAAGGTCAGCCAGTTCCTGGGTGAACTGCTGAATCTGCTGCGCTGACTCTGTTTCAGTCTTCTCAAGCAGCGTCACCGCCCGGCGCAGCTCGGCCACCTGCGTGGCGGCTTCCGTGCACTCATTCAAGGTAATGCCCAGCTTCTCTTCCATGCGGGAGAGTTCGCTGCGGCGGGACAGCACAGCCTGCCCGAGCGTCTGCTCGCACGCGCGCAGTTCATCCATTTCAGCCTGACTTTTCGCCCGTTGCTGACGGAGAATGATCAATGTCTGCTCATGCTGCACCGCTTCGGCCTTGAGGTCTCCCAGCGCTTCCGCCGCTGCCACTCGCTGCCCTGCCAGTTCTTTGACCGCGTTCTGCAAATCAGCGTGTTGCTGGCCGGTCTCCTGCACCGCCTGCCGTTTTTCCTGCAACCGCGCCCGTTCATCGGCCACGGCACTGCGGGTGATGTTGAGGGAGGCTTCGCCTTCCCGGCACTGCGAAGTGAGCTGCGTGAAATTCTGCTCCAGCGCCTGATAGCGCGAAGTCAGATCCACCACATGCCCGGTCGCCCGGCTGCCAGCTTCTTCCAAATAATTCAGCCGCTCTTGCTTGAGCTTGAGGTTGGCATCCGTCTGCTGATTGCTCACCTCCAGCCGTGCGATGTTGATGGTCAGCTCCTGCTGCCGGGTCTCATGCCGCAGCACTAGGCTGCGTGCCTCCACAATGCGCTCCTGCTGGCGCGTCACCTCATCGATCGCCTTTTGCAGCAAATCAGAGAGCTCGGAACTGCGCTCTTCCAGCAGTTCAGACTCAGCCTTCAGTCCGGTGAGCTGCCGGGACGCTGCGTCCACCTGCGTCTCCACCGACAGCTTGTGACTCGCCCATTCGCTCAGTTGCTGCTGCGTCTGTTCCAGCTTGCCCTGATCTTGTAAATAACGCGCGTTGATCTCCTGCAGCCGGCTCTGCAGCATCTCACGGTGTCCATTCAGCTTGCCCAGTTGCTCGTTCAGGCTCGCCTCAAGACTGATCAGACGGTTCACCTCTGAAGTCTTCTGCTCATGCAGGCGTGACATCTGCCGCACCTCATGCGTCAGCGCCCGGTGCTGTTCCTGCACGGATTGAAGCTCTGAGTTCCAGCGTTCGCAGGTTGCCTGGGCATCAGCGGCGGCGGCATTCAGTTCCGCCAAACTACTGGCGGGCATCATGGGCACCCTGGCGTCTCGACTACCATCTATATCAAAAGCGATGTTACTCATAAATGATTCCGTTACGGCAATCTCAGCGCATACATCAATATTACGCAATTGTTAAGTAGTTTTTGAAAATTTTCATACTTAACGGAGCCATTTGTAAAAAAAACGCATCCCTACTTCACCCCCTTATTAACGTACTTTACCGGCCTTTCTCGCAGTACAAGCGCACCCCATCCGCGCACATGGAAGTCACGTTGGCATCTTCCCCTTTGCGCCAGAGCCGTTCATCCACCCCCGCCTGCATGGCGATCTCTTGCTCAGCCGCCGCATAGTTGCGGCGGTTCTCCTCCACGCCCACGCCCGCCGCGAAATCCGCCGCCACTCGCTCGTACACCGCCATCACCCGCTGGCGATACGTGCTCAGGTGCCACGCCACATCCTGCACCACGCCAAAGTGCGTGAGATAGAGCGTCTTGAAGTTTGCCGCGATGAGGCGGTCCAAAGACTGCCCATAAGCGAAGGGATCAAACTGCGGCGGCGCTGCGGTGACGGAAAGATAGGGGCTGTTTTCCAGCCGCATGCCTGCCACGTCTCCCGTAAAGCAAATGTCGCCGATGATGAACGCGTGGTGATGCCGCGCATGCCCCGGTGTCTCCCAAGCGATGATCTCGATCTCGCCCAGCGGCACGCTTTCCTGGTCATGCAAAGCCACCACGCGTTCCGCAGGCGCAGGCAGCATGTCGCCCCAGAGCGAGTCCATGAGATCGCCATAGACCATGCGGGCGCTGTCCATGAGTTTCGAAGGATCGATCAAATGCCTCACCGCAGAGGGGTGGCAGTACACCGTCGCCCCCTGCTGCGCAAACCACCCGGCAGCACCCGCATGGTCCAGATGAATGTGCGTGACGAAAACCTTCTTGATCGCCGTCTCATCGACACCCAGCGCACCAATCGCCGCACGCAATGTTTCCAACGTCGAACCCGGGCCCGTTTCGATCAAAGCATACTCGCCCCCGCTCTCCACAAGATAGGAGGCGATGAGGCCCGGAAGGCCATGGAAGCGGAGATCAAGAGTGTGGATGCGCATGGGAGAGTGAAGGAGGGCAAGAGCTGCGCGTCAAGGGAGGGTCAAGGCTTCGCCCGTCAAGGAGAGGTCAAGGGCGTGGCAAAAAGTCGTGAGGAGCTTCGGCTGGTTTTGGAATGGTCATTGTCTCGATAGCGCTTGTGCGCTATTTTATGGGCAAGACCATGACGATCACCTTGCCAGACCTGCCTGCACTCATGAATGTACGTGAAGAGGACATCAGGCTCGACCTCGCCTGCGGAGCGTATGCAGCCGGTCATCTCTCCCGCCAACTGGCCTCGGACGTGGCAGGAGTCAGCCGCTACGATTTTGACGAAGCGCTGCATGCGCGCCGGATTCCCACCTTCACGGAAGAGATGCTGACAGAAGATCTGGAAACTCTTCGTGAACTCGGCTCCCGGTGATTGTTGTCGCGGATACATCGGTCATCCTGAACCTTTGCTTCCTGGGGCTGGAACGACTGCTGCCAGAACTCTTCGGCACCGTGTATTTACCGTCCGAGGTAGCGGCGGAGTTTCGGCGACTGGCGGGTGCGGACCGTCGCTTTCACGGGTTGGTCCTGCCAACATTTCTCCAGTACGCTGAACCGCAGACAACCGCCCATGCCTGGGCATCAAGCCCGGTGCTGCATGCCGGAGAGATCGCTGCCATCTCACTGGCACTGGAACAACGGGCGGACTTGGTGCTCATGGACGAAGCGGAGGGACGGGCCGCAGCCAAGGCGCTGCAATTGCGCACCATGGGCCTACTCGGCATTCTTCTACACGCCCGTCAAAAAATGCTGGTCTCATCTGTGGCTCCTCTACTGGATCGCCTCCAGCAAGAAGCCCGCTTTTGGATCGCGCCGACTCTTCGCGCTGCGTGCCGCCGGTGAAACCACCTGATGTCCAGCCCCGCTCTTGACCAGCGGAACCTTGACCAGCGGAACCTTGACCAGCGGAACCTTGACCAGCGGAACCTTGACCTCTTGACCTCTTGACCGCGTAGCGGCCTTGACC
>NZ_JAQSEA010000147.1 GCF_029946185.1 Prosthecobacter sp.
GACCGCAGTTGCGTACGCTTGAGCCGGAGGTCAGACATCCTGCCAGAAGTGTTCTGAGAAGTTGTCGATGGGAGGCGAGCGACAATAGCACAAACTACGACCCGGCGAGCAGCCCGAGCTGCCGGGCTGGAGCATGCTTGAACGCTTCTTGCAGGTGCTGGAGCAGGATAGACCGCAGATAGTTGCAGGCACCCGTGAAGACCACGGGCTGCGCCCTTTATACGCCAGCAGCGCTCTGTCGCCTGTGCAGCAACTTTCTCGGCGCAGCCCCGTCGGCCTGTCGCGTTTTCTCCGATGCACAGGAGAATTTCAGGCTTTAAATCAACTGACGATCACGTCAGTCTCAAGAAGACGGGACCTAACATCAGCAGACAGGAGTGTCGGTCGATTCTCAATCTCCAGCGACGTCCGCGCTGAAATCAAAACATCGGTTTAAAGTAACCCAGATACGCAAGTCCAGCCCCCGCAATAGCGGCAATGAGGACGACCAGTCGCGCGGCGATTACACGGCGCTTGGCCAGCACCGGCAGGAAGCCCAGCACCAGCCAGAGGCCGATCTTGATCCAAGCCCACACAGGCATCGTGCCCATGATGCCCAGTTTCGACAGCATGCCAAAGCCGGAGACAATGCTGATGACCAGACCGATGCCATGCCACATCATGGCCTTCTTGGCACCTTCGTTGGAGAACAGGCCGCCGAAGCCGATGAAAACAAGGATCAGGCCGATGAGATGCAGGTAATGATAGAACTGGAGAGACATGGCGGAGTCTGTGGCCCAAAGTAACGCCTCGCACAAGTACCGTAATGTTCAGAAATTGCCGGATTTGAACCACGGAGTCCACCACATACACGGAAAGCAGCGGCGTAGGGGAGCGATTTCCTGTGTCGGAGCGTGGGGATGGTGACCGCAACAGTGCTGTGCCATCTCTACTCTGCTGGTCAATCTCCCGTCTTCGATCCCCGGCTCAAGCACCTCCACACAAAAAAGGCGGTCCGCTGGGTGCAGACCGCCTCGAATTCGTTGCCTTTCGGGAAGATTAACCCGCCTCGACCGCTTTTGCTTCCGCCAGCTTGGCGGCACGTTCAGCGAGTTCGATGTGGAACTGCTCCGGCGTCGGCGCCTCACCCGTGGTGCGGGTGCGGGCGAACCAGTCAGCGAAGATTTCGCCATCTTTGCGCTCGGCCTTGAAGGCTTCTAGGAAGGTGCGGACCTTGCCGGGAACTTCTTCCCCGAGGACCGTCTTGAATTCCAAACCAGCAAGACGGTCGCCGCGGACGCTGCCACCCACGAACATCGCGTACTTGTTCGGCGAGCGACCCACAAAGCCGAAGTCGGCGTTGTAGGGGCGGCCGCAGCCGTTCGGGCAGCCGGTCATGCGGAAAAGGATCGGCTCGTCTTCGAGTCCCAGTTCACGCAGCGCTTCGTCGATCTTGTCCATGAATCCAGGCAGGACGCGCTCGGATTCGCTCAGGGCCAGGCCGCAGGTCGGCAGGGCCACGCAGGCGTGGGCCACCTTGCGGGCGCGGGTCATGCCCTCGGAGTGGACGACGCCGTGTTTGGCGAGGATGGCATCCACGGCGGCCTTCTGCTCAGGAGCGACGTCGGCAATGATCATGTTCGTGTTCGGTGTCACGATCAGCGGCAGGTCCAGCTCTTTGCACAGCTCCACAAAGGCGCTGCGGTAGTGCGTGCCGTCCTCACGGTCCACAATGCGACCCATGCTGACATGGACGGCGCAGTAGAGCTTGCCATCACCCTGCTCATGCCAGCCGAGTTTGTCCTCGACGCTGTCAAAATGCAGTTCCTTGGCCGGGAAAGTCTCGATGCCCGGCAGGCGGCGCACCACTTCGGCGCGGAAGCCGTCAATGCCCATGGTCTGCACAGTGTACTTCATGCGGGCGTTTTTGCGCTCCGTACGGTTGCCGTGGTCACGCTGGGTGGTCACAACGGCCTCGATGGCATCCACGACGTTCGCACGCTTCGCATACAACAGCGGCTGACCCAGAAACGGGCGGGTGCTGAGCTGACCGTGGCTCATGCCAAAGCCGCCACCGACAGTAAGGGTGTAGCCTTCGACTGCACCGTCCACCACATGTGGGATCAGGCCGAGATCTTGGGAATAGACATCCACATCGTTGCAGGGCTGGATGGCCACGCCGATCTTGAATTTGCGCGGCAGATAGACCTTTCCGTAGATGGGGTCGTCGCCTTCCGGGGCTTTCGTCGCCTCACGCACAGCCGGATTGACCTCCGGATCCTGAGTCCACTCTGGCTCAATCTTTTCGCCATCCAGCCAGATGTCGGCATAGGCTTGGCTGCGCCACAGGAAGCGCTGGCTGATTTCCTCCGTAAGTGTCTGAGTATCAGCATGCACTGCGTCCTTGATCGGAGCCGCCGGGCCCATGGTGTTGCGCACCACGTCACCGCAGGCACCCATGGTGCTCAGGCCGCTGTGGCAGACATTGGAAATCACTTCCTTCAGGCCGCCTTTGAGCACGCCATGCAGCTGGATGCCTTGGCGGTTGGTCAGGCGCATGTTGCCGAAAGCCTTGGTGCAGAGGTCGTCGTGAATCATCCACTGCTTCGCAGAAATACGGCCACCAGGCATCTTGCTGCGGATCATGAAGCTCCACGCTTTCTCGAGCTTCGCCTTGGTGCGCTCAGCGCGCACATCGCGGTCATCCTGCTGGTAGGAGCCGTGGTGTTTAAGCAGGATGTTGGAGTCCTCCGGGATGTTTGGGATGCTGGTATCAGCGAACAGCTCGGCCAGCTGGCCACGGAGGCCAGCAGAGGCGAGTTTGATGTCTTCGACGGAGGCTTTGCTCATAAGGGGTGGTTTGGGGGGCTCCCATTGTCGACTAGGTTACCTTGAATGCAAGTGCTTGAGCCCAAGGCATTATTCTGAAAATCATGGGGCGGGTTGCGTGACAAACGGGAATGAAAGGGATTTGTACTCCCTTTGGAATGACCAAGCACCCTACCCGCACCCTTTCAGCGACAGCCGCTGCGCTGTTGCTGCTGGGCGGCTGTGTCAAAAAAAGCGAGTACGATGCCCTGCAGATCGAAAATCAGTCTCTGCAGACGAGCGTGGATCAGACCAACCATCTCCTGGTGCAATCACAAGCAGATTTGTCCACGCTGCAGGTACAGATGCAGCAATTTCTGACGGTACAGGCGCAGTTGCAAAAGAACCACTTGGCTCTCACGCGGTCGCAGGAGGAGTTCAATGCCTTGAAAACGCAGTTTGACCAGTTCCGCACCCAGCGCCGCAGCGCCATGGTGGGAAAAAAGTTCCCCGTGCTGAATCTGGATGAAGGCAGAGTGCTGCGCGACGCAGAAATAACGGCGGTCAGCGCCGAGCATCTCTCGATCCGGCACGCCGATGGCCTAGTCAAAGTCGCCTTGGCGAAAACCACGCCCGCTCTGCGCTGGGAGGCCTGCTACGGCCCCACGGAGGCCAGAGAAAAGTCGGGAGAAAATCTGCTGGTCAAAACCCGGGAAATGCAGGCCAGACGGGTCCGAGAGCAAGCCAGCCCCCCGCTCAAGAATCCGGTCCCGGCAGCAGCCATGTCAGCCCGCAACGTGGTGGAGGTGCTGCGCACGCAGCTTGCATCACAAAGGCAGTCATTGAATATTGAATATCAGGCGCTTGCTGCCAAAAAACCCTTCGCCCTGCGCGGCGTGGAGTGGGACTCCGCTCACCCGGAGGCCAGCCCCCTGCTCAACACGCTTTCCGGCAGCCGCGCCGTGCTGGGCATCAGCCGCCTGCAATCCCAGCGCAGCGCCATTCTGGGCACCCTGCAGCAGCTGCGTGAGCTCGACCCCGCCGCACTGCTGAACGAACAGAATCCTTAAAATAATCTAGGCAAACCGCCCGTTTGATCGTTCCATGTTGCATTCAATCATGAAATCCAGCCTTCTCTTCGCCTTTGTCCTGACCGCCACCACCGCTTCCGCGGTTGATTTTAAATCGCAGATCGCCCCGATCTTCCGCAATAAATGCTTCGCTTGTCACAGCGTGACCAAGAAGGTCAAAGGCAAACTCGCACTCGATGATGACAAGCTGTCCGAGCAAATCGGTGCCGGTAAAAACATCATTCCCGGCGAGGCGGCGAAGAGCACAATGTGGGTCAACTGCACCTTGGATAAGGATGACTCGGATGTGATGCCCCCTGAAGGCAAGAACAGGCTTACGGATGGGGAAGTCGAGCTCTTCAAAGCTTGGATCAATGAAGGTGCCAGTCTCACCGGCGGTGGCGCAGCGCCCGCAGCCGCACCTGCTGCCGCCATGCCCGCTGCTGCGGGTGGCGTCCTCAAATGGACCAACACTGAAGGCAAAACCATCGAAGCCGAATTCATGGGGCTGGAAGGCGACAATGTGCTGCTCAAAATCCCCTCCACCGGCACCACGCACATTCTGGCACTGAGCAAGCTCTCTGCCGAAAGCCAGGCACAGGCCAAAACAGCGGTGAAATAACCATGAAAAGCCCGTGGGGCATTGCCGCATTCAGTCTTTTGCTGCTGCATGGCGCAGCGGAGGCGGAGATGCGTGTCTGGACGAATACCAGCGGCCAGCTAATCGAGGCTGAACTCATCGGCGTAAATGCCGCCAAGCGCGCGGTCCAAGTTCGCCTGAAGAGCGGTGCAGAGTTTGAAATCGCCATCGACAATCTCAGCCCGCCTGACAAGGCCTATGCCAAAGACCATTGGGTCGCGATACAGAACGCTCCGGTGATCACAGTCCCCGGCAAATTTTCGGACGAAGCCATCAAAAGCCTCCCTGAATCTTTCCGTTCCCGCTTTACCCCCACCACCCGCTTGGAATCCATCCGCCGTGGCGGAGGTACTCCGGAGATGGAGACGGCAGTGGCAGCTTCCCTGAAGCTGTTTAAAACCAGCCAGAACCCCGACGGCTCCTGGGGCCGCGCCAACAAAGGCGCGATGACCGGCTTTGTGCTCCAGTGTTTTCTTGGCCATGGCGAGACAACAGAGTCTTCCGAGTTTGGAGAAGCCGTGATGAAGGGGCTGCTCTACTTGATTGAGCTCGCGAGGAAAAACCCGGAGGGCATTTTCTCCTCGAACTGGGGCGGAAAAACGACGGGAGGATTGGGAGGCGCTGGAACTTACGAACATGCCATCGCCACATTGGCAGTCGGTGAGGCCTATGTCACGGCACGAGTGGGGACCAAAAGTCTTTCCGGTCTGCGCGTCTGCTTTGAAACTGCCATCAAGACGATCATCAGCCAGCAGACGAGCAAGGGCTCCTGGGCCTACGGGGGCGAGGACATCGCGTACAATCCCGGTGGCGGTGCCGATCTGTCTTTGGCCAACTGGCATTTCCAGGCGCTCGACGTTGCCCAGGCCACCGGCTTGAAAATCGACGGGCTCGATGCCTGCGTTCAAAAAGCGCTGTCCTACATCGAATCCACCCAAACCAAGGCAGGCGGATTCGGCGGCACCACCCGTGACGCGCACTACAACCAATGGAGCCTCAGCGGTGGAGCCGCCGCAGGCCATCTCATGCTGGCTGAAAAAAGCACACCTGCGGCGGCACGAGGTGTTCAATTCATCACGGATTTCCTGAAGGCCGAACCCCCGGACTGGAACAAGAACTGCAATCTCTACTGCTGGCATGGTTACAGCAATGCGCTCTTTCTCAATGGTGGGTCCGAGTGGACAACCTTCGCCTCCACAGTTATGCCGCAAGTCCTAGGGGCTCAACAGCCTGACGGCTCCTTCAAACGCGGACGCCCCAACTGGCCCGCCGGTGATGCAGCGGATGCCACGTATCGTCAGGCCCTCTGCACCTTAATCCTCGAAACGTTTTACCGCTGAGCCAGCGGCGCTGCGTTTTAGACCAGGACAAACATCGTCTCCGCCACCCGCTGGCCGTTGATCTGCAACTCCACACGGTGCCTGCCCGCGTAATGTTTGCGCGTGGTGAAATCGCGTACGACCTGCGATTTCACCAGCTCGATCTCTGCATACGCCGCCAGCTCCAGCTCAGTCCACTTGAAGACCTTTTCCGCACTCCCTCCGCTGGCTTTCACATAATGCACCACATAGTCGATCGCGAGCCGCTGCGAACGGCCTGATGTGGAAGTGAGCGCCGCAGTCAAAGTAAGACGCTGCCCGAGATCCAGTCGCGAAGGTGTGGCCGCCAGCTTAGCCAAGACCTCCGCCTTCCTGCCAAAACCAAAGAGCTTCAACGCACGCGGATGCCCGCGCTTGATCAGCGTGCGGCACGCATGCTTCGCGATCCACCGAAGGTGCTCACGTTCGAGATTCCAAGCTTCGAGGCGTTGTAAAACATAGTCGTGATGATCCTTCGTGATGTCATTGAGATGATTCGCCACCGACCGCCGCACAAACAGCGATTCATCCTCCTTCAGCGCATCCAGAATCTTCGCCGTGGGTTCCGGATCCCGCACCAGCGCCTGCAAACGCATGCCCCAGGGCAGTCGCGGTCGTGATCCCTCGCTGGCGAGACGCCGTACCTTATCATCAGGGTCAGCGCTCCATTCAAGCATTGTCTGCAGAGCACGCTTTTGATCCGCCACGATGAACGGCCGCACCGCAAACTCCGCCGTACCGAAGACCGTGAAAAATCGCAGCGCCTCCATCGAAAAATCAAAATCGCCCAATCCAAAGGTCGCCACGAAATCCCCAAGGAAGATGGTCACAAACTCATGCCCGATGCGCGGCGCGAGCTTTTGCAGGGCACGAACTTTTTGCTGATAAGTTCCCGGCAGCGCCGCATCCACCGCCACCGCGCACTGATGTACGCGCTGCATGAGGCTGCGTCCTTCCAGTCCATCAATCACGGCCTTCATGAAGTCATCACCGCGAAACTTCGGCGCGATGTCGGCGAGTTCCTTGGCAATGGCCCGATAGCGGACGGCATCAAACCAGTCTTTGAGCTGCGGTGGTGGGGAAGGTTCAGGGGGCATGATCAGCGACGGAACACGTGGGGCGGATTGGTTGGTTGCACGTTGGCGGCTTCTCGCCCAAATCGCAAGGATGCCTGCAACTTCCCGCCGCCTCCACGCTTTCACCGAATCCGTCATCCGCGCGATGACGCGCCTCTCGAACCAGCATGGATCGATCAATCTTTCCCAGGGCTTCCCCGACTTCAATCCGCCGGAAGAATTACTCACTGCACTCGAGCGCGCCACACGCGGTCCCTTCCATCAGTATGCCGTGACCTGGGGCGCACCGCGTTTCCGCCAGGCGCTCGCCAAAAAAATCACCCACTTCTCCGGCACCCCCGTCGATCCAGATCAAAACCTCGTTGTCACCTGTGGCAGCACCGAGGCCATGATGTGCGCCATGATGACCTGCTGCGAGCCGGGAGACAAAGTCATCGTCTTCACGCCCTTCTACGAAAACTACGCCGCAGACGCCATCCTCTCTGGGGCCGAGCCCATCTACGTCCCGCTGCGCCCGCCGCAGTTTGGTTTCGATCCCGATGAACTCGCGCGCGCCTTTGCTCAGGGTGCCAAAGCCATCATCGTCTGCAATCCCTCCAACCCCACCGGCAAGGTCTTCACGCGTGCCGAGCTTCAGTTGATCCTCGACCTCGCCGAAAAACACGACGCCTTCGTCATCACCGACGAACCCTACGAGCACATCGTCTATGCCCCGCATGAGCACGTCTACATGCACTCGCTTCCCGGCGCTGCAGAGCGCGTCATCGTGTGCAACTCACTCTCCAAAACCTACTCAATCACCGGCTGGCGTCTTGGCTACGTGCAGGCCGCCCCCAACATCATAGCGCAGGCACGCAAGGTGCATGACTTCCTCACCGTCGGTGCCGCTGCACCGCTTCAGGAAGCCGCCGTCGCCGGACTGGAACTTCCCGACAGCTACTACCACGGCCTGCGCGATCTCTACACCGAGAAGCGCGATGTCTTCCTCAATCACCTCCGCGCCACCGGCCTCCCGTTCACCGAACCCCACGGCGCTTACTACGTCCTCATGGACATCTCCTCCCTCGGCTTCCCCACCGACACCGAAGCCGCCGAATGGTTCGTTCGTGAAGTCGGTGTCGCCGGCGTCCCCGGCTCCAGCTTCTTCCGCGAACCCGAACACCGCTTCATCCGCTTTCACTACGCGAAGCAGGTGGAGACACTGAATGCAGCGGGGGAGAAGCTGCTGCGGTTGAAGCAGGGGAGGTGAGAGGATCGTCTCTCGTCCTCAAATCATCACGCAGTCCAGGAAGTCCGCCACAAACTCATTCTTCGGATGCTCACGTAGTTGCTGCGGAGAGCCAATCTGCTGAATGTCACCCTCGTGAAGCACAACAACTCGATCAGCGAGTTCGAAAGCTTCGTCCTGATCATGGGTGACAAACAGGGTCGTGACTTTCGTTTCTTCGTGGAATTGGCGGAGCCACTTGCGCAGCGTCTTTCTCACCTTGGCATCGAGCGCGCCGAATGGTTCATCAAGCAGGAGCACCTGCGGCCCGACAGCCAAAGCACGAGCCAGAGCGACACGTTGCTTCTGGCCCCCGCTAAGCTGCGATGGGAAACGCGATCCGTAACCTTCTAGGGCGATTCGGCGGAGGAGTTCCGTGACGGACTTTTCGATGTCTTCGCGGTCGGGACGCTCGGGCCGTTTCATGACGCGCAGGCCGAAGGCAATATTCTCCGCGACGGTCATGTGATTGAAGAGGGCGTAGTTCTGGAACACGAAGCCGGCCTTGCGCTCATAGGCGCTGCGGTTGGTGACGTCGGTGCCATGGAACTGGATGCTACCTTCGCCTGCGTCGGCAAATTCGAGTCCCGCGATGATGCGCAGCAGCGTGGTCTTGCCGCTGCCGCTGGGGCCCAGCAGCGCGACGAGTTCACCGGTTTTGACTTCGAGATCGACGTTTTTCAGCGCGTGAAAGCTGCCGAAGGTTTTGGAGATGTGGTGGATGTGGATGCTCATGCTGCTCCTCGTTGAGTGGTCGTCAGAGTTTTTAAAATCAGGGTCACCAGCGCCAGCAGTGCCAGCACAGAGGCGACGGCAAAGGCGGGGACAAACTGGTATTCGTTGTACAAAACCTCGATGTGCAGCGGCACTGTGTTGGTCTTGTTACGGATGTGGCCGCTAACGACGGACACCGCTCCAAACTCCCCCATGCTGCGGGCATTGCACAAGATGATGCCATAGAGCAGGCCCCATTTGATCTTCGGCAGCGTGACGCGCCAGAACATCTGCCAGCCGTTCGCGCCCAGCGTCATGGCGGCTTCTTCCTCCGCCTGCCCCTGCGCCTCCATCTGCGGCGCCAGCACCCGGGCGACGAAGGTGAAGGTGACGAAGATCGTGCTCAGTACGATGCCAGGCAGCGCAAAGATGATCTTGATGCCGTGCTCCTTCAGCGCAGGGCCAAACAAACCCTGCGCACCAAACAGCAGTACATAAACCATGCCTGCGATCACCGGGGAAACCCACAGTGGCAGCTCAATGAGCGAACTGAGAAAACGTCTGCCACGAAATTGAAAGCGCGAGATACACCACGCCGCCGCGAGTCCAAACAGCGTGTTCAGCGGCACCGTGATGGCAGCCACTTTCAGCGTAAGCCAGATGGCATGGGTTGTAGCGCGATCATCGAAAGCTTGCACAAAACCCTCCCATCCTTTGCGAAAAGCCTCCTGAAAAATGATGACGAGCGGCAGCACAAACATGAGCCCCATGAAGCCTACGGCAATGCTGATGATGAGCCAGCGCGACCAGAGAGACTCGGCCGTCGCTTTGCGTGGCCGGGTGGTGCGTGTGGGGTCAGAGATGATGATGGCGGCCATGAGATTACCTTCCAGTGCGATTGCGGCTCCACTGCGCGAGGAGATTTGAAAGCAGGAGAATGGTGAAGGAAGCTGCCAGCATCACCACGCCAATGGTGGCGGCACCCGAGTAGTCGTATTCTTCAAGGCGCATGGTGATGAGCAGTGGCGCGATCTCCGTCTTAAAAGGCAGATTGCCAGAGATGAAAACGACACTGCCGTACTCACCGACCGCACGACCAAAGGCGAGCGTCATGCCCGCGAGCGTGGATGGCAGCAGTGCAGGAAACACCACGCGTGTCAGCGTCTGCCAGCGGTTCGCACCAAGGCACGCGGCAGCTTCTTCGACATCCATCGACAGATCAGCGATGACAGGCTGCAACGTGCGCACAACAAACGGAAAGCCGACGAACGTGAGCGCGATCGTAATGCCGAGCGGCGCATAGGCCGCCTTGATGTCATGCTGCGCAAGCCATGAGCCGATCCAGCCATTCGGCGCATACAGCGTGACGAGCGCGATGCCCGCAACAGCAGTGGGCAGGGCAAAGGGAAGATCCACCATGGCATCAAGCAGTCGACGACCAGGGAACGAATAGCGTTCCAGCGCCCATGCGGTAACAAGGCCGAAGACGGAATTCACCAGCGCGGCGGCGAACGCCGTCCCAAAGCTGAGCTTCAGCGACGAAACCACGCGTGCCTGCGTCAGCGTATCCAGCATGTGCTCCCAGCCGCCGCTCGTGGCCTTCCACACCAGCATCGACAGCGGGAAAAGCACGATGAGGCTCAAATAAGTAATGGTGAAGCCGAGCGAGAGCTTGAAGCCCGGCAACACGTGACGTGGACGTGTCATGTGCGCGGATTACAAGTTGGCGGCGTAGGCTTGGAGTTCGCGGTATTCCGCGAGGATGCGTTTCACGGCGACGACGGTCGCTTTGACCTGCGCATCCATCGGCGCGAGTGCCGGTGTCTCAAAGACGATTTCCAAAGCATGCGGCCTCTGCTCCGGCGGAGCGCTGAGGATGCCGAGATAGCCTTCCTTGATGATCCCGTGTGAAGCGAGAAACCCATCGATGATATGCCCCTCGTTACGCGGCAAAAATTCGCTCGAAGCCTGCAGTGCAGGTTCCAGCAGATGCTCACTGAGCAGCGCACCGCTGACGAAGCCATAGCAGCCGTCGGAGGTGTCATCCGAATGCAGCGAAATGATTCCTTCGTAGCTTTCGCGCCGCAGTTCAGCCTCCAGATAGACGATTTCTGGCTCGATGGAGCCAAACCAGAACTCGCGGTTCAGATCCAGACCGCTGTGGCTGTGCCGTGTGCCGAGATTGCGCCCCGTGGGATTGCAGATCGGAAAAAAGTGCAGCTCGTAGTCGTGCAACTCCTCCGGTTTCTCGGCCGCCCAGCGGATGAGTTCCTGCGTGGCGAGCGTCCCCGCCTCCTCATCACCGTGAATGCCGCCGAAGATGCCGATCTTGATGCCATGGCCCGCCTTGAGAGGCTTGCTGACAATCTTCGGGATGAAGATGCCTTGTTCTGGCGGATCATTTTCTAGCATCAGTCGTGAGGCCGGCAGAGGGATGGTGCCACGCTGAAACGCGTGCCTGCCGGTGAACTGCAAATGGGATGGAAGTGTCATGGTTTCAAGCGCTGTCTTTTTACTTCATGGCGATGCGGATCACTTGCCTTGGTAGATCTGGTCAAAGATGCCGCCCTCATCGAAGTGCTTCTTCTGTGCCTTGGCCCAGCCGCCGAAGTCGCCATCGATGGTCACGAGGTTCAGTTTCGGGAAGCGTGCGCTGTACTTGGCTGCGGCTGCGGCATCCCGCGGGCGGTAGTAGTTTTGGCCGATGATGTCCTGTGCCTCGGGAGAGTAGAGGTATTCGAGGTAGGCTTTCGCAACTTCGGCAGTGCCTTTTTTCTCGACGTTCTTGTCCACCACGGCCACCGTGGGTTCGGCTAGGATGCTCAATGATGGAATGACGATCTTCGTTTTGCCGGGGAACTCACGTTGGATGAGCCATGCTTCGTTTTCCCAGGAGAGGAACACATCGCCGATGCCACGCTGTGCAAAGGTGGTGGTGGAACCACGGGCACCGGTGTCGAGCACGGGGACATTTTTGTATAGTGCGGCGATGAACTCTTTCGCCTTCGCTTCGCTTCCGGACTTCTTCAGCGCGTAAGCCCAGGCGGCGAGGTAATTCCAGCGCGCACCCCCGGAGGTTTTCGGATTCGGCGTAATGACGTTGACGCCTGGCTTCACGAGATCGTCCCAATCCTGGATGTTCTTCGGGTTGTCCGTACGAACGACGAATACAATGGTGCTCGTGTAGGGCGCACTGTTGTTCGGCAGGCGCTTTTGCCAGTCAGGAGCGATCAGATCGGCCTGCTTGCCAATGACGTCGATGTCTCCGGCGAGCGCTAGTGTAACGACATCGGCCTCAAGTCCGTCGATGACTGCACGCGCCTGCTTGCCCGAACCGCCGTGCGACTGGTCGATGCTGACTTTCTTGCCCGTGGCTTCCTTGTAATGCTTGGCGAAAGCTTTGTTGAACTCCGAGTAAAGCTCGCGAGTGGGATCATACGAGACATTGAGCAGTTCAAAGTCGGCTGCATGTGCTGTTAGGCTGAACAGAACGGCGGAGAGGAGGGTGAGTGATGTTTTCATGAGTTTGGATGAGTGAATGAAGTTTTGAGTGAGGAATGGAATGAATCAGAAGAAGCGGTGACTGAGTTCGAAGTAGGCAAAGTTGGTGTTGGCACGGCCGATCTGGCGTTCGACGAAGCCACCGGACTGAAAGTGGGCGTAACCGACGGTGATCTCCGTCTTGGGATCGAAGGTGTAGCGGGCACGGATGTCGAACTCCTGACCGAGGAAGTTGCCGCTGCGACCGGTGCGGTCACGGGCGTTGTTCGCGGTCGAGAAGCGGTCCGTGGCGCTGGCGAGCCAGTAGTAGCTGTAACCAAAGTCCACGCGCAGATTGTGACGCGGCTTGATCTCCACACGCACCTTCGGCGTGCTGATGTTTTCATACACGATGTAGTCGTTTGCCGACCACGGACGCCCGAAGCCATTGAAGCGCTCGAAGCGATTGTCCACTTTGTCGTTCGGATTGCGGTCGCCGCTGGCGTAGCCGTAGAAGAAGCTCAAGCGCGGCTTCCAGGGATTGGAGGCGAGCGTGTAGCCGATTTCGGCTGTCGTGGCGAAAGCGCGCACCTTATTCGCGCCATTCTGGCCGAACTGATAGGTGAAGCTCGAATCGTAATCGAAGCCTGTGCTGCCCACGATGCCGATGCCGTAGGCACGGATGCCGGGCGAGTGAACGAGGCGTTCAGCGACGCCAGCGTAAGCCGACTGGCTCAAGGCCAAGTAATACGGCTCCAGCGTGACGATGTCGGACCACTTGCGCCAGTGACCGATGACGCCGTAGAGCCACTGCTGCTCCACCGGACGATCCACATTATACTGGCTGCGATACAATGGCTGCACGGCGAGCAGATCAATCTGCCAGTCGCTGCTTTCCTGGCCGAGGCTGGCGTGGAAGCCTTGGAAGGTGTTTGCGGTGTTGCGCCACTGGTTGTTGCCGAGCAGGCGGCGGTCGAGGAACTCGAAGTTGTGAATCCCGTAGCGGATGCTCAGCGGCCGGCTGTTGCCGATGGCGTCGTGTCCAAACAGATCTTTGAAGTAGAGTTCGACGTAGGCCCGAATGAACTCGAACTCATTCACGTCACGATTGTCACGCACGTAGTGGCTGTTCTCGCGGCGTGAGTCCTGCAGCTCGACCGCAAAGCGGAAGGGATCAAGGATGTCCTTGATGCCGATGTAGGCACGCGTGCGTTGCAGCAAAGGCTGATCAAGACCGCCCTGAGCGCGGCGCAGGTCATTCTCGCGATATTCGTAGCGGAGGCGGTAGTCAAGGCCCACATCGAGCCACTTCACGTTTAGCAGCGAGTCGATGCCGAGCTCGCTCGCATTGCGTACATACTTCGGCGGATCAGGATCACGCGTGGTGCTGTAGCTCAGCGGATTTTGGTAGAAGGTGCCTCGTGTGAGCTTGGCGGCTTCATTGTCAGCAGCGTCCGCTGGGATGGAGGCGATGAGCAACAGGCCAAGCACGCTGGCTTGGAGGAATCGGTTCTGGGAGTTTCGGTGAGGGGTAGGGTTCATGTTCGTGCATCTGCGGGAGCGTCGGCGTCCGGTGTTCCGGTTGGCGTCAGCAGGTGTCGTTTTTGGAGAGCCTCCGTTTTCAGCGGTGGGCGGAAATGGCAAGAGACTGACCGGACCATGAAAGGAACGTGAATGAATGACGAATCCAGACCAGGTCTGGGGATGGCAGCTCATGTCTCGAACACTTCCGGTGGTCCGGTCAGTCTCTTGATTAGCGTCGCAGCCGGTGATGGCTGCATTTGGCGATGTGGAGAATAATTATCAAGTCAAACTACATTAGGCAAGTAGGAAAAAGAAAAGATTTTCACAGGCGATTTCAACAGGCCTTGTGCCGCCCTCCGTCATAGGGAGGTGGAGGCGGGAAATTAAATGCCGAGAGGCTGGCCGGAACGGGGTTTCATCAGGTGGCGGAATGTTCCGCTGCTCTGTGATGACCTCTGGTGTTCCAGTCAGCCTCTCGACAAATGTGGGTGCGTGGTTGCAAGGCCGCGCTATGGAGGGTGGACGCTACTTTTTCTTCGCGGCGTTCGCGGGGGAGACGACGTCGGGCAGACGTGTCTTCTCCGTGCTTTCCACCTGGGTGACACGACCTTCGTGGACGATGATCTGCACCGAGCCGAAGCGCATGGCTTCAACTTTCTGGCGCACGATTTCGATCCACGCTTCTGTGTCGGATTCGGCAATGTTCTGGCTCATGGGGGGGAATCAGGTGACGGGTTCGAGCAGCGCCGCCAGGAATCCATCCGCCGGATCGGCGTGGCGGGACTTCGCGTTCTTCTTTTTGACCGTCTTTTTGGCGCTGGCAGTCACCTGCTCCTGCTTGCGCAGGGTGACTGCGACAACGTGCTCCAGCGTGTAGCGGTCGAGAATGTTGGCGATGGCGTTGCGCACATCGATCATGAGCATGCGAAGGCCGCAGTGTTCTTCATCCGGGCAGGTGCACTTCTCATACTCTGTCTCACTAGCGCAACCGATGGGCGCAAGCTTGCCGTCAATGAGACGCACGACCTCACCCATCTTGATGGATTTCGCCGGTTTTGCCAGGCGCGCACCACCATGCTTGCCGCGCAGGCTTTCCACATAGCCGGCCTGGCGCAGCTCGAAGAGAATGGCCTCCAGAAACTTGAATGGCAGCTTTTCCTGGTCTGCCAGCATGGACACGGAGATGACGCCTTCGCCCTGCCGGTCGGCAATGCCGAGACGGATAAGGGTGCGGAGGGCGTATTCGCCGCGTTTGGTGAGTTTCATGAAAAAATATATGCGATACAATATACACTAATCAAGTGTGAAATAAAAGATTTTGAAAACACCGCCGCTTCCTGCGTTTCTTTCGCCCTGCTTTTCACCCATCCATGAGACTCCTCTCTCTTACCACACTACTCGCCGCGCTGGCATGTACCGCCCGCGCTGAACTGAAACTCCCCGCCATCATCGGCGACAACATGGTGCTGCAGCAGAAGCAGACCAATCCGCTCTGGGGCTGGGACACACCGGGCACCGAAGTGACAGTGAAGTTCAGAGATCAAACCAAGACCGCCAAGGCCGGTGCCGATGGCAAATGGACGGTGAAACTCGATCCCGTGCCTGCCAATGCAAAACCCGCCACGATTTCGATCAAGGGCACCACGACCAAGGAACTGAAAAACGTGCTCGTCGGCGAGGTGTGGATCTGCTCCGGCCAGTCCAACATGCAGTGGAATGTCGGGTCCAGCTGGGACGCCGATCTTGAAATCGCCACCGCGAAGTTTCCAAACATCCGCCTCATCACTGTGCCCAATGTCGGCACACAGGAGCCACAGCAGGATTTTAAAGGCGAGTGGAAAGAGTGCTCACCAGCCACCGTGGGCGGCTTCACCGCCGTCGGCTATTTCTACGGCCGTGTACTCCACAAAATGCTGGATGTGCCCGTGGGCCTGATCAACAACGCCTGGGGCGGCAGTGCTGCCGAAGCCTGGGTGAACCGCGGTGAACTCGAAAAAGACCCGCGCTTCAAGCTGCTGATGGAAAACACGAAGAAAAACGAGGCCCTCCTCACCTCCGCCGCTGCCAAGACCAAGTATGATGCCGATCTCGCCGCTTGGAACAAGCAGTCCGAAGCTGCGAAGAAAGAAGGCAAACCCTTCGCCGTCCGCGCTCCCGCCCCCCCTGCAGCCTGGCTCAACGGCAATGCGCGCCCCGCCAACATCTACAACGGAGCGCTGCTTCCCACCATCGGCTACGGCATCAAAGGCGCCATCTGGTATCAGGGCGAAAGCAATGCCGGTCGTGCCTATGAATACGCCAGCCTCTTCCCCTTCATGATCCAGAACTGGCGCAACGAATGGAAGCAGGGAGATTTCCCATTCTACTGGGTGCAGCTCGCCGACTTCATGGCCGAAAAATCCGACGCCGTGCAGGCCTCCGCCAGCTCCTGGGCCGAACTCCGCGAAAGCCAGACGAAAACTCAGGACGCCATCAAAAACGGCGGTCAGGCCGTCATCATCGACCTCGGCGAAGCCAATGACATTCATCCCAAGAACAAGCGCGATGTGGCCGAGCGCCTCGCCCGCTGGGCTCTGGTCAAAGACTACGGCATGAAGCTCCCATATCGCAGCCCCGAGTTCAAATCCGCCGAGTTCACCGGAGACAAGGCCACTGTCACGCTCGACACCTTCGGCAGCAGCCTCCGCACGGTCGATATCAGCGAGGTGAAGGGCTTCGTCGTCTGCGGCGAAGACAAAAAGTGGGTCTGGGCCGAGGCGAAAATCACCGGCAAAGACAAGCTCGAAGTCAGCGCCCAGGGCGTCGCCAAACCCGTCGCCGTCCGCTACGCTTGGTCCGACAATCCTGTGTGCAACCTCTACAGCACCGACGGCCTTCCCGTCACACCCTTCCGCAGCGACAGCTTCGAGATGCTCACGAAACCGAAGCCGTAAGCGGCATTCAGCCCCGTTGTAAGTTCATGAGTCCCTCGGCTTAGCTGCCGGGGGATTCTTTTTTCCGGCGCACTAAATTCCAGACGGTACGAAACGGCCAGGCGATCAGGCTGAAGAGCGCCCCGGCCAAGGTATCGACCAGGCGCAGCGGCAGGCGAAACAGACGCAGCACCGGACGCAAGACCACTCTGACTGCGGCCTTTTTCTCATAAGCCAGATGCAGCAGCAGGATGCCAATGATGCCCGCAAACTTCACCGCCTTGGCGATGTGATAATGCCCGCCAGCTTCGCTGATGATGCTGTAGCCACCAGGTTCAAAGACTTCTTTGACGCTTTGGTCCCAGAAGAGCTCCAGCCCGAGCAGTAGACCCACGAAGCCCACCAGCAAAAAGGCAGTGTGCTCCAGCCAGGGCTGGCGTTTGAGCAGTTCGATGCAGTAACCCGCAACCATTCGCAGGGTGATGATGCCCAGCGTCACGCCGATATAGACCAGCACCTTGCTGTCGCGCGCAAAAGCCACCGCCGCGACGACGTTGTCGAAGCTCAGGCTCAGATCGAGAAGCGCGATCATCGCGATGGTGCTGGCAAAGCTCTGCGGTTCCTTCTTTGATTTTCCATCGCCATCTTCACCGTCATCCTCCTGCACGGCAAAGTGGGAGCACATCAGCCATACGAGGTAAAGCGAGCCCAGCAGCATCAGCCAGTGATTGCCCATGATGATGCTGGCGGTCAGCAGCGCTACTATGCGGAAGCCATAGGCTCCGATGTACCCGATGTTCATCGCCTTTTTGCGCTGCTCTTCTTCCAGATGCGAAGCCATCGCGGCGATCGCCAGCGCGTTGTCCACGGAGAGAAGCCCCTCGATAAGGATCAGAGCCAGCACCACGGGGGCGCCCTCTTTGATCGTGGTCCAGATGTCAGTGGCAGCGAGAAATTCGAAAATCATCAGCACGTATGATGGCGGACGTGTTACGGCTTTCCAGTACCATTTGGTTGTAAAGAAAAAACACCCCGTTTCGGATTACGAAACGGGGTGTCAGCAGAAACAACCAGAGGGGGCGGTTACGAGTAGGAGGATTCCACCCGTGTCGCCACGTCCCGGTAGCCGTAGTCGGCATTGTAAATTTCCTTCAGCGCTTCCAAGCTTCCTGGCTTGTCGCCCATTTTTTCCATCACGTTGGCCAGCTCGTAAAGCACTTCCTTCTTGGTGGCGTCCATGATCAGCAGCTCTTTGGCCGCCTCCATGAACGAGGTTTTGGCCAGATCGTTCATGTTCTTGCGCTCGAAACAGCGTCCCAGCATGAGGATCGCCTTGATGCGCAGGTTGGGGCTCGATTTAGCCTGCTGCAGTTCGGGAAGAGCCTCGCCATACATGCCGGCGCCGAAGTAGGCCTGACCTAGCTCAAAACGCAGCGCTTTGTCGGTCGGATTGCGGTCCACACGCGTCTTGGCTTCGCTGATGACGACACCGGCACGTTGCCGGCGGATTTCAGCAAGCTGTGCGCGTTTGTCATCAATGTCTGGCGCATCGGGATTGGTTTCGATTTCGCGCTCGTATTCCGTTATCTTTGCTTCCTGCACCTTGTCGCGCAGGATTTCCACCTTGCGCTGGAGGGCGACGTCGCCGGTGTTGAGAGTGAGGGCGTAATCGTAGAACATCAGCGCGGTATCGAGCTGGCCAAGGCGTTCATACAGATCCGACATGCGTTTGACGATGACGATGTTGCCCTGGTCGGCGTTGTATTGTTCGATGGTTTCCGCGAGAAACTGCTCCATCTGCTCCTGAGTCATACCTTGGCGGCTGAGCATTTCCAGCTTGGCAGCCTCTCCGGAATCCTTCATCGCATCCTTGAAATTGGAAGAGCCCCAGCCCTGATTTTTGATGGAGCCTTGCGCAGCGGAGTTCTTTTCCCCCTGCATGGCCTCCATGTCACGCGGGTTGACCTTCAAGATCCCGTTGTAGGTTTCGGCGGCTTTTTCTGGCTGCTGATTGGCCATGTAATGCTGCGCCAGCTTGTGCATGTTTTTGGTGTTCTCAGGATGGCCCCCGCGAATGGTCTCCAGAGCAAACGCCGCCAGCTCCGGGTACTGCATCTTCGTCGCGAGGTCATAGAGCTGCTCATTGGCGCTCAGACTGAAGGGGTCCTTGCGGAACACGTTCTCTTCCATTTCTGCGATCACTTCAGCCGGCTCCTTTTTGGAGCTGGGCTTGAAACCGCCCAGGCCGAAACTGAATTTCTTGCCGCTGCCGACGACCTCGCCCTCAGCGCTGCGCAGCAGTTTTCGGCCATCCATAAAGCCGACATTGCCTGTCACGATAGGCAGCACCTGGTCGATCACATACTCCCAGTTTTTCCGCTCGGCGGAAATGAGGGCTTTTTTCCAAAGGGCTTGGTACTTGGGGTCGAGTTCGGCTTCCTGAACGGTCATAATGCTGGGTGTTCTTGACGTGTTTAAATAAAGGGGTGGCGGCGGCTATTTTTTCCCGCCACCGAACCAGGCGGAGATGCCATGCAACTCGGCAACCGTGCCCTCAGTCAGGCCCTTCATGCTGAATCCGTGCTCAAAGAGCACCATCCAGACGAAGGTGGCGACGAGGAAAGCGAGGGTCCAGAGGACTTTGGAGAGAATACGCATGCCGGATTTTCATCTACTCTATGAAGAAAAGGGGCGAATCGTCCAGCACGGAGTTGCGCAGATGGAAAATGGCAGCGGATTGACTCCACTGCCCCCCAGCGGCAAATCGGACACGTCTGCTAGGCAGCAAGCTGCGTGACAACCCGATCTTCCTCGTACATCATTGGAACATGATTCGCAGTCTCATCGCCGGATCCCTGCGCATGTTTTCCGGTTCCGTCGCCCGCTGGCAGGGCTGTGCGCCGGAACTGGCCCAGCGTGTGTACTTTGCCAATCACACCAGCAATCTTGACGGCCCCGTGCTCTGGGCCTCATTGCCAGCCCCCGTGCGTTCGGTCACGCGCATGGTCGGGGCCAAGGACTACTGGTCGGTGGGCCGCGTGCGCCCCTTTCTGGCCTGCCATGTCTTCAATGCCGTCCTCATCGAGCGTAAAAAGCCCACGCCCGAGGCGAATCCGCTGGTGGAAATGGTCCAGGCAATGGGAGACCGCCACTCGCTCATCCTCTTTCCCGAAGGTGGTCGCCAGACCAGTCCCGAGCCGATGCCGTTCAAACCCGGGCTCTTCCATCTCGCCAAAAAGCGCCCCGACGTTCAGCTCGTCCCCGTGTGGATGGAAAACCTCAACCGCATCCTCCCCAAAGGCGAAATCCTGCCCGTCCCCGTCCTCGGCAGCGTCACCTTTGGCGAGCCGATCCGCCTGGAAGAAAACGAATCCAAACTCGATTTCCTCATCCGCGCTCGCGAGGCCGTGCTGAAACTGCGGCAGCATTGATTTTGTACGTTGGGTGTGTTTGGCGCGCTGTGATTTCTCCATCACGCAGAACCCTCTCCGCCAAACCGCCCGACTCCGGGAGCGAGTTCACCACACAAAGTCCCGTCACTTGCCCATAGTTGGCAGCCTCTCTGCCAGCCGCGACCGCAGACCCTCCAACACCTCCGCATGCTGCGAATCCTTCGCGAGGTTTGTGTACTCCTGCGGATCGCTGTCATGATCGTAAAGTTCGACTCCGCTCTTCCCCTCATCCCACTCAGTGCAGCGCCAGCGTGCAGTGCGGATCGTGCGCCCCCAAAATTCAGCATCAGCACCCCGCCGTGCCTGAGTGAAAGCCCCCTCATGGATGGACGCAGACGGATCTTCCAGCAACGGGCGCAAACTCAATCCCTGTGCCTGTTTGGGCGCAGGAATGCCACAAAGATCACAGAGCGTGGGATAGACATCCAGCAGCTCGACGAGACTCCGACTTTGCTGGCCACCACTCTTCATGCCCGGCGTGTGCAGGATGAAGGGCACGCGCGCGCTTTCTTCAAACAGACTGCGTTTGTGCCACAGGCCATGCTCTCCCAGATGCCAGCCGTGGTCGCTGGTGAAGACGATGATTGTGTTGTCATCCAGCCCCATCGCCTTGATCGCATCCAGCAATCGTCCGGCCTGCGCATCCACATAGCTCACACAGGCCAGATACGCGCGGATGGCAGCCCGCCGCTGCTCCGGCGTCGTGCTCAGCGCATAGCCGGGTACAGCCCCATTTCGCGCTGGCGCAGGAATGTCCGCCTCATCATCCGCCGGAGCCTCCGGCAGCGTGATGCTCTCGAAGGGATATAGATCAAAATACTTCGCCGGAGCGACCAGCGGCAGGTGCGGGCGGTGAAACCCCACCGCTAGGAAGAACGGCTTGCTCTTATCACGCTGGCCCAGCCACTCGATGGCGGTTTTGGCAAAGCTGCCATCCACCAGTTGATCATCATCCCCCGGGATTTCCTGCCAGCTCAAACCTTGCTTCTTACCAGCCTTCACCTTCACGCTGCTCTCCCGCTTCGGCGGGTACGGCAGCTCGCTTTTAAAGGGCGTCCCAAAGTCCCACGCCTGCGGATCGTCCATGCTTTCAAGCCCGGTGGGAATGCCCAGATGGAAGATCTTCCCGCACCGTGCCGTGGCGTAGCCGTTGTTGCGGAAGTGATGCGGCAGCGTCAGCACCTCAGGGAGGTTCGTGTATAAATTGTCCGCGTTGTCCGTGACCCGCGTCGTGTTGGGCCGCAGCCCGCTCATCATCGAAGCACGGGAAGGGTTGCAGTGCGGAAACTGGCAGTACGCCCGGCTGAACAGCACACTCCGCTTCGCCAGCGCATCCAGGTTCGGCGTCTTCGCCTGCGGATGCCCATAGCAGCTCAGCGTCGCCGCCAGATCGTCCGCCATGAGCAGCAGGACATTCGGACGCTGCTCAGCAGCGAACGACGAAATCAGACCGCCGAATGACGAAACAAAGAGAGCAAGGAGCAGGCGCATGCCACGCTAAACGTTGCGTCACCCTCCACCTATCGGCCTACTTCAGCTCCTTGATCCGCACATTGCGATACCACACCGGCAGCGCCTCATCCTGAAACGCGATCTGGCCCACGTTCGGACACCCAGCCAGTTTAATGTCATCCAGAATGGCGGCGATCACCTGCTCACCATTAAAAATCACCTTCACGTTGCGCCCCTTGACCGTGATCGTGTACCGGTTCCACTCCCCAGCCGGCTTCACCATGTTTTTAGAAGGGCCCGTGCCATGCACAATGCCGCCACAGTCGTGGTGCCCCGGTTTCTCCAGGCCGTAGGTGTCGAGGATCTGCACTTCAAAACCCGTCTTCACCGGCTCCTTCATGTCACCCACACGCATGAACACCCCACTGTTGCCCTTCGCATTGATCTTGAATTCCAGGTCCAGCACGAAGTCGCCGTACTGTTTTTCCGTGGCGATGTACGCATCGTAGCGTTGCCAGCCTTTCTCACCCTCACGCGGGTGCAGCGAGACGCTGCCATCGGCCTCCACCACCCAGTTCCCCGTCGTCTTCCAGCCCGAGAGGTCCTTGCCATTGAAGAGCGGCACGAAACCCGCTGCATCCGCCGCAGGGTGCAGATCTTCGGCATGTAGAGACAGAGCGAGGCAAAGAAAAGCGAGTAGGCAGGCGGGTTTCATCATGGTGGTCAGCATCAAACGCACGGTCCAAGCCCGATAAATCCCCGTTTGACATTTCGGCATCTATTTGGAACATATCAACGTATCCTGATACGTTGATTCGTTCCTTTTCACCCTAACCTGAACCCACCCCACACCTCATGTCCGACTTTAAAGTAAAAGACATCGCCCTCGCCGAATTCGGCCGCAAAGAACTCGACATCGCTGAGAGCGAAATGCCCGGCCTCATGGCCACCCGCGAGAAGTACGGCCCGAAGAAGCCCCTCGCTGGCGTCCGCATCACCGGCTCCCTGCACATGACCATCCAGACCGGCGTGCTCATCGAGACCCTCAAGGAACTCGGTGCTGATGTCCGCTGGGCCTCCTGCAACATTTTCTCCACTCAGGACCACGCTGCTGCTGGCATCGCCGTCACCGGCACTCCTGTCTTCGCCTGGAAAGGCGAGTCCCTTGAAGAATACTGGTGGTGCACCTGGAAGGCCATCATCTTCCCAGGAGACAAAGGCCCTCAGCTCATCGTCGACGACGGTGGCGATGTCACCCTCCTCATCCACAAAGGCTATGAGATGGAAAACGGCGACAAGTGGGTCGAGTCCCCCTCCGACAACCACGAAGTGAAGGTCATCAAGGACCTCCTCAAGGACATCGCCAAGAACCAGCCCGGCATTTTCCACACGATCGTCAAAGATCTCAAGGGCGTCTCCGAAGAGACCACCACCGGCGTGCATCGCCTCTATGAAATGGCCCGGGCCGGCAAGCTGCTCTTCCCTGCCATCAATGTGAACGACAGCGTCACCAAGTCCAAGTTCGACAACCTCTACGGCTGCCGCGAATCCCTCCTCGACGGCATCAAGCGTGCCACCGACGTCATGATCGCCGGCAAAGTCGGCGTCGTCTGCGGCTACGGCGACGTGGGCAAAGGCTGCGCAGCTGCCCTTCGCGGCATGGGCGCTCAGGTCATCGTCACCGAAATCGACCCTGTCTGTGCCCTTCAGGCCGCCATGGAAGGCCATCGCGTCATGCCGATCGAAGACACCCTCGGCTACGGCGACATCTACGTCACCACCACCGGCAACAAGGACATCATCACCCTTGAGCACATGGAGAAGATGAAGGACCAGGCCATCGTTTGCAACATCGGCCACTTCGACAACGAAATCCAGGTGGACAAGCTCAACGACCGCAAGGACGTCAAGCGCCTCAACATCAAGCCCCAGGTGGACAAGTACACCTTCCCGGCTGGCAACAGCATCTTCATGCTGGCTGAAGGCCGTCTTGTGAACCTCGGCTGCGCCACCGGCCATCCGAGCTTCGTGATGAGCAACAGCTTCACCAACCAGACCCTCGCGCAGATCGAACTCTGGGAAACCAAGGACACGCGTCCGAATGCCGTCACCGTCCTTCCGAAGAAGCTCGACGAAGAAGTCGCCCGCCTCCACCTCGCCAAGATCGGTGTGAAGCTCACCGTCCTCTCCAAGGACCAGGCCGACTACATCGGCGTCCCCGTCGAAGGCCCCTACAAGACCGATCAATACCGCTACTAAAGTAGCCCGGTTGCGCCGCAACTGGCGCATCACCAATTACAACCCCAAAACCACGAGGGCGGCCAGCAATGGCCGCTCTTTCTTTTTGGTGGTCACGCTGAACTTCCACGAGAACTATGCCGGGTAGGAATGGCGCTCAGTTATGGCAGGTTGTCGTACGTCGCGTTCACCAGCAGCGTCTGCAATGCCTGCCGCGAGGAGAGCGTGCCGCCAGCACAAAACTCACGATGGACTCCCTTAACCGAGCTCATTCGCGCCTATGGCATGGCACAATCAATAGTCCTCGGAGCCGGTCAGCTCCCACGCACAAAAATCCGTGTCTGCGTGGTGACAGACTACAGCACAGGTCTTTTCAATCAGCCGCCGGGTCGTGGTGAGCCTACCACCCAGTCATGGATCAACCATGGGTCTTGCGTCCCGTAGGCAGAGGCTTGGGCTTTTCCTTCTTCGGCTTTTTGACTTCCTTTTTGTGAGCGTTGTTGCCTTTGGCCATAATAATGTGCGTGTTGTTGGAATGCACCCAAAGTGTGGCTTAGGCGCATGCATCTGGCAAGACTAGGCTGGCGACATTTTGAGATGTCATGTTAAAAGGTGAACCTTTGTCCGGAAGGCCACGACACGACCTAGGATGGTTTTCGAGAATGGCGACATTGCTCAACTGTGCCGGATGAATTCACCTAAGAACAGGGGGTCAAACTTGCGCATTGCTTGTTGCAATGACTGGCTCAAAATAGATGCATCGCTCATGACACAATAATCTGCGCGCTCAGTCATGAAGATGCCTCTACAACCACAATGCCCAGGTGCCTTCCTGGCCTGGCAGAGGCGTGAGTTGGACATGAAAGAGGACATCGAGAAATGAAACTCATGTGCTGGATGCCACCATGGTCTGCGGTAGTGCTTCCTTTGGCGGCGCTCGGTGCCCAATGGCTCTGCTGGTCCTGGCTCCAGCCAATGGTGTGGTTCTTGTTTTACCCAGCCGTTTTCTTCAGTTCCTGGATCGGTGGCCAGCGCAGCGGATTGTGGGCCACCCTCATTTCCACGTTGCTGGTGCTGTGTTTTTTCATTGTTCAGCTTCCCGGCATCGAAAGCAGGCCTGCTCATGTTCTGCTCTCCATGGCAGTGTTCAATGGCATGGGCGTGCTGGTGAGCCTGCTGCATGGCCAGTGGCAAAAATCGACACAGGTGCAGGCGATGTATGCCGCCATCGTGGACTCGTCCGGGGATGCCATTATCAGCAAGAGTTTGGACAGTATCGTGACCAGTTGGAACGCCGGTGCCGAGAGCATCTTCGGTTATACGGCGGGTGAGATCATCGGTCGCTCAATCACCCTCCTGATGCCCCCGGGCCGGTTGGATGAAGAAAAGCTCATTTTGAGCCAGATCAAGCGTGGTGAACGAGTGGAGCATTTTGAAACCCTCCGGCAGACCAAGGCTGGGCGGTTGATCGATGTGTCAGTGACGGTCTCACCCATTCGCAACACCCTGGGGCAGATCATCGGTGCTTCCAAGGTGGCGCGTGACATCACCAAGCGTAAACAGGTGGAGGCAGCACTGCGGCAGACCGAGGCGCGTTTCGTCAAAGTCTTTTTTGCGAACCCGGCGGCCATCTCCATCACATCGGTTCAAGATGGCCGGTTGATCGAAGTCAATGAACGCTGCTGCCAGTTGTTTGGTCACACACGTGCAGAGTTGATCGGCCAGCCGACCTTGGAGCTTGCGCTGTGGGATGATCCTGCAACGCGAACTGTGCTGATGGAGCGTCTGCAAACCCAGGGGTTTGTGCGCGATTATGAAACGCAATTTCGACGCAAGGATCGGCAGCAGTTGGATGCGCTCATTTCCATGGAGCTGATTGATTTTCCCGGTGAACGCGAACCCGTTCTGGTTTCGATGTTCACTGACATCACCGAGCGCAAGCATGCCGAGGCGGCGTTGCGGGCCAGCGAGGAGTGGCAGCGCCTCATCACCAATCTCGTGCCCTATGCCATCTTCGCCAAAAACGCCGCTGGCCGTTACATCTTCGCCAACCGTGCACTGGCAGAGACACGCAATATCTCCATTGAGGATATTCTGGGGAAAGACGATTTCGCCTTGGTGTCAGACCCGGCGCAGGCGGAGGCATACCGGGCGGATGACCGCGCCGTCATCGCGTCTGGCGTCACGAAATTGATTCCTGAGGAACTGAACACAGATTTGTCAGGTCACACCCGTGTACTCCAGACCATCAAGATGCCGTTCACGGTGCCTGAAACCGGCGAGCCTGCAGTGTTTGGTGCCTGGGTGGACATCACCGAACGCAAACGCGCCGAGGAAGAAGTTCTCCGCCTGAATGCAGAACTGGAGCAGCGCGTGATCGTGCGCACCGCGGAGCTTGAAAGCGCTAACAAAGAGCTGGAATCCTTCTCCTACTCCGTCTCGCACGATCTTCGGGCACCTCTCCGCGCGATGGATGGCTTCTCCCGCGCCGTGCTGGAGGACTATGGCCAGCAACTGCCCGCCGAGGGTCTGCGCTATTTGCAGACCATCCGCACCGGCGCACAACGCATGGGCAGTTTGATCGACGATCTGCTCAGCTTTTCGCGGCTGAGCCGGGCAACGCTGAGCAAACGGACGATCAATGTCACCCAGCTTGTACAGGAAGTCTTCGATGAAATGCTCAGCCAGCGTGAAGGACGGCAGATAGACTTCCGCATCGGCGAGCTATCCCCCTGCTATGGAGACCCCGCCTTGTTAAGGCAGGTATGGGTCAATCTGCTTTCAAACGCCATTAAGTACACCCAGAAGCGCGAATCAGCCGTCATCGAAATCGGCTGCAAGCCGGAGTCACCGACCACCACTTATTTCGTGCGCGACAACGGCACCGGCTTCGACATGCGCTACGCCCACAAGCTCTTTGGCGTATTCCAGCGCCTGCATCGTGCTGAGGATTACGATGGCACCGGCGTCGGTCTTGCCATCGTTCAGCGCATCATTCACCGCCATGGCGGCAAGGTCTGGGCGGAAGCTGCGGTGGACCAGGGAGCCACTTTTTATTTCACCCTTGAAGGAGATAACCAATCATGAACACATCACACATCATCGAAATTCTGCTGGTCGAGGACAGCCTCGAAGATCTTGAACTCACACAGCGCGCTCTGCGCAACGCCAACCTCGGCAATCATATCCAGGTGGCCCGGGATGGGGCCGAGGCGATGGACTTCATCTTTTGCGAAGGGGAGCACATCGGGCGGAAGATCGAAGACACCCCCAAGCTGATCCTGCTCGATCTAAAACTGCCCAAAGTGGACGGGCTGGAGGTGCTGGAGCGCATCAAAACCGATCCGCGTACCAAGCACATTCCCGTCGTCGTCCTCACCTCCTCCAAGGAGCAGGTCGATGTCGTCAAAAGCTATCAACTGGGCGTCAACAGTTACATCGTCAAGCCGGTGAACTTCGAGGGCTTCACCGCTGCGGTGCAGGAGCTGGGCATGTACTGGCTGCTGCTCAATCAACCTCCCAAACTCGACAAATAGCATGACCCAGCCGTTACGAGTTCTGTTGGCGGAAGACAATCCCAACGACAGCGAGTTGGTGCTGCGTGCGCTGCGCCAGGCTGGTTTTGATCCCGACTGGCATCGTGTCGAAACGGAGCAGGACTTTCTGGAGCGGCTGACGCCCGACCTCGACATCATCCTCTCAGACTATGACATGCCGGAGTTCAACGGCCCGCATGCCTTGGAGCTGCTCCAGCACAGCGGCATGGACATTCCTTTCATCATCATCTCCGGCACCATCGGCGAAGATGTGGCTGTGGAAATGATGCGGCTGGGGGCCACCGATTACCTGCTCAAAGACCGCCTTACCAGGCTCGGCATCGCGGTAAGACAAGCCATGGCTCAGGGGCAGTTGCGCCGGGAACGCGTCAAAGCCGCCGAGGCGCAGAAGCTGAACGAGCAGGAACTGCGGAATTTGACGACCGAATTAAAAGTCGAACGCTCGCACCTGACCGCCGCGCAGGCAGTGGCCAAGATGGGCAGCTGGGACACCGATCTCTCCACGCTGGATGCGGTCTGGTCTGCCGAGACCTATCGCATTTTTGAAATCGAACCCGAACTCTATCAGCCGACGCACCAGTCTTTTTTGGAACTCGTGCATCCAGACGACCGCGCGGCGGTGGACCTCGCTTTCAATCAGTCCTTCGATCAGCATTCCGTAAACTCGCTCGAACACCGGCTCCTGATGCCCGACGGCCGGATCAAGTTCGTCGAAGAGCAGTGGCAGGTCTTTCATGATTTGCAGGGCAGGCCGCTCCGCGTGCTCGGCACCTGCCGGGACATCACCGAACGCAAACACGCGGAAGCGGAACTCCGCTGGAAGACAGCGTTTCTCGAAGCCCAGGTAAGAGCCTCCATCGATGGCATCATTGTCGTGGATCAGCAGGGCAGGCAGATTCTGCAAAACCAGAGGTTGGTTGAAATTTTTCAAATCCCCCAGCCAATCGCAGACAACAACGATGATGAAAGCCAGCTCCAGTGGGTGATGTCGATGGTCTCCAGCCCTGAAGCGTTTATTGAGAGAGTCAGGCATCTGTATGCCCACCCGGATGAAGTCGGTCGTGACGAAGTTGAACTGAAGAATGGCACGGTGCTAGACCGCTACTCTTCTCCTGTCGTCGGCAGCGACGGCCAGTATTATGGCAGAATCTGGACTTTCCGTGACATCACCGAGAACAAGAGAGCCGCCGTCGCCTTGCTGGAGTCCAAACGTTTCCTGCAGTCCGCGCTCAATGCCCTCACCTCCCACATCGCAATTTTGGACGAGCATGGAGTCATCCTTGAAGTCAATGACGCCTGGAATCGCTTTGCCGCCGACAACGACTTCAAGGGCCATCAGTATGGCGTGGGTGACAACTATCTCACGCTTTGTGACGCCTCCTCCGGCGCCTTCTCCGAAGAAGCTCCGGTGGTCGCGGCTGGAATACGCGCCGTCATGGCCGGAACTCAGCATGAATTCCACATGGAATACCCCTGTCACAGTCGGCAGGAGCAGCGCTGGTTCGTCGTGCGCATCACCCATTTCGGCAGCGCGGGGCCGCTGCGCGTGGTCATGGCACATGAAAACATCACCGAGCGCAAGCTGGCCGAGGATGCGCTGCGGGAGAGCGAGGAACGCTTCCGCCAGATTGCGGAAAACATTCAGGAAGTCTTCTTCATCCGGGACATCGCAACGCTGCAGGTGCTTTACATCAGCCCGGCCTATGAGCAGATCTGGGGCCGCTCCTGCGCAAGTCTGCAGGACACCCCGCAAAACTGGCACGAGGCGATCCATCCGGATGACAAGGCCCGGGTGCTGCAGACAGCCATCATGCGGCCGACGGACAGCGCCTACGACGAGGAGTTCCGCGTCATCCGGCCGGATGGATCCCTGCGGTGGGTGCGCAGCCGCGCCTTTCCCGTGCGCAATGCCGCTGGAGAAGTTTACCGCGTGGTCGGTGTGGCGCAGGACATCACCGAACGCAAACTTTCCAGTGATCAGCTGCGTGAGCAGGCCTCGTTGCTCGACAAGGCTCGCGATGCCATCCTGGTGCGGCACCTCGATCACGGCATCACCTACTGGAACAAGAGCGCTGAAATCCTCTACGGCTGGACTGCTGAAGAGGTCAAAGGTCGCCAGGCGGCTGATCTCCTGTTTCGAGATTTTCCCGCTTACGAGGCCGCCGTTGCCATCGCTTTAAGCAAAGGAGAGTGGTCCGGTGAAATCCAGCAGGTCACCAAATCAGGAGCCACCATTTTAATCGAGGCGCACTGGACGCTGATGCGGGATGATGCGGGCCGGCCGCAGTCGGTGCTCGCCATCAACAGCGACATCACTGAGAAAAAGAAAATGGAGCAGCAGTTCCTTCGCGCCCAGCGCATGGAAAGCATCGGCACTCTGGCCGGCGGCATCGCCCACGATCTCAACAACGTGCTCGCCCCGATCCTCATGTCGATTGAGTTGCTGCGCCTGACCAGCCGCGATGAACGCGCCAAGTCGGTGCTCACGACCATCGAAACCAGCGCCAAGCGTGGTGCCGACATGGTGAAGCAGATCCTTTCCTTTGCACGCGGCGTGGAAGGCCAGCGCATGGTCATCAATGTCAGGAATATCATCCAGGACATGCAGCACCTCGTGCAGGACACCTTCCCGAAGGAGATTGTCTTTCGTGCGGAGCTGGACCGGGATCTGCCGCTGTTTTCAGGGGATCACACCCAGGTGCATCAGGTTCTGCTGAACCTCTGCGTCAACGCCCGCGATGCCATGCCCAATGGCGGCATGCTCACCGTCAACGCCACCAGCCTGCAAGTGGACGAAAACTACGCCGGCATGAACCCCGGCTCCGTCCCGGGGCGGTACCTCAAGGTCCAGGTGACGGACACCGGCACCGGCATCCCCCAGGAGGTGGTGGACAAGATTTTTGATCCCTTTTTCACCACCAAAGAGCAGGGCAAAGGCACCGGTCTGGGGCTCTCCACCGTGTTATCCATCGTCAAAAGCCACGGCGGCTTCCTCAATGTGTACAGCGAGCCCGGCAACGGTACCACCTTCAGCATCTGCTTTCCTGCCCTGGATGCGCCAGAAGGTGTGGCTGCGAAAGTGCAGGAAGACACGCACTCACGCGGCAAGGGCGAGATGATCCTCATCGTGGATGATGAAGAATCTGTTCGCACCATCACCCAGCAGACGCTGGAAACGTACGGCTACCGTGTGCTGACCGCAGCGGACGGTACTGAGGCGGTGGCGCTTTATTCCATCCATCGCACGGCCATCGACGTTGTGGTGACAGACATGATGATGCCCGTCATGGGTGGCCAGGCCACCATCCAGGTGCTCCAACGGCTCAATCCCGCTGTCAAAATCATCGCCGCCAGTGGCCTCACCAACGATGGCAGTGCTGCCCGCGCCACCGGCATGGGGGTGAAGCACTTTCTACCCAAGCCCTTCACCGCCCAGACCATTCTGACAGCGCTACGGCAGGTTCTCAGCGAAACCGTCTAGAACCCATCCTCACGCCTCGCCGGTTTTCCTGCATCCCAGTCCCCAGACCTGCGCATAATGATGCGCCAGCCGCAGCTTCTGGGCGGCTTTCACCGAAATCACAAAGGGGTACAGCGACGGTTCACCAAGGCTGGATGCGATCTCGTTAAGCACCGTGGAAAGGCACATCCAGCGCTGCAACCAGGCGAGAAATTCCCCATCCTCAGCGGAGCTGGAAGACAGCATGGCCGGCAGTTCTCCCGACTCCACCGGCAGAATGACGAGCGGCAGCGCGATGAACTGCACCTGGATGCCCAGGCTCTCGCAGGTCTCCAGTCCGTCAATGATTTGCAAATAATGAGCCCACGTCTCCGCCCAGTCCTCCCACGGATGCGAGGACGCATACGCCGTGATGTAATTCTGCCCCCAATCCCCTGGAGCACCATTTTGATAATAGGTGCCGAGCGCCGCCGCGTAGTCGATCCACTCATCCCCGAAGCGTTCACGAAACGCGAGCCGCAGGGGATCATCCCAACCCAGTTCCGACAGTTGCCTCTGCCAGAGGTAGTGTGCACTTTCATGGCGGAAATGCCCCAGCAAGGTGCGGCTGCTTTCACCGAGTTGCTGCCGGTTGAACTGGCGGTAGCTGTCATCCGCCTCTTCAAGGTTCACCGTGATCACCCCATTGAGATGGCCCGTCGTTACCGTCGGGTTGGACAGCGTGCTGACGATGTCAAAAGCCAGCCCGTCCTTGGGATCATCCTTCTTCGAGGGCAGGCCGATGCCAAGTCGCAGCAGGGTGTAGATCAGCCGCCGCTTTGCCATCTCCATGCGCGCCCAGAGCATGCGGTTCCGGTCCGCGCTTAGATCGGGGATCGTACGGTTCATTCGGCAGGCAAGGCAAAGCACTGCAGTGGCGCTGGCAGGCAGCAGCCAGTTGCAGACGTTGTGTTTCACGCCATTTTGGCAGCGCTTCATGGTGCTGTCGGCTCGTACGCGCTTCATCGCACCTAGTTGCGGATCATATCCCACATCGCTGCTGCACTTCAAACAGCGTGAGCTGCCGAAGAAAAGCGCATTGCCGCACTCACAGGTAAATCGTTGCATGAAATGGATGTCTCCTCGACCCGAATCGAGCACTTGTCATGCGATGTTCACACAGATGCTCGTCCCTTCAACGGCACACGCACATCCTTCGCCTTCGGATTCATCGCGGTGATGCTGTTGAGGAAACTGATCGTGACATTGTCCCCGTCAAACACACACGTCACCACATCACTGTGCGGAGTCTCATAGTAGCGCCATTGCATCACCAGCGTACGCTCATCCTTCCACGCCGTACTCGCAGCGATCTTGGATGGCGCAGGTTGCTTCGGCATTCCTCCAGAAATCAAACGCGGCGGCGTGCCAGGAAAGGTCGCTACACCACGCAGCCACGTTCCGACCCCGCAGGTGATCGTATGATTGTCCGCAGTAAAAGTGCAGCCATTGTCATCAAAGCCAAACGACGCCTCTTTGAGTCCGAGACCATTGCTCTCCAGCTTGAATTTTTTGCTCACCGCCGCGGGCGAAGTCTTGCTGCCCTGCTGCGGCACGAGCGCCAGCGTCTTGAGCCTGCTCAAATCAGCCACTTGTGGCTCTTTGGAACCTATGGCAGGCAGCAGGTGCTTCCACACCAGATCCAGTTGCCCCTGCATGTTCTTGTTCTCACTCGTCATCACGATCACCGCCTCCTGCTCTGGCAGCACAATCGTGAACTGACCAAACGCCCCATCGCCACGGAAGCCGCTGCCCTGGCAGCGCCAGAATTGGTAGCCATAGCCCTGCAGCCAGTCGTTCTGCGCCTTGGGCCGGTCCTTCTTGTCTCCGCCCGGTTGCTGAATATGAAAACGAGTCGCCTCCTCCACCCACGCCGCAGGCAGCAGTTGTTCACCGTTCCACATGCCCTTTTGCAGCAGGAACTGGCCAAATTTCGCAAGCCCCTCCGTCTGAATGCTCAGCCCCCAGCCACCCGTGTTGATCCCATGCGGGCAGGTCTCCCACTTCATGCCTTTGATCCCCAGCGGCGCAAGTAAACGCGGCGTCAGATAATCCAGCACCGTCTGGTGCGTGAGCCGCTGCACAATGGCGGAGCACATGTACGTGGCGACGCTGTTGTACATGAACTGCGTCCCCGGCTTGTGCGCAATGTTCTGCGCCAGAAACGTCCGCGCCCAGTCCTCAGATTTCACGCACACCTGCGTCGGCTCCTTCTCATGGCCGGTGGACATCGTCAGCAGATCCTTCACCCGCATGGCCGCCAGGTTCTCGCTGATCGTCGCCGGCAGATCATCCGCAAAAAACGACACCACCTTGTCCTCCACGTTCAGCTTCCCTTCGGTCACCGCAAATCCCACCGCCGTGGAGGTGAAGCTCTTGCTCATCGAGTACATCGTATGCACGAACTCCGGCCCATACGGTTTCCACCACCCTTCCGCGATCACCTTGCCATGCCGCAGCATCATAAAGCTGTGCAGTTCAAACTTCTCACGCTCGACGGCATCGATGAAATCCAGTATCCCCTTGGCAGCAACACCCTGCGCCTCCGGCGTGCTGCGCGCCAGTTGCAGGCTCGTCTCCTCCGCAAAAACCTGCGGAATCCACAGGCTGAACGGAGCAAGGCTGGCAGTGCGAAGAAAGGCGCGGCGTGAGGTGATCATAAAAACGAGATTACAATGAGTCAGCCATGAAAGGCACTCAATTTTTGAGACTTGCATAAAAGTCAGACGTCCTGGTCTTGAAGGCCAACGGCCTTCCGTAATATAGCCCAGGGGTGCCGAGCTTGAGCGAGTGCTCCCCTGGGTCAGCAGCACACGACCGGAAAGCAAACCCAGAGCTTCGTTACATGCCCTGCCTGCCAGCAGCGTCTGCAATGAGCCCCGCCGCGCGCAGAGCGTGCCGCCAGCCCCAAAACCCACGATCCCCCTTAACCGCGTGCCATTCGAGTCCGGCAGACACGCCAAGCAAGAGATCAAAATCCCGTGTTCGGAAACCAGCGGCTGAAGTAGTTCTCATCCAGTCGCGTTAGCGGAATCGTCAACGGTTCAGGCACCCCGTTCTTGGCCCAGCGCAGCAGATCATCGCGATGTCCGAGCTTGCCCAGCACATCAAACACATTCCCGGGGGAGTTGTCCGGCCAGCCCTTCATCACCTGCGGGTCCCAGATCGCGACGCCCGGGTCTCCTGCGGCAAGATAGCCCGCAGCCTGCTTGCACAGCTCCTTCGGCTTGCCCGTTTTCCAGGCGATCACCATCGGGTAGGCCTTCGTCTTCGTGCCCTTCGTAATGCGCCGATAGTAGTCCATGTCGATCTTCCCAGGCGTCTTTTCAAATGACGTATGATACGCAAACCACGTCGTCGCCAGATCATCGACAAGCCCGCGCTGAATCCAGTTCGGCAGATCAAGCCCCCAGCGCTGGTTGTCCTTCTCCTTCGCAAAGGTGCCGAGCGAAATCTTATAGCGCTCTTTGCGGCCCTGCTTCGCCGCCGTTTCATCCAGCAGCGCACGCACCTCCGTCATGAAGTCAGTCATGATCGCCGCACGCGTCGCGTGGATGCGCGGATCATCGTCCTCCACGGCTTTGGCATCAGCGTTGTGCATCGCTTTGAAGCGTTCGCAAAACGCATCCTCCCACAGCATCAGCGGCATGCCGCGATTAAACACAAAGCCCACGCCCTCCGGCTGCAGCTCCAGCGTTTCACGGAAGACCTCGATCAAATGCTTCCTCACTTCGGGGTTGGCATAGCTCATGAAAAACGTCGGCGTGCCATCGCGGTCAAAACAGCGCCACTCGGGATGCGCGTAGAAAAACTTGCTGTTGAAAGTCTCCTCATACGGCATCGATCCCACCCAGCCCGCAGGCCGCAGCATCACATGAAACTCCGCACCCTGCGCCTTCGCCGCATCGCGCGCCACCTTCAGCGGATGGACCCCTTTCTTGAACAGCGTCTCCAGCGACTTGGTGTAGATCGCATAAGTGCCGTTGGGAAAATCAACGGTTCCTTCGCCCGCATAGGTGCCGACCTTGCTCGGATAGCACACCAGGTCAGCCCCGGTCACCTGAAACCACCACTTGCCAATGTCCGTGCTTTCAAAGCCACGAAATTCCTCCGCCAGTTCCTCCGCCGTCGTCGGCTTGAACGGCCAGATCCAGCTATGTCCATCAAACGTGGCGATGGAAGTTCGATGCTTCGATTTGGCCTGGCTCCCCGCCACCTCAGCCTCTGTCAGCGGCACCACCTTTACATAGCAAACCGTCGCCGGCAGTCCCGGCATCGGCGCGATCTCCAGCGCCTGTCCGTTTAAATTCGCCACCATGAGGTAGCACTCCTGAATCACCGCACGGCGGTTCTTCATCAGCGCCAGATTGTTCGCCATGCGCTTGAACACCGGCTCATCGCTCAGCTTTGCCTTGATGCCATTGCCGCCAATGTTGAATCCCCCCGAAGTCGTCGCCAGACCCACATACACCGCATGCCAGCCACGCTCCGCCAGCGGCAGCTTGACCACTGGCGGATTCGTGCTGCTGTAGATCGACAGCGCCGTCCCTTTCATCTCCGCCGTGGTGAAGGGAATCATCTTCCATTTCCCTTTCTGCCGCTTCCCTGTGATCAGCGCGTCTGCGGGCTCCATCTTCGAAAGCTCGGTGATCACCGTGGCCTTCGCTACTTGTGAAAAGCTGCGTGAGTCATGGGCGAAAAACTCGGGCGGACTTGTGCCGGCGCTTTCCGCATGGGCAGCTCCGATGACGAGAGCAAGAAAAAGTGTGAGCCGTTTCATGCGCACAAAACGAGTCGGACCGGCTTTTGCTTGCGCGCCACCTGATAAACCAACTTCGTCGCCTACCGCAGCGCCACCGCCTTCACCCCGCTCATCGGATAATGCGTCACCGCATCCCAGGCCAGCTCTTGCAGCAGCGCATTGAGTTCAGCCGCCTGTGGCACGTCCTTTAAAGCTGCTGGCACCGGCAGGCCAACCGGCGTGCGCTGATAGATCGCCCCGAAGTGGCAGTAGGTCACCAGCACAGACAGCGCCGGCATCGGGTGCCCGAGATCGTCCTTGAACAAATCCGCCTGCTTCGTGATGCCCGGCGCTTTGCCTTCGATCACACGCTCCCGCAGCGCAAACACCGCATCAGTGACCGGGACAATGCAGACCGCCTCCTTGCCCACCGCCGCGTTGAGCGCAGTCACCTGGGCTTCGAGTTGTTTGAGCCATTGCTCGCGCTGCATGTCGTGCAGCTTCCGCAGGCTTTCCAGCGTGGCGTCATTGCGCATGGCGTTATGAAATTCACCCGTCAGATTGCCATCCCGTGCCGGCCATGACGCCTGTACCAGCACACGCAGTTTCGGATTCTTCTCCAGACCCAGCTTGGTGAAGTTGTCGATGCCCTCATCCGGCAGCAGCATGTGTGGCGAGACCGTCAGCACATCCACACTGCCTCCGCGCAGTGCCTTCTTCGCGAGATTGTTCTCATCCGGCATCTCCCAGTGCTGCAGCGTCCGCGAGCCACCAATCATCTGCCTCCCCGCATCCTCATAGCCTATGCCCGCCGCCTCCACCATCTTCGGCAGCATGCTGGCGGTGAAAATCATGAAGCTGTGAGCACACACAAACACTCGCGGTCCGGCGGGCAAACCGAGCGCCGCAGGTGTGGTAAATTCCCCGGGCTGGCTGGTATTGGCACCCTTCGACTTGGATTTGCTGGCCAGCAGCGCCTTCAGCTCCGGGTGCGCCTCCAGATATTTCAGCGCCTCTTCCACTGAGAGCGCACCGTTCTTGTCCGCATCCGCTTCGGGGTAAAGTTTGAGCGCCTGTGCCAGCCGCACTTCGATGCCGGTCTTCTTTTCGCCCGTTGTCGCCACTTGCGCGACCAGCCACTTGGCTCCCAGTGCGAAGGTGGCTGCGATCAGGATGCGAAAAGTTGATTTCATAGGGGGAGACGGGCGATGAAGACGTGGCAACCTGCCGCTTATATCATCGGCATGACTCCCGGCGCTTGTGTCGCTTCTGAGCCTCACTCCTTCTACGCAGCGGGTGGCTGGGAGGAGCCCTCGAAATTTTTGCTCTTGGAAAAGCCTTTGCTTCATCGCTGGCCTTGCCATTCTGCGCACCTCCTTCCCGCATGCATCCGGACATCTCCCCCATCGCCGCCGACCTAGGCATTGCGCCTGAGCACCTCATTCTACATGGCCGCCACATGGCCAAGGTCAGTCTCAAGGCCCTGCACGATAAACCGCAGCGTGGCAAACTCATCCTCGTCTCCGCCATCACCCCTACACCGGCAGGAGAGGGGAAAACGACCGTCTCCATTGGCCTCGCCCAGGGATTGAAGAAAATCGGGCAAAGCGCCGCCCTCGCGCTCCGCCAGCCATCCATGGGTCCGGTGTTTGGCCGCAAAGGCGGCGCCACCGGCGGCGGCAAAAGCACCGTCCTGCCCGCGCATTCCATCAATCTGCACTTCACCGGCGACTTCCATGCCATCACCTGCGCGCACAACCTGCTCTCCGCCGTGATCGACAATCAGCTCTTCCTCGGCGAGGCGCGGCTCTCTCCTGAGCGCGTGCTGTGGAAGCGTGTCATGGACATGAACGACCGCGCCCTGCGCAGCGTGCGCACCGCCGTCGGCAAGCCGACCGAACGCGCCACCGGCTTCGACATCACCGCCGCCTCCGAGATCATGGCCATCATGTGCCTCGCCGAATCACTGCCGGATTTACGCCGTCGTCTCGAACGCATCGTCGTCGGCTTCACCGCCGAGGGCGATCCCGTCTATGCCAAGGAGTTCCGCGTCACAGGTGCCATGCTGGCCCTGCTGCGCGAGGCCCTGCCGCCCAATCTCGTGCAAAGCGTCGAAGGCGTACCCGCCTTCCTGCACGGCGGACCCTTTGCCAACATCGCCCACGGCTGCAATTCCGTGCTCGCCACCCGCATGGCGCTCGCCCACGCCGACTACGCAGTCACAGAGGCCGGATTCGCCTTCGATCTCGGCGGGGAAAAATTCATGCACATCAAGTGCCGTCAAAGCGGCCTCGCGCCTGCGGCCATCGTCATCGTGGCCACCGTGCGTGCCCTCAAGATGCACGGCGGCGTGCCGCTGGACCAGCTCACTCAGACCGACACCGCTGCCCTCAGCCGTGGCTTGGAAAATCTCGCCGCGCATCTGGACAGCGCCGCCCACTTCCAGCGTCCCGTCATCGTG